>NZ_DATCVQ010000612.1:0-3873 GCF_036566765.1 Streptomyces sp.
CGAGATGCAGCGGGTCGCCACCCGCTGGTACCGGCAGCGCCGGCCCCAGGCGCAGGACGTCATGCCCCAGACATCCAGGCAGTGGTGACAGCGGGCAACCAGCCCGACGGCGGCCCCGCTACACCCCGCAAGCGCTCGCTCAACGCAACAGAAACGATCTCCGATCGGCGCTGATCCAGGCTCGCCAGGGGGAGAGTGGATCAAAAGTTCAGCGCCGGGACGGGCGACCCAAAAGCCCTTCTCGCCCGATTTTTTACACGGGGTGGATCACTCGCTAATTCCCCGGTTTGTCAAACCGGGTAAATAGTGACTTTCCGTGACGCAACGCTGCGTGACTGCCTGGGGGTGATCATGGCGACTGTCGTGGACGCGATCACTGCCGAGATCGAACAGCTCCGAGTGCGCGACCTGTCCCCCGGCCTTGCGCAACTTGCCGTCAGCCTGGCCGAGTCGGTCGACATGCCGGGCAGCCCGACAGCGAAGGCGAACGCCGCCCGCGAGCTGCGGGCCGTCATGGAGGACCTGCGGAAGCTCGCGCCCGTGCAAGCGGAGATGGACTGGGTCGACGAACTGGCCGTGAAGAAGGAGCAGAAGCGGGAGGACGGTCTTGTCCGTGCTCGCCGAGCCTGAGCTGCGGGGTGTGCAGACGCCCCGGCTGTTCACTGCCCCGCCCGTGTTCACGTCCTCGGTGGCCCAGGAAGCGGTGGAGCTGGCCGCGAGGGCGGGTCTGGAGCTGTTCCCGTGGCAGCAGCACGTCTTGGACGTCGGCATGCGGGAGCGGAAGGACGGCAAGTGGGCGGCCTTCGAGTGCTGCGTCAACGTCCCGAGGCAGAACGGCAAGGGCGGGATCATCGAGGCCCGCGAGCTGGCGGGCTTGTTCCTGCTGAAGGAACACCTGATCATCCACTCGGCGCACGAGTTCAAGACGAGCCGGGTTGCGTTCCAGCGGATTCAGTCCCTGATCCTCGGCACCCCTGACCTGCGGAAACGCGTCAAGCGGATCCTGAACAACACCACCGAGACGTCCATCACGCTCACCACCGGTCAGTCCCTGCAGTTCATCGCCCGGTCCGGTGGGTCCGGTCGAGGCTGGACCGGGGACTGCAACATCCTCGACGAGGCGATGGCGTTGGGTGACGACGCCATGGGCGCGCTCATGCCGACGATGTCCGCGATCGAGAACCCCCAACTCTGGTACCTCGGCAGCGCCGGGATCGGCCATCCGTCGGTACAGCTGGCCCGGCTGCGGCGCCGCGCGCTGGCCGCTCGTGAGGCCGGCGTTGCGGATCCGTCGCTGGCGTACTTCGAGTGGTCGGTAGACCCGCACCTGGACGAGTGCCGGCCCGGCTGCACCGAGCACGACGCCTCCGACGACCCGGCCGCCTGGGCGAAGGCGAACCCGTCGCTCGGCTACCTGATCAGCCCGGAGTTCGTCCGCAACGAGCGGGCCTCGCTCGGCACCGGCGGCATCTTCGAGCGTGAGCGCCTGGGCGTGGGTGACTACCCCAGCGACGAGGCGGACACCTGGCAGGTCATCGGCGAGGACGCCTGGCGGTCGCTGGCCGACCCGAAGTCCCGGCCGGACGGTCCGATTGCGATGGCGGTCGACGCAACCCCGGAGCGGTCCCATGCGGCGATCGCTGTGGCGGGGCCGTGGCGGGGCGGTACGCACGTCGAGGTCATCGAGCACCGGCCCGGCATGGGCTGGGTCGTGGAGCGCGCGAAGGAGCTGCACGAGCGGCACAAGCCGCGCTGCTGGGTGGTCGACGCGGGCGGCCCCGCGGGGTCGCTCATCGAGGACCTAGCCGACGAGCTCGGCGTCGAGGTGGTGCAGCCGAAGGCCCGGCAGATCGCGGACGCCACCGGCCAGTTCTATGACGCGGTCGTGGAGCAGGGCATCAGCCACCTCGACCAGGCGCCCCTCGCGGTCGCCCTGGCCGGCGCGCAGAAGCGGCCCCTCGGCGACGCCTGGGCGTGGGCCCGGCGTGGTGTCGGCGTCGACATCAGCCCGCTCGTGGCGGCGACCCTGGCGCGCTGGGGGCTTGGCGCGGAGGTCGAGGAGCCGGAAGGGGCGCCGAACCTGTGGTGAAGCTGCTGTACGTCCTGGAGATCCTGTTCGTCCTCGTCGGCCTCGCCGGCGTCGCCCTCGTCTACACGCCGGCTGCGCTCGTCCTGGGCGGTCTGCTGGGCGTCCTGGCGGTGGAGCGGGCAACGAGCACCGGCCGGAAGGGAGGTAGCTCGTGAGCCTCTTCGGCCTGTTCGGGCGCCGGTCCTTGGAGAATCCGGCCGTGCCGCTGACGGACGCCTCGCTGCTGGACTGGATGGGCGGCCAGCGGACCGACTCCGGGGTGCAGGTGTCGGAGGTGTCGAGCCTGCAGATGCCGGCCGTGTGGCGGTCGGTCGCGGTGATCGCGGGGGTGTCGGCGGCGCTGCCGCTGCACACCTACCGGACCGGGACGAAGGACCGGACCACGTCGGCGCTGCTGGAGAACCCGCATCCGGACCTGACGCCGTTGGAGCTGTGGCGGCTGGCGTTCGTGCACCGGGTGTTGTGGGGGAACGCGTACCTGCAGAAGCTGCGGGGCGGTGCGTCCGGACAGGTGCGGGAGTTGTGGCCGCTGTCGCCGGACCGGGTGCAGGTGGGCCGGGTGCGGCCGTCGGCGGACAATCCGGCGGGGAAACTGTTCAGCGTCACGGACGACTGGGGCGGCCAGCACGTGCTGACGTCGCGGGACGTCCTGCACATCCCCGGCCTGGGGTACGACGGGCTGACGGGCTGCTCGCCGGTGCGGGCGGCGGCGCAGGGCATCGGGCTGGCGCAGGCCGCCGAGGAGGGCGCGGCCAAGCTGTTCGGCTCCGGGAACATGGTGTCCGGTGTGCTGCAGACCGAGCAGCGGCTGACGCAGGAGCAGGCCACGGCGCTCAAGAGCAGGTGGCAGGCGAAGGTCTCGGGGATCCAGAACGCCCATGAGGTCGCCGTCCTCGACTCGGGGGCGTCGTTCAAGCCGGTGGCGATGCCGCTGAAGGACTCCCAGTTCCTGGAGTCCCGCGAGTTCCAGATCACCGAGATTGCCCGCATGTTCGGCGTGCCGCTGTTCCTGCTGATGGAGACCGCGAAGTCCACGTCGTGGGGCACGGGCCTGGAGCAGCAGGCGCAGGGCTGGGTGACGTTCGACCTCGGCCCGACGTGGCTGGCACCGACGGAGCAGCGGATCACGAAGGAACTGCTGCCGACCGGAGAGTACGCGCACTACGCGCTGCAGGGCCTGCTCCGCGGTGACTCCAGCGGCCGGGCGACGTACTACCGGGCGATGCGGGACACGGGCGTCATGTCCGCGAACGACATCCGGGCGCTGGAGGAGATGCCGCCGATCCCAGGCGACGAGGGCAACACCTACCTGCAGCCGACGTTCATGGCCCCTCTGGGCTCCAACCCTCTGGCCGAGAACGGCGGGGACGTTCCCGCTCGCGCGGCCGCTCTCATGGCCGAGGCGCGCCGCCTGATGGCCGACCACGCTGACCAGGAAGGGGGCGACGATGCCCACGAAGACGACCGGCGCCGCTGAGCAGCGCCGCCTTTCCCTGACCGAGGCCGGCCTCGCGCTGCGGGCCGCTGACGACGAGGGCGGCGAGCGGTTCGCCGGCTACGCGTCCGTGTTCAACTCGCGGACGGCGATCGGCAACCCGCTGCGGTGGGGGTTCTACGAGGAGATCGCCCCCGGGGCTTTCGCCAAGACCCTCACCGAGTCGGACGCCCGGATGCTGATCGACCACGACTCGTACTACGTGGTGTCCCGCTCGGCGGCCGGAACGCTGACGCTGTCGGAGGACGAGCGCGGCCTCGCGGTCGACTCGGCCCTCGACACGGAGCTG
>NZ_DATCVQ010000613.1:0-60420 GCF_036566765.1 Streptomyces sp.
GCCGTCCCCGCCGTGCAGCCGGGGCCCGCCGTTTCCGGCGCCGCCTCCCCCGCCGGCGACCAGGACCCGCTCGGCCGGGCTGAACGCTCCGACCCTCAGGTCGGAGGCCCCGCCGCCGGAGCCCCCTCCCCCGTGCGCTCCGCCGCCGCCCGCTCCGTGGCCGTACCCGCCGGGCCGGGCGTACTCCCCTCTCCGCGAGCTGCCGGGTATGCCGGCGGCGCCGACGGTGAGTTGGAAGACCTGTCCGGGGGTGACGGCCAGGGTGGCGCGGGTGTGGCCCCCGAGACCGCCGGGGGCCCCTGTATCGACCGGGTTGGGGGTGACGTATCCGGCGGCGCTGCCGCCCTCCGCGCCGTACAGGTCCACGGTCAGGGAGCTGACTCCGGACGGGACGGTGAAGGTGTCGGTGCCGGGCGCGGTCCAGCCGCATCCGGCTCCGGGATCCGTGGTGGGAACACCCGTCGTCCCGCAGACGGGTTCGGCGGCGACGGCCGTCGCGGTGGGCGGGCACAGCGCTGCGGCGACGAGCACAGCGGCGCCGGCCAGGGCCAGGGCAGGGGTCCGCGCAGGGCGGGATGTGTTCATGTGTCAGTTCTTCTGCCGAGTCGGGGGAATGGGGAGCGGAAGGACGACGTACGGGATCAGACGCCGTCGTCGGCGCACAGCGCCCAGGCGTCGGTGTACGTGTTCGGGGAGCTGCCGCCACCGGTGTGGGCGTCGGCGGTCCAGTACGCGGCCGTGGTCGTTCCGTCGCCGACCGGGCTGCCGCCGGAGGTGCTGGGGTAGCTGCCGTTGAGGTGGTCGCCGACGGAGCCCGGGCCCGTGAAGTTCGTGGTGGTGAGGCTCCCGCCGCTGATCGCGGCACCGCCGCTGACCAGCTTGCCGTCGGCCTCGCCGCAGCCGACGGTGGCCGTCTGCCCGGTGGTGGCGGCGGTGGGTCCGCTCACCGAGGTGTGCCGGACCGTGACCGTGACTCCGCTGACGTCGATGGCGTCGCCGCTGCAGATGGCGTAGGCGTAGGTGGTGTTGTCGCTGTTGCCGCCCCCGCCGTTCCAGCCGACCGCGCTCCAGGAGTCGGCGTCGGTCTCCCCGTCGGCCGCGGCCTTCTGGCCGAATCCGTGGCCGGCGTCGTTGAAGGTGGGGAAGCTCGCGATGGGCTTGAGGCTGCCGACGCTCGCGGGGGTGATGCGGGCGCCGCCGCCGAGCAGGCGGGTGTTCGCGGGGCAGGTGGCGGTGACGAGGCCGACGGTTCCACTGCTGGTGGGTCCGGCGAGCTTGTTCATCACCACCTGGGTGTGGGTGACGAGGCTGCTGCTGAAGCACACGGCATAAGGGGTGCTGGAGAAGGAGGCGTTGACCGCTCCTCCGCTGCCGCCGATGCCGAGCCAGTGGGTCACGTCGGTGCCGACGACCCCGGTGGAGCCGAGGTACTCGGTGCTTCCGTCGGGGCTGGGGACGGTGCCGTTGATCTTGTTGCCGTTGGAGGACATGCCGGTGCCGATGGCCTGGCTGATGCCGCCGCCGGAGATCAGGCCGCTGGAGCAGGCGGCGTCGGTGGTGATCTCGGCGAACGTGGCCGCGGGGCCGGATGTGGCCCCCGGGGTGCGGACGGTGACGCCGACGGAATTGGCGTACGCGGTGAACGGGACGGTCACGGCAAGTGCCGCTCCCACCACGAGGGCGAGAGCCCGGCCCATGGGGCGAGGACGGCGGTGAAAGACACGGTGCATGGGATCCATCTCCTCGGATCTCCGCAGGGGTGCAGCCCAGTGCGGTGGGCGGCAGCTGCGTACCGTAGCAGTGGAATCCGTTCGCATCTATGAGGTGTTTGCGGACTGAGACCTAACAAATGCGAGGTCGGGCATCGTGGGGTGCTTGCTACTGTTCGGCCACCCCAGAGCCGACGCCGGACTCGGCCCGGCCGCCGATCAGGTCGGACACGAGCCGGTCCGGAGCGAGGTCGACGCCCATGGAGCGGAGGTTGCCGTCGAGGACCGACCAGATCGAGCAGGTCAGGAGGTCCGCCAGCTGGTCGCCGGTCAGTGCGTGCCGCTTGTCGGCGAGCCAGTGGTTGACCGCGGCGTCGACGAAGCCGACGATGCCGAAGGCGATCGACGGCGCCGGAGCGGGGTCCTGGCCGAGGGACTTCAGCACCACCTCGAACAACTCGCCCACCTGTACGGCGATCGCCGCCTTGGTGCCCGCGACCACCCCGGCGCCGTCACCGGGCGCGGGTGCGCCCGCGCCTAGGAAGGCGTGCAGTCGGGGGTGTCTGCGGATCCAGTCCAGGTACGCGTCGACGGCGTGCCGGACGGCCGCGACGACGGTGCCGTCGGGCTGCAGCGTCGGCGCGAGGTCGGCCATGAGGGAGTCGACGATGCGCCGGCGGATCAGCTCGTCGAGGTCGGCGCGATCCTTGAAGTGCCGGTACACCACTGATCGCGGCAGCCCGAGACGATCGGCGATCTGCTTGACGCCGAACTCGGGCCCCTCCTCCTCGATGACGGCCACGGCGGCGTCGAGGAGATCGAGCCGGCGTTGGGCCTTGTGCGCGTTCCATCGCGTCGAGCGCCCGTCCGTCTCGGCCCGCGTGTTCGAGGTCTCCGGCATTTCAGCAGGATAGGTGCGCACGATTTCAGGTGGTCGGCTTGCCCTCTGTCAGGCCGCCGGGGCGGAGTCCTGCCGTTCCTCGCGCCGGGCCGCGGGATCCGTGCGGCCGAAGCGGAGCGCCGGGTCGTCGATCGGGGAGCGTCGCAGGGCGCGGCGGTCGCGGTAGTAGTCGTTCCAGATCCGCCACGGGGCGCGGGTGCCCTGCCGGGGCATGACCGCGTCGGCGCGTGCGATGTATCCGGAGGTCAGCGAGTCGCCCATCGCGGACTCGGCGGCGCGGTCGGCGTCGGTGGCGATCGGCGTGACGTGGGTGAAGCCCCGCTCGTCCATGTGCGTGAGCAGCCTGCTGATGTACTCCGACGCCATGTCGGCCTTGAGGGTCCACGAGGCGTTGGTGTAGCCGAGGATGACGCCGAAGTTGGGGATGCCGTCGAGCATCACGCCCTTGTAGATGACGCGGTCGCGGGTGGTCACCGGGCGGCCGTCGACCACGAGCTCCGCGCCGCCGGCGATCTGCACCCGCAGGCCGGTGGCGGTCACGACGATGTCCGCCGGGATCTCCCCGCCGGACCGCAGGGCGATGCCGGACTCCGTGAACGTGTCGATGCGGTCGGTGACGACGGACGCCGCGCCTCTCTTCAGCGCCTTGAACAGATCGCCGCCGGGCACCGCGCACAGCCGCTGGTCCCAGGGCCGGTACGCGGGGGTGAAGTGGCGCATGTCGACGTGCTTCCCGACCTGCGCCCGCACCCCGGCGAGCAGCAGCCTGCGCATGACACCGGGGGCGGCCCGGCACAGGACGTACATCGCCCGTTGCAGCGCGATGTTGCGGGACCGCCCGAGCCGGTGGACCAGCCCCGCCGGGACGCCGGCCTTGCGCAGCAGGACGGCCAGCGGATCGTGCGCCGGCAGGGACAAGACGTACGAGGGCGAGCGCTGGAGCATGGTGACGTGGGCGGCGTCGTCGGCCATCGCAGGAACCAGGGTGACGGCGGTGGCGCCGCTGCCGATGACGACCACGCGCTTGCCGCGGTGGTCGAGGTCGTCGGGCCAGTGCTGCGGGTGGACGACGGTCCCGCCGAAGCGCTCCTCGCCCGGAAAGTGCGGACGGTGGCCGTTGTCGTAGTCGTAGTAGCCGGTGGCGTTGACCAGGAAGTCGCAGGTGTGGACCTCGGTCTCGCCGGTGTCCTCGTCCCGGGCCTCGACGGTCCACCGGCCGTCCTCGCTCGACCAGCTCGCCCGGACGACTCTGCGCCCGAAACGGATGTGCTCGGGGACCCCGTACGCGTCGGCGGTCTCCTGCACGTACTGCCGGATGTCCGTGCCGTCGGCGAGGATCTTGGTGCCGTGCCAGGCGCGGAAACGGAAGCCGAAGGTGTACATGTCCGAGTCCGAGCGGATGCCGGGGTACCGGAACAGGTCCCAGGTCCCGCCGATCCGGTTCCGCCGCTCCAGGACCGCGTAGGTCTTGCCGGCGTTCGCCCGGGTCAGATGGCAGGCGGCGCTGATGCCGGACAGTCCCGCGCCGATGATCAGCACATCGACATGACGTCGCTCCACGTACGTCTCCCTACTGTCTGGGCCGGCCGATGACTGTCGCCGACCGCCGTCCCGTACGGCAATGTATATGCGACGCAGCGTTTCGGATACCTGCGGTAACGTGATCCAGGCCACATAAATCGACGGGATCCCGTCATCTGCGGCCCGAGGTGTGGTACGTTGTTGATGTTGCAGTTGTGGTACCCATGAACCTATGTGCGCCTGACGGGAATGTTTCGTTGGGCGCGTTATTTGTTTTCCGGCATCTCCGGATGGGGCCTTCTGCCTACCAGAAGGAGAACGTCATGGCACAGGGAACCGTGAAGTGGTTCAACGCCGAAAAGGGTTTCGGCTTCATCGAGCAGGACGGCGGCGGTCCGGACGTCTTCGCCCACTACTCGAACATCGCGACGCAGGGCTTCCGTGAGCTCCAGGAGGGCCAGCGCGTGTCCTTCGACGTGACGCAGGGCCAGAAGGGCCCGCAGGCGGAGAACATCGTTCCCGCCTAATCGCCTCACGCGATTGCGCAAGCCGGGGTCCGCACCTTAAGGGTGCGGACCCCGGTTTTTTGCTGCTCTTCTTCGGCTCAGGGACGGGTCACGGCCGCTCGACCCGGAAGTCGCCGGGATCCGGGTGCGGTTCCGCCAGGATGTCGGCCGAGGAGCCCAGTCTCGCCCGGAGGTGGAGGGTCGCCCCGATCGCCACGTCGATCAGGAGCTCCCGTCGGATTCCCAGACTCATCTGCGAGCCCGTGAGGTTGGGCGTGATCAGGTCGGCCATGCCCTGTACGGGGGCGGTGGCGAGTACCTCGCAAGTGGCGAGGTACCAGTCGCTCAGCCGTGGGTGCGTGTGCCGGGCGAGGAGCCGGAGCCGGAGCGCGGTGAGGTTCTCGACGGGCTGGACCACGTGATCAGACCCCCGAGGGAACGGCGGCGGTTCGGTGACCGGCGAGGTACTCGACGAGCGCCCGGGAGATGGGCAGGTCGGTGTGCGCCTCGTAGTAGCTGTAGGCCGGCATGGGGTTGACCTCGAAGCACACCCACTCCCCGTCGGGTGTGCGGCGCAGGTCGATGCCCGCGAGCGGCAGGCCCAGCGAGGCCGCCAGGTCCACGCAGCGCCGGGACGTGTCCGGAGGAAGGTCGAGCGGGGCCAACCGGGCGGAGTCCCCGTCCGATTCGGCGTAGCGGTAGTCGATCGCCTCGCTTTCGACGGCCGCGGCGTAGGTGCGATCGCCGACCACATGGACACGTACGTCCTGGCCCGGCACATACGCCTGGAACTGCGTCGGCAGTCCGCGGACCAGAGGGAGCCGGCTCTCGTCGGCCTCGGTGAACTCCCTGACGATGGAGCGGATGCCGCTCACCGACTTGTAGACGATCCGGCCGTACTGGGCCCGGAACTCGAGGATCTCGTCCGGGTCGTCGCTGACCAGGGTCTCCGGCACGGCGAAGCCGGACCGGCCGATGAGCTGGGCCTGGTACGGCTTGGAGGAGTTGGACTCCATGGCGCGGGGCCGGCTCACCACGACGGCCGGGGTCGTGTCCAGCCAGCCGACGAACCACTCCTGGAACGCCGCCGCCCGCGCCCTGGCCGCCTGGTCCCCGCCGGCCGGCAGTTCCAGCGGGCGGGCGTACACGGCCGACACCTCGCCGAGCGGGAGGCGCATCCCTTCGACGGTCAGCAGACCGTCGAGCCCGCCCGTTCCGACGACGAGGTCGTACCGGGCCAGGCGGGCCTGGTCGATGACGAGGTGGCGGAGTTCGGCGTCCTGCGCCGCGCGGATCGCGCGCGCGAGGGGCGGGTCGTCCGTACGGCCGAGGAACAGGATCACGCGGGCCTCCGGGCAGGCTGTTCGGCGACGGTCGTCATCAGTGCGGCGGTGGCCTCGACGTGCCGCGGGTCGTCCAGGACCGGACACAGGTGCACGTCCGTCACGACGGGGCGGGTCGCACGGCGCGCAAACCGGAGCTCGAAGTGCCGGGTGCCGAGGGCGCCGGCCAAGCGGTGGCAGCGCTCCGCGTAGTCACCGGGGCCGATCACGCGGTCCCCGGCGACGAGCAGGCGGTCGCCGTCCGCCGTCGGATCCGGCAGCACATCGATCGGTACGGGCGATCCGGGCCCGCCCGGCCACGCGAGCCGGGGCACGTGCCGCTCCCCTGGGGCGGGCCGGCCCACCAGGCCGCTGCGCGTCGCCCCGCCCCGGCGGGCCACCGGCAGGCCGCACCGTTCGGCGTGGACGAGCGCCATGGTGGGGGAAATGGGCCCGAAGGCGGTTCCGTACGCGCTGATCACGCCGATCACCCGAGGCGCGAGCGAGAGCAGCCAACTCGCCACCAGGGCCTGGCGCTCGCTGTGCGCGTACACGGCGTCCTTGGCGCGGGGGCCCTTCTCGGCGCGCGCGGCGAGCGGCATCCCCGGCAGTCGGTGCAGCACCGCACCGATGCTCCGGTCGTCGAGCACCTGCCCGGCCGACAGGGTGATCCGGGTGGACGGCACTCCCCTGCCGTCGACCCGGTGGCTCCACCGGGCCCGGGCGAGTTCGGCGGGCGTGACGGCCAGGACGCCGTCGTGGCCGCCCCGGGCCGCCAGCGCGCGGACCACCGCCGCCGCGCCGCCGTCGCCGGGAGCGGCCAGGACCAGGAGGGTTCCGCTCACTGCTGGGGCAGACTGTCGTACGCCCGCTTCGCCTGCGCGTCGCCGGCCTCGACGGCGTCCCGCAGCGCGGCGGCGTCGGCGCCGTACTGCGGTCCGCCGAGCAGATCCGGTCGCAGCTCGGCGCCGATGAACGGCTCCTCGGGCTCCCCTCCCCCGCCCGCCCCGCCCAGGGCCTGCTCCAGTGCGGCAAGCCGGGTCTGCAGGTCCATGAGCGTCGCGGCCAGGGTGGGGTCTCCCCCGGCGGCTTCGTGCCCGCCGGCCGGACCGCGCGAAACGTGGAGTCCGCCGTCGATCTCGTCCTTGGTGTCCTTGAACGGCTCCTTGATCTCCTTCACACCTTCCTTGAACGGCTCCTTGACCTCCTTCACACCCTCCTTGAACGGCTCCTTGACCTCCTTCACGCCCTCCTTCCGGTCCTTGCGATCCTTGAAGTCCTTGAACTCCACCGACGGTTCCTTCGACTCCTTGATCGGCTCCTTGACGTCCTTGTGGTCCTTCAGCTCCTTGACCGGAGTCTTTCCGCAGGACACCGACACGGAGGCCGTCATGGTGGCCGCCGAGGGCGAGATCCGGGTGACGGAGACACAAGTGCTCGCGCCTGCATGGGAGTTCGAGCTGGGCGTACTGGAGGAGCTGAACGTGGTGTTCCCGCTGCTTCCGGGGAACGGGTCGCCGTCGTCGCCGCGGTTGCGGTTCAGTTCGAGGTCGCGCTTGTCGTCGGCCTGCACCAGGCCCACCCTGTAGTGGTTCTCGTCGCGGTTGTTCGGCTGGTTCTCGTCGATGTGCCAGATCAGCAGGCCCTCGCCCGGCAGGGAGGCGTCGTAGCCGGTCTGCTGGCGGTTCTCGATGAGGAAGTACTCCTTCCCGCCGGCGCCGTTCTTCCAGAGCCGGTGCACGGTGTGGCTGGACTTGACGTCCTGGAAGGACTCGCTTCCGCCGGTCGTGACGACCTTGGCAGTGGCCCAGCCCTGGTTGACCTTGCACCAGGCGGAGGGATGCGTGGGGATGTCACCGCCGCCGCCCCAGGAGCCCGCCCCCATCAGGCACCACGAGCCCACGCCCTCCGAGCTGTCGTCCGTGTCGTAGAGGTCCGGGAAGCCGAAGAGCAGATGGCCGAGTTCGTGCGCGCAGACGCCGATCTTCGCTTCCTCGGAGACGGTGAGATAGCCGTAGACCTTGGTGCCGTCCGAGACGTGCTCGGCGGGCAGGACCGACTTGTGCGACCAGATGTGACCCGGATTTCCCGTACGGTCGGCGGCCGGACCCGCGTGCACCACGATGAAGGCGTCGACGTAGCCGTTTCCGTCGTTGTCGAACGGCGCGAAGTTCACGCTCGGGTCCGCGGCTTCCACCGCGCTCTTCGCCATCTCCGGCGACCGGAACGGGCCGCTGGGCCTGGCGATGCCGAAGTTGTTCGCCGCGTACCAGGACATGGTCTGGGGCATGCGGAACGGGCCTCGGACCTCGCCGACGAGGTCCACCAGGCCGTTGGTGACGTCGCGGTAGTACTCGCGGACGCTTCCGTGCGTCATCGCGCCGAGCGAGAAGAACAGCTTGTCGATGTCGGCCGCGGTCGCCGTCATGGGCTGGTCGGAGAAGTCCACCAGCACGACGGCCACCCTGAGCGTGCCGCGCAGCGGCGCCCGGTCGGCCGCGGCCGCGCTGATGGTCTCCAGGGGGGTGCCTGCCGGGAACGCCTCCGGCGGGAAGATCGTGCCGTCGTCGAAGCCGAGCGGCGTGGGCGTGCGGGCGAAGCCGAGCAGGCTCGCGAGCTCGCTCGGGCCCTCGCGCAGGTGGTCGAGTTCGTCCAGCATCCGCTGGCGCAACTCCGGGCTGGGGGCGACGGCGCAGAACGAGGAGGCGACGGCATTGTCGGACATTTTCGACTCCAGAGCGTGAGGTCGTGTCACGTACGGTAGTCAAAGTAGCCCGCGCGGGTCGCCGGGGCGGGGATTGGCCGACGGGTCGACGGCATACGCCCTGGATGGCGGCCCCCGCTTGCGCGCGGGGCCGCCATCCAGGCCGTGTCAGGCCAGTACGTTCAGCGCGCCCGGCTGCACCCGTACCGTCACCGGCAGGGTCGCGTCGACCTCGCCGTCCGCGCCGTACGGGATCGGGCGGTCCGCCTCGATGCGGATCTCCTTGCCGCGCAGGATCTCGACCTGCGGGCGCTTCACGTGCTCGCCCGTCTTCAGCTCGTTCATCGTGGCGAAGAAGAGGCGCTTGGGAGCGTGCCCGATCACCACGACGTCCAGCAGCCCGTCGTCGAGCCGCGCCCCCGGGGCGACCTCCCTGCCGAACCCGTAGAAGCCGGAGTTCGCCGCGACCACCGTGTAGCCGGCGCGCTCGTGCAGCACCCCGTCGATCGTGATCCGGTACGCGGCCGGCTTCCAGGCGAGGACCGCCCGCAGGCCGCCCGCGTAGTACGAGGCAGCGCCCCGCAGCAGACGGGAGTTGTTGGCGTGGCGGTTGGCGACCGCGTCGACGCCCGCGTACACGCTGCCGAGGACGGATACCCGGTCGTGCACCGCGGACTCGACCTCGATCGTGTCGACGGCCCGCGGCGTGCCGTTCAGCAGCACCTCCGCGAGGCCCGGCGCGTCGGTGGGCAGCCCCAGCGCGCGGGCGAAGTCGTTGCCGCGGCCGGCGGGCACCAGTCCGAACACCGTGTCCGTGCCGCTGAGCGCGCCGCCGACGCAGCCGGCCATCCCGTCACCGCCGACGGCGAGCACGACGTGCCCCTGCTCTCCGGCCCGGTGGGCCAGTTCCTGCGCGTGCTCCAGGCTGCGGCTGTACACGGTGTCGAGCTGGGCGCCCGCCTCCCGCAGCAGCCGGGCCAGCGGGAGCAGGCTCGCCGTTCCGCTGGAACCCCCTGCGGTGGGGTTGACGACGGCGGTGAACTGTCGCATGGATCAGGCCTCCGGACGGCAGAAAGGGATCAGCGGACGGGGATGAGGACGCCGGGGCTGAGCACGCCGGACGGGTCCACCTCGGCCTTGACGGCCTGCAGCATACGGACGCCCAGAGGGCCGATCTCCCGGGTGTACCAGTCGCGGTGGTCGGTGCCCACGCCGTGGTGGTGGCTGATGGTGCCGCCCGCCGCCAGGATCGCGTCGTTGGCGGCCCGCTTCACCGGCTCCCAGTGCGCCACCGCGTCCTCGCCCTGCGCCGAGACGACGGTGAAGTACAGCGAGGCGCCGTTCTCGTACGTGTGCGAGATGTGGCACATGACCAGCGGCGGGGTGCCGGCCTCGGTGAGCGTCCTCGTCAGCGCGTCGCGCACCGCCGCGTACAGCCCGGGGACGGCGGACCAGAAGCCGGCCGTCTCCAGCGTCTCGGCGAACGCGCCGGCGTCGAGCAGCGCGTCGCGCAGGTAGGGCGCGTTGTACCGGCCGTGCTCCCACTTGTCGCCGGGCTCCTCGCCGATGTACTCGCCGCCGGCGGCGAGCAGGATCTCGCGGGCGGCGGCGCGCCGGGTCTCCGTCTCCTCCTCGGTGCCCTCGTAGCCCGCGATCGCCATGCAGCCGGAGCTCTGCGGGGCGTCGGCGGCGCCGATGGCGTCCGGCTGGGCCAGGCCGATGAAGGTCTCCGCCTCGTCCGACAGGCGGAGCACCGTGGGCCGGGGGCCGTCCTGGGCGAGCCGGCGCAGTGCGGCGGCGCCCGCCTCGAAGGAGGCGAAGCGCCAGCCCTCGTAGACCCGCTTCTGGGGCAGGGGGCGGATGCGCACGGTCACGGCCGTGATCACGCCGAGGGCGCCCTCGGAGCCGAGGATCAGCTGGCGCAGGTCGGGGCCGGCGGCGGAGCGGGGGGCCCGCCCGGTCTCCAGCGTTCCCTCGGGGGTGGCGACGGTGAGGGCGAGGACCATCTCGTCGAAGCGGCCGTATCCGGCCGAGGCCTGGCCGCTGGAGCGGGCCGCGGCGAAGCCGCCGACGGTCGCCCACTCGAAGGACTGCGGGAAGTGGCCGAGCGTCCAGCCCTGCTCGTTCAGCAGCGCCTCGCACTGCGGTCCGCGCAGACCGGGCTGCAGGGTCGCGGTGCGGGACACCTCGTCGACGGCGAGGAGCTGGTCGAGGAGGCGCAGGTCGAGCGCGACGAACGGCCGCTTCGTGTCGGGGGCGAGCCCGCCGACGACGGAGGTGCCGCCGCCGAACGGCACGGCGGACAGGCCGTGGGCGGCGCAGGCGCGGAGCACGGCGAGGACCTCGTCGTGGCCGGCCGGGAGCAGGACGGCGGCCGGGATGTCCTCGACCTCGCCGGCGCGGATGCGCAGCAGGTCGGGGGTCGACTTGCCGCGGGTGTGCCGGATCCGGCTCTCGGCGTCGAGGCGCACTCCGTCCTCAGCGGCGACCGCGGACCGGAGCGCCTCGCACGCCTCGTCGGTCAGCGCCGACGCGGGGGCCGCGATGTCGTCGAGGGTCGACGGGCCGCTCTCGCGGGGGGTGACGCCGAGCAGGTCCCGCAGCAGTCCGGTCACCGCGTCGGGCAGCGGGGCCGCCTTGGCCGGGTCGCCCCAGCCGCTCCACAACATGTCCACTTCGGAAGTCCTCACGGTTTGGTTCACGGTTCTGTTCACGGTCTGTTCGACGTCCTGTTTCAGGGACGGCGCTGCCGCTCGGCCCGTACTGGCATTACACTGTGACAGATGACGCCCATTCGTCACAACCACTCGGACGCAGATCCCGTGCTCGACGCAGCACGCGACTGCGTGCTCGCCGTCGGCGTACGGCGCACGACCCTGACCGACGTCGCCCGGCGCGCGGGCGTGTCCCGGATGACGCTGTACCGGCGCTGGCCCGACGTGCGCAGCCTCGTCGGCGACCTGATGACCCGCGAGTGGATCGCGGTCGCCGCCGGCGCCATGCCGACCGCCGACGACGGCGGGCCGGTCCGGGCACGGATGGTCGACGGGCTGGTCGCCGGCGCGGCCGCGTTCCGGGCCCACCCGCTCTTCGCCAAGATCCTCGACGTCGACCCCGAGTTGCTGCTGCCCTACATCCTCGACCGCCGGGGCGCCAGCCAGGAGGCCCTCCTCGGGCTTCTCGTCCGGGCGCTCGACGAGGGCCACGAGGACGGGTCCGTACGCCCCGGGCACACGGACCTGCAGGCCCGATCCCTGCTGCTCGTCGTCCAGTCGTTCACGCTCTCGCTGCGCACCATGACCGACGAGACCGATCCCGACCTGAGCGAAGCCGCCTTCCTCGACGAGCTGCGCACCCTGCTGGAGAGGACCCTCACCCCATGAACCCCACGAGCAGCCCCGCCCCGTCCGGCTCCTCGCTCAACGCCGAGCGCCGCCACCTCGAACTGGACCGGCTCGCCGAGGGAGCCGTCGTCGATGTACTCGTCGTCGGGCTCGGCGCGACCGGCGCCGGCGCCGCGCTCGACGCGGCCACCCGAGGACTCAGCGTCGCCGCGATCGACGCCCACGACCTCGCGTTCGGCACCTCCCGCTGGAGCTCCAAGCTGATCCACGGCGGACTGCGCTACCTCGCGACCGGACAGCTCGACGTCGCCCACGAGAGCGCCGTCGAGCGCGGCATCCTCATGGAGCGCACCGCCCCCCACCTGGTCCGCGCCCAGCCGTTCGTGCTCCCCCTCACCCCGCTCGTCAGCCGCGGCCAGGCCGCGCTCGCCCGGGCCGGCTTCCTGGCGGGCGACATGCTGCGCGCCGCCGCGCGCACCTCACGCGCCACCCTGCCCGCGCCGCGCACCCTTTCGGCCGTCGAGACCCGCCACCTCGCCCCCGCCCTGCGCCCCACCGGACTGCGCGGCGGGCTGCTCTCCTGGGACGGCCAGCTCACCGACGACGCACGCCTGGTCACCGCGATCGCCCGCACCGCCGCCGCCCACGGCGCCCGGATCCTCACCCGCACCCGCGCCCTCCGGCTCACCGGCGACGGCGCGCTCGTCCGCGACGAGACGACCGGCCAGGAGCTGCGCATCCGCGCGCGCACCGTCGTCAACGCCGCCGGGGTGTGGGCGGGCGGCCTCGTGGACGACGTACGCCTGCGGCCCTCCCGCGGCACGCACCTCGTGCTGCGCTCCGAGGACCTCGGCCGACTCTCCGCGGGCCTGCACATCCCGATCCCGGGCGAGTCCAACCGCTTCGTCCTCGTCCTGCCCCAGGGCGACGGACGCGTGTACGTCGGCCTCACCGACGAGCCCGTCGACGGCGACATCCCCGACGTGCCGGAGGTCCCCGAGACCGACATCGGCTTCCTCCTCGACGTCCTCGGCTCCGCGCTCGACGTCACCGTCCAACGCGCCGACGTGGTCGGGGCCTTCGCCGGACTGCGCCCTCTGCTCGACACCCAGGGCGCGGCCGGCCGCACCGCCGACATCTCGCGCAAGCACGCCGTGGTCACCTCCCCCGACGGCGTCGTCACCGTCGTAGGCGGCAAGCTCACGACGTACCGGCGCATGGCCCAGGACGCCGTCGACGCCGCCGTGGCCGCCCGCGGCCTCACCGCGGGCCCCTGCCGCACCGCGTCCGTCCCGCTCGTCGGCGCCGACCGCCCACAGACCCTCGCCCGGCTCGACGTCCCGGCCCGGCTCGTGCGCCGCTACGGCTCCGAGGCGCCGGCCGTCCACGCCCTCGGCGTCGAGGACCCGTCGCTCGCCCTACCTGTCGTTCCCGGCCATCCCGTCACCGGCGCCGAACTGCTGTGGGCCGTCCGCCACGAGGGCGCACTCGACGTGTCCGACGTCCTCGACCGGCGTACGCGCATCGGCCTCGTCGCGGAGGACCGCGAGACTGCAGAGGAAGCGGCCCGCAACGCCTTCGCCCACACGGCCTGAACCGCTCGCGGCGGGCGGCGCCCCGCCCGCCGCATATGAGGGACAGACCCGTTCCGGTGAATGGCCGAACTAGGTGTAGACCGGATAGGTGCCTGGGGCATGTAGTGGAGCCGACACCGATGTCAGAGCCACCGATGCGCCCCTTGCGAGGCCCCCATGACGGAAGCCGTGGCATTCCCCCAAGACCGCACCTGCCCCTACCACCCGCCCACCGCCTACCCCCGGCTCCACGAGGAAAGCCCGTTGTCGCGGGTGACCCTCTGGGACGGGCGGGCGGCGTGGTTCGTCACCGGACACACCGCCGCCCGGACGCTCCTGTCCGATCAGCGTCTGTCCACCGACAGCACCCGGGACGACTTCCCGCTCCCGACCGAGCGGTCCGCAACCGTGCGCCGGCGCCGCCGCGCGGCGCTGCTCGGCTGGGACGACCCCGAGCACAACGCCCAACGCCGGCTGCTGATCCCGAGTTTCAGCCTCAAACGCGCCGAGCGCCTGCGGCCCCGCATCCAGGAGACCGTGGACCAGCTGCTCGACGCCATGGAGGCCCAGGGGCCGCCGGCCGACCTGGTGAGCGCGTTCGCGCTGCCGGTTCCCTCGATCGTCATCTGCGATCTGCTCGGCGTGCCGTACGCGGACCACGACTTCTTCGAGCAGCAGTCGCGGCGGCTGCTGCGCGGACCGACGGGCGCGGACACGGAGGACGCCCTCACCCAGCTGGAGGGCTATCTCGGCGATCTGATCGACCGTAAGCGCGAGAAGCCCGGGGAGGGCGTGCTCGACGACCTCGTGGCGCGAGGGCTCGAGGACGGCGGCCCCGACCAGGAGGAGCTGGTGCAGCTCGCCACGATCCTGCTGGTCGCGGGGCATGAGACCACGGCGAACATGATCTCGCTCGGCGCCTACACGCTGCTGCAGCACCCCGAGCGCCTGGCCGAGTTGAGGGCGGACACCGGGCTCCTGCCGACCGCCGTCGAGGAGCTGCTCCGGTTCCTGTCGATCGCGGACGGGATGCTGCGGGTGGCGCGCGAGGACATCGACGTCGCCGGAACGGTCATCCGCGCGGGCGAGGGCGTGGTGTTCTCGACCTCGGTCATCAACCGGGACGTCGGCGCCTACAGCGATCCGGACACCCTCGACTGGACCCGCTCGGCACGCCACCACGTGGCGTTCGGCTTCGGCATCCACCAGTGCCTCGGGCAGAACCTCGCCCGCGCGGAGCTGGAGATCGCGTTCGGCACGCTGCTGCACCGGCTGCCGGGGCTGCGGCTCGCGGCGCCTGCCGAGGAGATCCCGTTCAAGGCGGGCGACACGATCCAGGGACTGCTCGAACTCCCCGTCACATGGTGAAAGGAGCGATGCGGATGCGTGTCTCGATCGACAGGGATGTCTGTATCGGCGCCGGGCAGTGCGCCCTGACCTCGCCGGACGTCTTCACCCAGGACGACGACGGCTTCGGAACGGTCGTCGGGGGCCCGCAGGACGGAGGGGGAACGCTGATCCGCGTGGCCGCCCGCGCCTGCCCCGTACAGGCCATCACGATCCACGAGATCGCGGGCGAGTCCGGGGCGAGGCGGGGCGGCGGCGGTACCGCCGGGGTCTAGCAGGTGAGGCTCACGGCCAGAAGGTGAGGCTCGACGCTAGAAGTGAGACTCAACGCTAGAAGGTGAGGTTCCAGGCGTCGATGCGGCCGACGTCCTGGGACGCGATGTCCCGGACCCGCAGCTTCCAGACGCCGTTCGCGACCTCGGCGGAGGCGTCGACGGTGTACGTCTTGAGCACATCGTCGGCGCTGTCGCTGTTCACGAAGTCCTCCAGCGTGTACACGGTGCCGTCCGGAGCGACCAGGGAGATCACCAGGTCGCCGCGGTAGGTGTGCTTGACGTCCACGCCGATCTTGAGCGCCGCCGGGGCGTTGCCGGTGACGCCGGACACGGTGATCGAGCTCTCGACGGTGGCGTTGTCGGCGATGGCGACGTCGGCGAGGTTCTCGAAGTACGGGCCGGTGGGCGGCGGGGTCGTGCCCGCGACGGCCTTCAGGGCGTCGACCGCGCCTTCGCCGAAGAAGCCGTTCTTGGTCGTGGTGCCCGTGCAGCGGCTGTCGGCGGGGCAGGCGCGGTCGTTCGCCTGGGTGGCGAGCGCGGCGCGGATGTCCGCCGGGGTATAGGTCGGGTTCGCGCCGGCGAGCAGCGCGGCGACGCCCGTCACGTGCGGGGAGGCCATGGAGGTGCCGCTCATGCTGCCGTACTTCCCGCCCGGCAGCGTCGAGTAGACGCCGGTGGCACCGTCGCCGCCCGGCGCGGCGACGTCGATGACGCCGTTGCCGAAGTTGGAGTACGAGGCCTTGGCGCCACCGCTGGCCTGCGAGGCGACCGTCACGACGCCCGGGAGCTCGGTCGGGATGTCGATGCAGGCGTTGGTGATGGTGCGGGTGACCGGGGTGGAGTCGTTGGGGCTCTCGGAGTCGGTCGTCTTGTTCGCCAGGTCGTAGTTCGAGTTGCCCGCGGCGGCCACCTGGAGCGAGCCCTTGGACTCGGCGTACGCCTGGGCCCGGCGGACGCCCTCGATGATGGCGGCCTGGTCCACGTTGTCCGGGCAGTTGAACTGCCACGGGTCCGTGTAATAGCTGTTGTTGGTGACCTTGAAGCCGTGGTCGCCGGCCCACATGAAGCCGCAGACGGTGTTCTCGGCGAAGAACAGGCTGCTCGTCGGCTCGGCGATGCGGACGGAGGAGATCTTCACGCCCGGCGCGACGCCGATGACGCCCTTGCCGTTCTTGGCGGCGGCGACCGTGCCGGCGACGTGCGTGCCGTGGGTGCCGACGTCGCGCCACGCGCCGGCGCGGGTGTCCGCCTTGCCGTAGGCGCAGGAGACGGAGTCGGCGGCGTTGAAGTTGGGCGCGATGTCCTGGTGCTGGTCGTCGACGCCGGTGTCGAGGACGCCGACCTTGACCGAGGCGGAGCCGGTGGTGACGGCCCAGGCCTGGTCGGCCTTGATCTGCGTCATGTCCCAGCGGTTGGACTCGGTGAGCGTCGTCGCGGACTGCGTCGGGTTCGTGGGCAGCGCCGGGTTGTACGCGTCGGCGGGGACGTCGGAGGTCCGGGTCGCGCCGACCTGCTGCACGCCGGAGACGCCGCGCATCGCCGTGGCGAAGGACGAGGAGGTCGAGTGGGCCACGATGACGCCGATGGCGTCGTACGCGGCGAAGACCGTGCCGGCGTTGGCGGTGACGGCCGTCCGTACGGCGGTGGTGTCACCGGGCGCCGTGATGACCAGGTACGCGCGGGTGCCGGCGGCCCAGGCGCCTGCGGCGCTCTGCGCACCGGCGCGGGCCGGGGCCTTCGCCGAGGTGGCGGCCTTCGCCGACGTTCCGGGAGTGGCCGTGCCGGGGCCGGCGTTATCGGGCGCGGCCTGGGCGGGGGCGGTGAGCGAGACCGTGGCGCCGACGACGACGGCAGCCGCGACCGAGAGTCTCAGCCGGCTGGATATCTGGGAAAACAATGCGTCCTCCGATGACCCGGAGGCGCTGGTGGCGCCCGGCCGGGCCGTGTGATGTGTGGGGTGGACGCAAGATCCCAGGTGAGCCCGGCCGGAGGCAATGCTTCCGCCCGACAAAGCACGACCCGTTACACAGTGTTGATCAGGAAGGATTCCCAACGGTCCGACGGATCACGGCGGGTAGCCGAGGCGCATGAGGGAGGCCGGCGGCCCCGGGGGAAATCCCCGGGGCCGCCGGCCTCCTGCTGCTCGGACGCCCGTCATCCCGCACGGGGGTGCGGGGTCAGCCATTCCTTGTCCGCCCAGATCACGCCGGACGGGATGCGTTCGCCGTACTCCGCCTCGGACTCCACGCGCAGCCGTACGCTCTCGTGCACCTGGGCGTCCCGGGGGACGTGGCGGCGCCGGTAGGTGAGCAGGGCCCAGACGCGGCCCATGCGGTGCACGGTGCCCAGCGCGTGGCCCGGTTCGAGCGTGAGGTGCTTGGCGTAGGTCCGGTCCTTGATCAGCAGGTCGGCGTCGAGCGCGCCGTCCACCATCCACTTGAGCGTGACGGTGGGCAGCTTCGGGTCCTCCTCGAAGGTGCCGCCCACGTCGGAGTGGACACCGGCGAACCAGACCTCGTCGATCAGCGGGCCCGGCGCTCCCGCCTCCTCCGGAGGCAGGACGAGGTACTCCTCGTACGGGCGGCGCTTCTCGTCGATGGAGACGGCGTGGCGGACGCGGCCCACGTTGGGGAGCCGCCGGGTGTAGAGCCAGCGCACGTTCCAGCGCAGCAGTCCGGCGGCCTTCACCGAGTCCCAGATCCCCATGAAGTGGACGGGGACGCCGATCAGGTCGTTCGCCTTCCTGCTGAACGCGTCGGCGAACTGGTGCAGTTGCTTCCAGTCGTCGTCGGTCCAGTCCCGGTTCTTGGCGTAGACGGCGATGGCGTACGGGACGAGGTTCTCCGATCCCGGGCGGAGCAGGCCGACCGTCTTGAGCAGTCCGGCCAGGGCTCGGGCGGTGTACGCACCGCGGCTGAAGCCGAACAGGAAGATCCGGTCGCCGGGTTCGTAATGGTGCATCAGATACAGGTACGCCTCGGCGAGGTTCGCCTTGAGGCCGGCGCCGAAGGCCAGGCCGAGCAGCTTGGAGAGCTTGCGCGCCGGGACCGTCCACGCGCCGGCGGCGGAGAAGGTGCCGACGCCGGGGTCGTAGTAGGCGATCTGCCGGGACGGATCGCCGAGGTCGAGCATCTCGTAGAGCTTGACGACGTTGGTGTTGCCGCGGGCCTTGAGCTGATTTCCCGTCCCGTCGAGGCACACCACGATGTTCTTGGCCATCACGGTCTCCGAAGGACACATTCCGCGTACATTTCTATAATAGGAGCAAAGCCGCCCACCGGCCTGCCGGTGCGTCACACGGAGCTTCCATGGCCCGTTTCACGGTGCACGCGGACGAGAACGCCGGGACCGCGTCCACGCACGCGCTCGTCATCGGAGTCGGGGCCTACGCGCATCTGGGCGGCGGCGAGACGCCGACGGACCATCCGGGCGCCGCGGGGATGCGGCAGCTGTCCTCACCGCCCCGCTCCGCGCGCGCGTTCGCCCACTGGATGATCGACCAGTACCACGACCAGGGCAGACCGCTGGGGAGCCTGGCGCTGCTGCTGAGCGAGGCGGACCCCGCGCCCTTCCGCCACCCCGGGACAGGCGCGGAGCACGTCGTTGAAGCGGCGACGATCGACAACATCGAGGACGCCATCAGGGAGTGGAAGGACCGGGGCGACCACGACGAGGCCCGGCTGGTCTTCTACTTCTGCGGGCACGGCGTCTCCCTGGGAATCACGACGTCGCTGCTGGCCGCCGACGTCTTCGCCGATCGCGACAGCCCGATGAACGGCGCCCTGCAGTTCGAGGCGCTGAAGAACGGGCTGAACAACTGCCGTGCCGCACAGCAGGTGTTCTTCGTCGACGCCTGCCGGGCCGGGTCCGACACCCTCGTCAGACAGGTGGGCATGGACAACCAGGGGCGGATCCCGCTCAGCGGCAGCACCCTGCGCCCCGAGGGCCTGGTGCGGCGCGAACACGCCGTCTACTTCGCGACCCTGCACGGCCAGGAGGCCTTCGCACGCGCCGGCCAGGTCAGTCTGTTCACCGACGCGCTGCTGCGGAGCTTCGACGGCGCCGCGAGCGAGAACATCGAGGAGCACGTGTGGCGGGTGACCACCCTCAGCCTGTTGCACTCGATCGCCGGCTTCATGCAGGCGCCCTGGTTCGCGGGCACGCTCACGGGGGCCGCGGCGCCGGGCAGCATGGAGTCGTTCGAATTCGGCTTCCACGAACTGCGGGGCGACCCGGTCGTCCCGGTGTTCGTCGGCTGCAGACCCGAAGAGGACAACGCCCGGGCCGAGTTCATCTGCCGGCACCCGGATCAGCCGGAGCAGCGACGTCCGCCGCCCGCGCCCGACGACGAACCCGACCTCCGTGAGTGGGCCCTGTTCCTGCCGTTCGGGCGCTACCGGATGGAGGCCGTCCTCGGCCCGGAAGACACCCGCACGAAGGAGTTCGACGCCCGTCCGCCGATGTTCCACGTCGTATTGGCCAAGCCATGACCACCACGCTCGCCGTCCGGCTCCTCCTCGCCCCCACCGGGGAGTTCAACGACGCCGTGGTCGTGGGCGACATCCGCTCGGCCGACCTCACGGGCAGTTCCCTGCGCAACATCCTCATCCCCTGCGGGCGTTCGCCCGAGCCCACGGCGTACCCGGTCGCCCCCGGTCGCTACGTCGTGTCGGCGACCCTCCCGTCCGGGATGGTGCTGACCGAGGACGTCGAGGCGGTGGAGGGCCTCGCGACGCCGGTGGACTTCGACATGACGGACTCGCCGTACGAGTCGCACGCCTGGCAGTACCTCATCGGGAACATCGAGCCCGACAGCGTCTACCACAGCGCCGCCGAGGCCCCGCTTCCCGAGTCGGTCGCCTCACGCTCCATGGTCGCGCCCGTCCCCGGGGCGGAGGGCGTCTTCGCCGAGGCCCCCGTCGACGTGTCCACGCTCGCCACCTGGATCGGCGACTCCCTGCCCGCCGCCTGGTCCTTCGCCTCGATGCTGGCGCTGGAGGCGGACCCTGCGCGGCCGTCGGTCGCGCCGCTGATCGCCCGGAGCACGCCCCACCCTCTGCCGTTCCCCCATGAGCGCGGGGACGACGTCACGCCGATCTACCGGTTCGGCCCGCACGGCCCCGTCGCAGGGCCCGACGGGCCCGTCGGCGAGCGGCAGTTCCTGGTCGTGGAGGCGGCCGGGTCCGTACGCCTGGTCACGCTCCCGCTGCCCTGGGGGACCTCCCACGTCGAGGTCCTGGTCAACCTGCGGCAGAGCCCGACCGGCAGCGCCGTCGCCGTGGCCGTCCGCGACCCGAGGGTCGGCGCGGGGCTGGCGTACATGGCCCAGGGCGCGCTGGACACCGCGGCGCAGCTCTTCACCGACGTCGAGGCGATGCTGTACTCCAAGTTCGCGAACCCGCTCGCGGCGGCGGCCGGGGCGTACGTCCTGCTCGGCACCGATCACACGGCCGAGGAGACGTACTGGGATCCCTGGCTGGAACGGCTGGCCGAGCGCTTCCCCTGGCTCGCCGACGGGGCGATCCTGCGGGCCGTGCGGCTGCTGCGCCGGACGCCGGCGGACCTGAGCGGGGCCCGGGAGGGGCTGGTCGACGCCTTCGACCGCGGGATCCCGTTCTACACCCTCGGTCTCGCCTGGCTCGCCGACGGACTCGCCGCCTTCCCCGACGACCCCGAATGCGTACGCCGGCTCGAACAGGTCCGCCGGCTGTCCTGGCTGGCCGACATGCGCGAGCCGTTCCTGATCCTCGATCTTCGGCAAGGGAGTGCGTGATGATCCGGCTCACGATGCTGCCCGCGGAGGACGGCGACTGTCTCCTCCTCGAGTACGGCGACGACGAGTTCGTCCGGCGGATCCTCGTCGACGGTGGTCGACGCGGCACCTACCAGCGGATCAAACCGCTGCTCTCCGAGCTGGACGGGCGGATCGACGTGCTCGTCGTGACCCATGTCGACCAGGACCACATCCTCGGCGTCCTCGCCATGCTCGACGACCCCGAGCGGCCGGTGGAATTCGGGGACGTGTGGTTCAACGGCTTCGACCATCTGCACGACCGGGAGATCTTCGGCGCGGTGGACGGGGAGCTGCTCACCACCGCCCTCATGACCCAGGGCCTGCCGTGGAACAAGGCCTTCGAGGGCCGCAGCGTCGAGGTCGGCCACCCGCTGACCTGGTTCGACGACGGATCCACGATGGAGGTGCTGGCTCCGGACCGCCGTCTGCTGGAATCCCTGATCGACGACTGGAAGGCGAAGTGCGAGCAGGCCGGTCTGATCCCGGGCGTGGACCCCAAGGAGCGGGAGCTCGCCCCGGAGATCGAGCACTTCGGCGCCATCGACGTCGACGAGTTGGCCGCCGTGCCGTTCAAGCGCGACAGCTCCCCCACGAACCCGACCAGCATCGGCCTGCTCTTCGAGTTCGAGGGCACCCGGATCATCCTGACCGGCGACGCGGACGACCGGCGCCTGGTGGCCTCGGTCCGGCCGCGCGCCGAGGCGGAGGGCGGGCGACTGCGGATCGACGCCCTGAAGTGCGCCCACCACGGCAGCGACAAGAACCTCTCGAACGACCTCCTCGGCCTCCTCGACTGCGACCGCTATCTGATCTCCACCAACGGCAAGATCCACGGCCACCCCAACGACGTCGCCATCGCCCGGATCCTCAAGAACGGCGGAGCGACGAAGGATCTCATCTTCAACTACCGGGAGAGGGCCGCGAACTGGGACCTCACCGCCCTCAAGAACCAGTTCGGCTACCGCGTGCTGGCGCCCGACCCGGCCGACGAGGACGGCTTCGTCACCGTGGAGTTCTGAGCGCGCACCGGGTCGAGCGTCGAGAGGAGGCACGGCCATGAGCACGGGTGACGAGACGCGCCGTGTGGTCGTGGGCGTCGACGGCTCCCCCGCCTCGTACGAGGCGCTGCGATGGGCCGTGCGACACGCACGACAGATCGGGGCGACCGTGGACGTGGTGGCGACGTACGACGTGCCGGGAGCGGTGGGGCGCTCCGCGCCGCCGGTGGCCGCCGCCTTCGACGAGGAGGAGGCCCGGCTGGCCCTGGCCGAGAAGATCCGGACGGTGGTTCCCCAGACCGGCGAGGTGCCGATGGTCGAGCACGTGGTCCGGGGCAGCAACCCGGCCAAGGTGTTGATCGCGGCGTCGGCCGGAGCGGAACTGCTGGTGGTGGGCAGCCGTGGTCGCGGCGGCTTCGCCAGCCTGCTGCTCGGCTCCGTGAGCCAGCAGTGCGCCGTGCACGCGTCCTGCCCGGTCGTCATCGTCCGCCCGGAGGCGTCCGAGGACGCCCACGGTCAGGGCGGCGAGGGTGCGTCGCCCTGACCGTGGGCCCGTGCGGGTCAGCTCGTGGCGATGCCCGGGTCGCTGACGCCGGTGGCGCCCGTCTCCACGTGGCCGGCGAAGCGGCGGAGGAACGTGGCGGCGCCGTCGGAGACCACGGACAGGTCGTACCAGCGCTTGCTGCCGCGCAGGTCCACGGTGTGCGTCACCGTGGCGCCCTTGGCGACCTTGAACGTCTGGGACTGACCTCCGTAGGCCCGCGCCTGAGTGACCGTCAGGTTGACGTCGGCCGTTCCGGCGTTGGTCATCGTCAGGACCACGTTGCCGCTGACCGCGTCATGGCGTGCCGTCACCTCGGGTCCGGCGGCGGTGCCCGGTCCCCGGAAGGTGCGCAGGAACCCGTTGGGTCCGGTCACGTTGAGGTCGTAGACCCCCTGCGAGTAGCTGGTGTTCCAGGTGTCGGAGACGCTCTTGCCCGCGCTCGCGGTGTACGTCCACGGACCGTCGGTGCGGACCGGAGCCGTGACGTGGAAGAACGCGCCCGCGTTGGCCCCGGCCCCGAAGGTGAGCGTGTAGCGGCCGGTCGAGGGGGTGGAGGCGCCGTCCACGTACAGCTCGTACGGCAGGGCCCTGGTCGGGCGCGCGCCGGGCTCCTGCTTCGGCAGAACCCCCTTGGTGGGCGGCTTCGGGACGTAGCTGGGGTGCCGGTCGCCGTCCGGCGGCAGGTAGCCGGCCGTGTCCGGCAGCTCGGCCGGCGCCGTGTCCTCCAGGCCGAAGTCGAACGCCGAGGTCAGGTCGCCGCAGATGGCCCTGCGCCACGGAGAGATCTGCGGCTCGGTCACCCCGAAGCGGCTCTCCATGAAGCGGATGATCGACGTGTGGTCGAAGACCTCGGAGTTGACGTAACCGCCCTTGCTCCAGGGGGAGACGACGAGCATCGGGACACGCTGGCCGAGCCCGTACGGGCCGGCGGCGTAGCGGGCGTCGCCGGGGAACTGGTCGAGCGAGGTGTCGACCGTCGAGAGCCCCTGCGCGGCCGAGGCCGGCGGGTACGGCGGGACGACGTGGTCGAAGTAGCCGTCGTTCTCGTCGTACGTGATGAACAGCGCGGTCCGGCTCCACACCTCCGGGTTGGAGGTCAGCGCGTCGAGCACCTGGGAGATGTACCAGGCACCGTAGTTGACGGGCCAGTTGGGGTGCTCCGAGAACGCCTCGGGCGCGGCGATCCAGGAGACCTGCGGCAGCGTTCCGGCGGCGACGTCGGCCTTCAGGATGTCGAAGAGCCCGTCGCCGTTCTTGACGTTCGTGCCGGTGCGGGCCTTGTCGTAGAGCGGGGTGCCGGGCTGGGCGTTGCGGTACTTGTTGAAGTACAGCAGCGAGTTGTCGCCGTAGTTGCCCCGGTAGGCGTCGTCGATCCAGCCCCAGTGGCCCGCGGCGTTCAGTCCGTCGCCGACGTCCTGGTAGATCTTCCAGGAGACCCCGGCCTGCTCCAGCCGCTCGGGGTACGTCGTCCAGTCGTAGCCCGCCTCGTCGTTGCCGAGGACGGGACCGCCGCCGGTGCGGTCGTTGCCGGTGTGCCCGGTCCACATGTAGTAGCGGTTGGGGTCGGTGGCTCCGATGAAGGAGCAGTGGTAGGCGTCGCAGACGGTGAACGCGTCGGCGAGCGCGTAGTGGAACGGGATGTCGTCACGGGTGAGGTACGCCATCGTGCCCGCGGACTTGGCGGGGATCCACTGGTCGTACTTGCCGTTGTTGAACGCCTTGTGGCCGCCGGCCCAGTCGTGGTTGAGGCCCGCGATGAACTGCATCCCGAGGTCCTGGGCGGTGGGGTGGTACGGCAGGACGTCCTTCCGGCCGTCCGGCTGGTACCAGACCGGCTTGCCGCTCGGGAGGGTGACGGGGCGCGGGTCGCCGAAGCCGCGGACGCCCTTCATCGCGCCGAAGTAGTGGTCGAAGGACCGGTTCTCCTGCATCAGGACGACGACGTGCTCGACGTCGGCGAGGGTGCCGGAGGTACGGGCGGCGGGGATCGCCGCGGCCCGGGCGATGCTGGTCTGGAGTGCCGCGAAGCCGGCGGTGGCGCCGGCTATCTGGAGGAAGCGACGCCGATTGAGTTCAGTCATGAGTACGAGCACCTCGGGGTGGTTGCGGGGGGCGGTGGTCCGGGCGAGCCAAAGATCAGCGGAGCGGCGGGACGGGGCGTGTCGTCGAGGTGTGGGGGCGCGGTACAGGACATGAACGCGGGACCGAGCCGGGCGTCCCGCGGCCGGTGACACCGTAGGGGCGGGTGGGAAAGCGCGTCGGCAGGTCGGCGAAGAGTCCATGTGCTCGTTCCGGAAATCCATGTGCCGGCTGCGGCGGAGCCCGTTCGGTTGTGCTGGAAACCCCCGTGGTTGCGCCGGAAGTCCGTACACGAGGCTTGGAACCAGGGATGGCCGGAAATTGTCCCTTTGGGTGAGGCGAGTGCACGGGGGGCGAGATGAACACATGGGCGGTACCCGGGTACACCGAGTCCCGGGAGCTGGGCGCGGGCGCGAGCGGGCGGGTGGTCCTCGCCGTCCATGACGCGACCGGGACGCCGGTGGCGGTCAAGTACCTGAGCGAGCGGCTGTGCGCGGACGAGGCGTTCGTACGCGGTTTCCGCTCCGAGGCGCGGCTGCTCGGCGGCCTGGACAGCCCGTACGTCGTGGGGTTCTACGAGTACGTCGAGGCGCCCGGCGGCGCGGCCATCGTGATGGAGCTGGTCGACGGCGTCGCGCTGCGCACCCTGCTCGCGCAGGAGGGCGCCACCGGCCCCGAGGCGGCTCTCGTGGTGCTCAAGGGCTCCCTCCTGGGCCTGGCCGCCGCGCACCGGGCGGGCGTCGTGCACCGCGACTACAAGCCCGCGAACGTGCTGGTCGCCGCCGACGGCTCGTCCAAGCTCGTCGACTTCGGCATCGCGACCGGCCGGGGCAGCACACCGGGCATCGCCGGAACACCGGCCTACATGGCGCCCGAGCAGTGGAACGGGGCGCCCGCCTCGCCGGCGGCCGATGTGTACGCGGCGACCGCGACGTTCTTCGAGTGTCTGACCGGCCACAAGCCGTTCACCGGCGGCAACTTCGCGGAACTCGCCCTGCAGCACCTGGACGCGCCCGTTCCCGACGAGCAGGCCCCTGAGCCGCTGCGCCCGCTCATCCGGCGGGGCCTCGCCAAGACCCCGCAGGAGCGGCCGGAGAACGCGGCGGCGTTCGTCAGCGAGCTGGAGTCGGTCGCCACGGCCGCGTACGGCCCCGACTGGGAGGAACGGGGCCGGGGCAGGCTGGCGGCGCTGGCCGCGCTTCTGCCGCTGCTCTTCCCCTCCTCCGGAGGCCCTTCGCAGGGCACGACCGCGCTCGCCACCACGACGCTGCCCGACCCGCCGCCCCGCCCGCGGTGGCGGATTCCGCGCGGACTGCCGGCCGGCGCGGCCGCGCTCGTCGTGGCGCTGCTGCTCGCCCTCGCCGCCCGTGCCGACGGCGAGGAGCCGGGCGCCGACGAGGCTGCCCGGGCCTTCGCGACCACGAGCAGCATGCCGAGCACACCCCCGCCGACGCCGGAGACGTCGCCGGAGCCGTCGCCGCCCTCGCCGAGCCCGGAGCCGTCCTCCTCCCTGGAGACGCCGACCGTCACCCCGAGCGCCTCGCCCACCGACGGCACGACGACGCCCCCGCCAGACTCGACACCGTCCCCGGACACCAGCGCGACGCCCACCGACCGGCCGACCACGCGCCCGACAAGGACCCCGACCGTCTCCGTGACCGGCGTCTGGGTCACCAGCCTGCGGCAGATCGGGCCGACGGCCGCCCAGGCCGTTGTCGAGGTCACGACGGACGGACCGGGTCCGGTGACGGTCGTCGTCGAGTGGTTCACCGGCGACGAGAAGGGCGTGCCCGGCACTCCTGACGGCTCGGAGACCTTCCGGCGCGAGGGGGCCACCCGGTACACCCTCACGCTCCCCCACACCGTCCAGGGCGCCGGTTGCTACTGGGGGGTGCGCGCGAGCACGGACCCGGCCGCCGCGAACGGCGGTTCTCTCCAGCAGATCTTCATCCGGCGGTGCACGATCTCATGAACGACGACGACTACAGCGCCACCGAACTGGGCAGCCACTGGTTCGAGCGGCCGGCGCCGGACACGCCGCCGGACCGCGTGGACGGCGAGGTCCTGCGCTTCGGCCCGGGGGTGACCGCAGCCGCGGCACGGCGCGCCGGGACGACGCCCACAGCGGCCCAGATCTGGCACGGCACGCTGCCCGGCGCACCGCCGCCGCGGCCCGTCCCCCGCCGATGGCCGCGGCGGTACGCACTCGCCGGCGTCGTGCTGGCCGCCGTCCTGGCCTTCCTCGCCTGGCAGCACTACGGCCCACGGGTGGCGGTGCGGGACGTGGCGGTCGGCGCCTCGGAGCAGCGGCTCGGCTGCGACGAGACGGCGGACGTCGTGGGCGTCGTACGCACCGACGGCCGCCGAGGCACCCTCACGTACCGCTGGGAACGCAGCGACGGCACCGTGTCCGCGCCGCTGCACGAGAAACTGGCCCGAGGTCAGAAGCAGGCCGACCTGCACCTGCTGTGGACCTTCCACGGGCCCGGAGAGCACCGTGCCACGGCCCGCCTCGTGATCATCTCGCCCACCGCCCATACAGCCGCGGCGACTTTCACGTACCGCTGCGCCTGAGACCCCCGACGCTCCGGCCGTCGACCGGGACTAGGCCGTTCGCAGGCGGGTTCGCGGGGCCATGGGCCCGCCTGGAGGATCAGCGGTGGCAGGCCGGTACGGGCGCTCATAGCTTCGCCGTATGACCAGACGACAGATCGCCCTCCTCGCCTGCACCGTGGCGCTCGCGGCCTCGGGACTCGGCGCCGCCGCCCCGACGGCCGACCACCGCACGGTACGCCAGGTGAAGGCCGGCGCATCCATCCAGAAAGCAGTGGACGCCGCGAAGCCCGGGGACACCATCGTCCTGTCCCCCGGCACCTACCGTGAGAGCGTCCGCATCACCAAGTCGAACCTGACACTGCGCGGCTCGGGCATCCTGCCCACCGTCATCCAGCCCGGCACGGCCGCCGCCGACGACGCGTGCGCCAAGGCCGGCCACGGCATCTGCGTGACCGGGACGGAAGCCGGCCCCGTCGCCGGCGTCACCGTGCGCTCCCTGACGCTCAGGGGCTTCACCGGCAACGGCCTGTGGGCGCAGTGGACCGATGGGCTGAAAGTCCAGCACACGGTCGCCGAGAAGAACGGCAAGTGGGGCATCGGCGAGGAGAGGTCCGTACGCGGTGAGCTCAGCCACAACGTCACCCGCGACAACGGCGACGCCGGGCTGTTCGTGGCCAACACCACCGACAGGGAGCACGGAGCGTCGGACGCCCTGGACACGGTGATCAGCCACAACCTCAGCACCGGCAACCGGATCGGCATCACCGTGCGGCGGCTGCGGAACGTGACCGTCGAGCACAACCAGGTGACCGAGAACTGCACCGGGGTGTTCGTGGTGGGCGACGAGTCCAGGCCGCGCACCAAGGCCACCGTGCGCCTGAACTCCCTCTACGCCAACAACAAGCACTGCCCGGCGACCCCCCGCCTGCCCTTCCTGCAGGGCTCGGGCATCGTCCTCACCGGCGCCGAGGAGACGGTGGTGGAGAAGAACCACGTGGTGGACAACGTGGGCGCCTCTCCGCTGTCGGGCGGCATCGTCCTGTTCAAGAGCTTCGTGGGCGCGTTCAACGAGCAGAACGCGATCCGCGACAACGTGGTGCTGCGCAACAGCACGGCTGACCTGGCCAACCGGGACACCGGCAAGGGCAACACGTTCACCCGCAACAGGTGCACGGTCTCCGAGCCCGCCGGAATGTGCTGACCGACCGGCCTCCCCCGCCCCCCCACGGCACTACAGCAAAGGCAAGGCAACAGATGACGACGGTTGATCCGGCTCCCCCGCCGCCCATGCGGCTGAGGGAGCTCGTTTTCGGGGCGGCGTGCGCCGCCGCCGTACGCGCGGCCGCCCGCCTGGGTGTGGCGGACGCCATGGGCGACACGCCCATGACCGTGGACGACCTGGCGGCCGCGGTGAAGACCGAGCCGCGGACACTGCGCCGGCTGCTGCGCGCACTGTCCTGCCAGGGTGTCTTCACGGAGCAGCCCGACGGCACGTTCGCGCACACGGAGATGTCCCGGCTGCTGCGCGAGGACGATCCGCACAGCCTGCGGTACATCGCGCTGTGGTGCACCGAGCCCTGGACCTGGGACGTCTGGCCGAAGCTCGACGAGGCGGTGCGCTCCGGCCGCAACGTCTTCCAGGACGTGTACGACCGGGAGTTCTTCGCGTACCTCAACGAGGACGCGCCCGAGTCCGCGTACGTCTTCAACCGGGCCATGACGACGTCGAGCCGGCAGTCGGCGCAGGACGTCGCGAACCTCCTCGACCTGACGGGCGTGACCTCGGTCGCGGACATCGGGGGCGGGCAGGGGCACGTCCTGGCGAGTCTGCTGGAGAAGCACCCCTCCTTGCACGGCGCGCTGCTCGACCTGCCGGGCGTGGTGGAGAACGCCGATCCGCGGCTGCGGGAGGGCGGCGCGCTGGCCTCCCGGGTTCGGGTGGTGCCCGGGGACTGCCGCGAAGACATCCCGGTCCGGGCGGATGTGTACATCATCAAGAACATCCTGGAGTGGGACGACGAGAGCACCCGCAGGGCGCTGGCCAACGTCCGGAGGGCGGCGCGGCCCGGCGCCCGTGTCGTCGTGATCGAGAACCTGGTGGACGACACGCCCTCGATGCGGTTCACGACGGCCATGGACCTGCTGCTCCTCCTCAACGTCGGAGGCGCGAAGCACACCCGGCAGAGCATGGTCGAGCGGCTGTCGGAGGCGGGTCTGGTCATCGGCGAGATCCGCTCGGTCAACGCGTATCTGCACGCCTTCGAATGCACCGTCCCCGTCTGACCGATCAACTCGTCCGACCGATCAACTCGTTCGACCGATCAACTCGTTCGACCGAACAACACCTCTGGCCGAACAGCACCGGAGAAATCCCGAGGCCGCCGGTTCCGCGTCTGACGCGGGGCCGGCGGCCTCGGGATTCTTGCCGTGTGCCGCTCAGGAAGGGGCGTCCCGCTCCCAGCGGTAGAAGCAGCGCGCCATGGCGTCCTTGGGGCTGCGCCAGGTCTGCGGGTCGTACGCGCTGACGTACGCCGACAGTCGGTCGCTGGTGCTGCGGAACTCGGGGTGCCCGGTCAGCTTCGCGATGGCGGGCGCCGGGTCCTGCTCGGCCTCGATGAGGTGCAGGTAGACGTCGCCGAACTGGAAGAGGCTGCGCCGGGCGACGCCGACCAGGTGCGGGAGTTCGCCGCGGTCCGAGGAGGCGAACACGTCGGCGATCGCCGGCGCCGAATCGGGCGCCATGCGGGCGACGATCAGGGTGTGGTGCATCGCGTGTCCTTCCTGGGCTCGATCAGCCCGGTACGACCGGTGCGTCCCGGCGGTCCCGGGCGACCTGCTCGATGCGGTCCCGGATGAGGGCCATCTGCGTGCGCGAGTTGCGGTTGATGTTGTCCGTCATCCAGTCGTCGTCGACCGGGGCGTCGGGCTTCATCGCGAAGTCCTGCACCCAGCGCATCTGGACGCCGCCGGGCATCTCCGCGTAGTCCCAGCGGATGTTCATGTGCGCGAAGGGGCCCGTCTCGACGCGGCGGGCCCGGACGGACTTCTTGTCGCGGTCCATGGTGCGCTCCGAGACCCAGCTCCAGACCTTGCCGGACTCGTCCGGGTGCATGGTCAGCCGGAAGGTCGTCGAGTCGCCCTCGCGGTCGAGGACGTCGACGGACGCGTACTCGCTGAAGAGTCGGGGCCAGTTCTCGATGTCGTTGGTCATCTCCCAGACGAGGTCGAGAGGGGCGGCAATGGTGATGCTGTTGTCGGTGTGTCCTGACACGTCAGGCTCCCGTCCTGAAGGTGTTGTTGACGAGGTCGATGAATTCGGCGGGCGTCTTGCAGCGCTCCGCGTCGTTGGGAAGCGCCTTGCCGTACCGGTTCTCCAGCTCCCCGACGATGCCGAGCAGGCCGAGCGAGTCGACGCCGAGGGCGCTGAAGGGCGCGTCCGATGTCTGCTCGAGCTCCCGGGCGTCGACGGTGACACCGGCCGACTGCTTCATCAGCGCGGCCAGTTCGTCGAAGGTCACTTCGGTGGTGATCATGTGTTTCTCCTTCCCGCCCGGTCCTACCGGGCGGAGTCGCCGCCGCGGCGCACGACCAGCGCCGCGTTGGATCCCATGAGTCCCCTGCTGAGGACGAGTGCGGTGCGCAGCTCGGCGGGGCGAGCGCGGGACATCACCAGGTCGATGTCGTGGTCGATGTCGAACACATTGGGCGTGGGCGGTACCAGGCCCTGTTCCATGGCGAGCACCGCGGCCACGGTGTCCAGAACCGGGGCCCCGCAGTAGGCACGGCCGAATCCGGTCTTGGGCGCCGTGACGGGGACCCGCGTGCCGTGCGCGCCCAGGGCGTCGGCAATCGCCAGGGCCTCGGCGCGGTCCGCCTCCGGTACGCCCAGGGCGTCGGCGAACACGACGTCGATCTCCTCCGGGGCGCAGTCGGCCTCGTCGAGAGCGACGCGGATCGCGCGGGCGAGTCCCTCCCGGGACAGCTCCCAGCGCGAGGCGCCGGTGAAGGTGGCGCCGTGGCCGGCCACGGTGGCCCGGACGGCCGCTCCCCGATCGCGGGCCCGGGTCTCGTCCTCGACGACGAGCATGGCACCGCCCTCCGCGGGCACGAAGCCGCAGGCGGCACCCGTGAAGGGGCGGTAGGCGCGATCCGGTTCCTCGACGGTGCTGAGCTCGGGGTAGCCGAGCTGGCACACCATCGAGTACGGGGCGAGCGGGGCCTCCGCCGCTCCGACGACCATCACGCCGGTCCCGCGCCGCACGGCCCGGGCCGCGTGGGCGAGGGAGTCCAGGCCGCCGGCCTCGTCGCTCGCGACCACTCCGCAGGGCCCCTTGAAGCCGCCGCGGATGGAGATCTGGCCGGTGCTGGCGGCGTAGAACCAGGCGATGGACTGGTACGGGCCGACGAACTTGGAGCCCTGGCCCCACAGTTTCTGCAGCTCGCGCTGGCCGAACTCGCCGCCTCCGGACCCGGCGGCGGTGACCACGCCGATGGAGAAGGGCTCCTCGGACGCAGCCCGGCCGAGGCCGGCGTCGTCGAGGGCGAGTGAGGCGGCGGCCATGGCGAAGTGGCTGAACCGGTCGGTCTGGACGAGGAAGCGCTCCTCGATGAGGGCCGAGGCGTCGAAGCCCCGTACCTCGCCCGCGACCTTCAGGGGCAGGTGTTCGCATCCCTCTCGGGTGATCCGGTCCAGGACGGCGAGGCCCTCCCGTACGGACTTCCCGTACGCGTCGGCGCTCGATCCGTTGGGGGCGATCACGCCGATCCCGGTGACGACCGCGCGCCCTGGTCGCTGTCTGCTCATGGTGTCCTCCCGCCCGGCCCGGTCAGGAGCACCGCGGACTGGAATCCGCCGAATCCGCTGCCGACGGAGAGCACGTTCCTCAGCTTCCGGGGGCGGGCGGTGCGCGGCACGTAGTCCAGGTCGCACTCGGGGTCGGGGGTCTCGTAGTTCGCCGTCGGCGGGACCACCTGGTTCTTCAGCGCGAGCACGCAGGCGGCGACCTCGATCGCGCCGATCGCGCCGAGCGAGTGCCCCACCATGGATTTGATGGAGCTCATGGGCGTGTCGTAGGCGTGCGCGCCCAGGGAGCGCTTCACGGCGGCGGTCTCGTGCCGGTCGTTCTGCCGGGTGCCCGAGCCGTGCGCGTTGACGTAGTCGACGAGGGTGGGGTCGAGCCGGGCCTGGTCGAGCGTGGAGTCGATCGCCCGGGCCATCTCAAGACCCTCCGAGGTCAGACCGGTCATGTGGTAGGCGTTGCCGAAGGTGGCGTAGCCGCTGATCTCGCAGTAGATGTGCGCGCCGCGGGCTCGGGCGTGCTCGTACTCCTCCAGGACGAGGACCGCCGCGCCCTCGCCCATCACGAACCCGTTGCGGTGGGCGTCGAAGGGCCGGGAGGCGTGCTCGGGGTCGTCGTTGTCGGGCGACGTCGCCTTGATGGCGTCGAAGCAGGCCATGGTGATCGGGGATATCGGAGAGTCCGACGCGCCGGCGATGCAGACGTCCGCGCGGCCCTCCTCGATGGTGTGGAAGGCGTAGCCGACCGCGTCGAGACCGGAGGTGCAGCCGGTGGAGACCGTCTGCACCGGGCCGCGGGCGCCGAATTGCTCGGCCACGACCGAGGCGAGCGTGCTCGGCGAGAACGCCAGGTGCAGCTGCGGATCGGCCGCGCGGTCGTCCACGTCCCACCGCCGGCCGCCCTCGCTGACCAGGACGTAGTCGTGCTCCAGTCGGGTGGTGCCGCCGACGGCGCTGCCGAGGGAGACTCCGACGCGCCAGGGGTCCTCCGCGTCGGTGTCGAGCCCGGAGTCGCGTACGGCTTCTCCGGCGGCGACCGCGGCGAACTGGATGTACCGGTCGGCGTGCCGGCTCAGCTCCTGGTCCAGGCCGTGCGCGAGCGGGTCGAAGTCGCATTCGGCGGCGATCCGCGAGCGCAGTCCGACCGGGTCGAACAGGGTGATCCCGCGGGTCGCGGTGCGGCCGTTGGCGAGAAGGTCCCAGAACGCCTTTGCCCCGGTGCCGCCCGGAGCGACCACACCGACACCGGTGACGGCGACGCGCCGGGTCACTCGATGGCCCCGCTTGGCTCGGGAGCGTGCACGTCGTCGGTGACCTCCGTGTCGACGTGGCCGAGGCTGGGGCGGGGGGCGAGCGGGCCCAGGTGGAAGACCATGCGGGCCTCCTCGTCGCCGACGTTGCGGAACCGGTGCCGCACGTCGATCGGGATCAGGAGCCCCTGATCGGGCCGGAGCGCGTACGTCTCGCCGTCGAGGTCCACTTCGAGCGCGCCCGAGACGACGTACACGAACTCCTCGGAGTACGGGTGGTAGTGCTCGCCGATGCGCTCGCCGGGCTGAACGATGGCCAGGCCCATGAAGCCGCTGGTGGAGCCCACGGTGGCCGGCGTGAGCATGGCCCGCAGGTCTCCTCCCCGCCTGCGGTTGGGTTCCGTCTCGCTCAGGTTCACGATGCGTGGACGCTGCTTCAGCATGGTTGTACCTCCGGATGTGGCAGTGACGTACGGGGGAGCGGCCGGGCCGCGGCGGTGCGTCAGGAGCCCGCCGCGCTGCGGTCGGTGATGGGCAGCATGTCGGCGTGCGACAGCAGCCGGTTGACGTTGCGGTCCGACTCCAGGGAGCCCTCGACGCCGATCGCGGCGCCGTCGAGGAGCCGCTCCAGCTCCGCGGCCTTCCGCGGGCCCTTCAGGCCGAGGGAGGCGACGGGGTCGAGGTCGAGGTCGCCCGTGATGTCGATCAGGCGCACCACGATGTCGTCCCGCTGGAACAGGGTGCTGCTGTGGACCGGGCTGTTCGGGTCGTCCGCCGCCGCCTGGTCCTGCTGGGCGAGCAGCCGGGCCAGCTCCATGCCGCGGCCCTCCTTGGCCGGGTAGTACAGCGCGTGTCGCCGCAGGTTCGCCGGAGTCGGCCGGTCGGACACCACGTGCTGCACGGCGGGGAGCGCCGCCCGGGTGAAGAAGACCCGCGCCGACTGGGGGTCGCTCAGGTCCCGGTCCTGCTCCAGGTACGGGTTGATGGCCTCCTCCACCGCCCGCACCTCGGGCTGACGGGCGACGTGGCGCAGGGCCGCGAGGAGGTCGCCCTCGACCTCCACGGCCCGCACGACGCGGTTGCCGTGCATGAAGAGCGAGGTGCGACGCAGCCGGGTGGTCTCGTCGACCCGTGCCTCGGGCGACTCGTACCCGGCCAGGATCTCCGCGACCTTCGACTCGGAGCCCGGCTTGACGGTGAAGGTGAGCGCGTGACGGGCCGCGCCGTCGCCCACGCGGGCCGCCACCTGCCCGCCCGCCGTCGCCGGGTCCGGCGTCAGCGGCTGCCCGGGACCGGTCTCCCGGAGGATGCTGTAGCGCATGGACCGGGTGTCCCGTACGCAGCTGTGCATCGGCTTGACGGTCTCGAGGTGCTCCTCGCTGTTCACCCAGGCGAGGAACGGCGGGGCGCTCTCCCACTCGCTGGTGATGAGCCACTGCGAGGAGTTCTCGATGGACTGGCAGAGCTGGTCGCTGATGTGACCGGGAACGGTGGCGACCTGCTTGCGCATGAGCTCGTAGGCGTCCAGGAACTGCTGCTGGGCGCCGTCGTACAGGTCGAGCAGGAGGATCACGCGCAGCCTGGAGCCGTCGAACGCCGACTGCGAGATGCGTCCCGTGGGGGTCATCCGGCAGACCTCTTTCTCTTCTGAAGGGGGATCGGGAGCGACCGCCGGATCCGAAACGCCGGGGTCGTCATGTGCCGATCGTTGACAGGCATGCCGATCGCGCGCGAGCCCCACGGGGCGGACGAGTGAACTGCGCGTCAACCGGGTGCCCCGGGCACGCGGACCTGGCCCCGCAGGGCATGAATCTGCATCCCATCCCCGACTCGCGTCACAGGTGACGCCGGAGACGATCAATGAACCGATTCGAAGGGGCCGGCGAGTCCGGTCTCCGCACACCCGTACTCATCGTCGGCGGCTCTCTGGTGGGCCTGTCCACCTCGCTGTTCCTGGGGCGTCTCGGCGTGCCGCACACCCTCGTCGAGCGCCACTCGGGCACCTCGATCCATCCCCGCGGGCGCGGCAACAACGTGCGCACGATGGAGCTGTTCCGGGGGGCGGGGGTGGATCAGCGCATCCGGGAGGCCGCTGCGGTCCTGGGGGAGAACAACGGCATCCTGCAGACGCCGAGCCTGGTGGGCGACGTCGGCGAGTGGCTGTTCAAGGAGATCGACCCCGGCGGCGGGCTCGCCCGCTTCAGCCCCGCCGGATGGTGTCTGTGCAGCCAGAACGATCTCGAGCCGGTGCTCCTCGAGCGCGCCCGGGAGCTGGGCGGGGATCTGCGGTACTCGACGGAGCTGATGTCCTTCGAGCCGGACTCCGAAGGGGTGACCGCACACGTCAAGAGCCGCGAGACGGGCGAGCACACTGCCATCCGCGCGGACTATCTCGTCGCGGCGGACGGCCCGCGCAGCCCCGTGCGCGAGCAGCTCGGCATCGGGCAGAACGGCCCGGGCGACCTGTTCCACAACGTGAGCGTCACGTTCGTCTCGCGCGGCCTGGCAAACGTCGTGGGCGACCGGCGCTTCATCGTCTGCTACCTGACGAACCCGGAGGCCGACGGGGCCCTGCTGCCGGTCGACAACCGGGAGCGCTGGGTGTTCCACGCCCCCTGGCACCCCGAACACGGCGAAACACTCGAGGAGTTCACCGCCGAGCGGTGCGCGGAGCACATCCGGCGGGCCGTGGGAGTGCCCGATCTCGACGTGGAGATCACCGGCACGGCCCCCTGGCACGCCGCCGAGCGGACCGCCCAACGGTACGCGCGCGGACGGGTGTTCCTCGCCGGCGACTCCGCCCACGAGATGCCGCCGACCGGGGCGTTCGGCTCCAACACCGGTATCCAGGACGCCCACAACCTCGCCTGGAAGCTCGCCGCGGTACTCGGCGGATGGGCCGGTCCCGGCCTGCTCGACTCCTACGACGCGGAGCGCCGGCCGGTCGCGGAGGCGACGAGCACGCGCGCCTCGTCGCGGTCGGTCGAGCACAGCCACCCGGGGTACGCCCCCGGCCCCGGCGCCGGCGGCCCCGGGGGGCGCAAGGGCGGCATCCTCAACGTGGCGCTGGGCTACCGCTACCTGCAGGGCGCGGTCCAGGGTGCCGACCCGACGGCCCCGGTCGTGCCCGAGGAGCTGCGGCTGACGGGCGAGCCCGGGACCCGGGCGCCCCACATGTGGCTGACGCGTGCCGGCGAGCGAAGCGAGATGGGGGTCCCCCCGGCCGGAGGCTGGGGGAGGGTCTCCACCCTGGACCTGTACGAGCGGTCCCTGGTCCTCCTCAGCGCGGGAGGCGGCTCCGGCGACTGGCACGCGGCCGCGGCGCGCCTCGCGCAACGCCTCGCGGTGCCGCTCGACTCGTACCGGATCGGCGACGGGCCCGACGCGGAGCTCTCCCCCGCGAGCGACACGGACTGGGCGGAGGCCCACGGCGTCACGCCCGGAGGCGCGGTGCTGGTCCGCCCGGACGGATTCGTCGCCTGGCGCTCCGAGGGCGCGTCACCGGATCCCGAAACGGCGCTTGAGCACGCCCTCACGGCGATCCTCGACCTGGGCTGACCGCGTCCTCGCGGCCGGCCCGACGGCAGTCCCGGGGGCGCTGATCCCCGGTCCGGAGGTCACTCCGGCGACAGCGCCCCGGGACTGCCTGCCTGTAACCGTTGTGGCACATTATTTTCGAAGGTAGAGTCCACGTTCGCCGAGCACGGATATGCGCTTGCAGGCATTTCTGGGGGGAACGTGTTGAATAGGCGCTGCACCGACGGGGTCATCACCCGTGTTCTTTCTTCTTCATTTCCGGAACGCACACTTCGCTTTTAGCGCCACGCCCGACGACAGGCCGTCGAACCGGGTGCTTGGCTTCCGTTCCTGATTCTTCTGCTTTTCTTTCGCCCTCGTTTCCTTTGGCATGCCCTTTCGGCATGCCCTTTCTCGGGAGACCGCCATGAGCGACCAGAGTTCCTTAGCCCCCATAGCCGTCGGGGAGAGCCGTCCCGCTCCCCCCGACGGCCCGCTGCGCCGCATGTGCTGGATCTTCCCCGACCGTGAGTCCACCCGGGCCGCCGCGATGTGGCGGGGCTTCTTCTGGGACCTGTACGCGGAGGTCGCCAAGGACCTGGGGATGAGCTGGACCAGGCACTCGCCCGACGCGGTCACGGTGGACGGCACCGGCCGCGGCCGACCGCGCGTGTATGTGGACGACGAACTCGTCACCCCGCAGGACACGCTCTTCGTCACCGCGCTCTACTCGCTGCCGTACCAGTCGATGGACATCTTCAACCAGTACGCGCTCTGCGCGGTGCTCGAACAGGCGGGCTTCTACCTGCCGTTCCCGCCGCAGGTGTCGCTCATCGGCAACGACAAGCTCGCCACGCTGCTCCACCTCGACGGATCCCCGGTGCCCCCGATCCCGACCGTCCGCGTCGGCACCGGCCGGGACGTCGGCAAGCACCTGTACGAGGCAGCGCTCGGGAACATGACGTACCCGGCCATCGTCAAACCGGCCGGATGGTGCGGCGGGGGCGGGATCAACCTGGCCCGCAGCCTTGAGGACATCCGGGGCCTGGCCAGCCTGGCGCAGGGCGGCGACACCACCCTCGTCGTCCAGCCCTACCTCGGCGACGGCACCGTCGACTACCGGGTGTACGTCGTCGACGGCAAACCGTACGCCGTGATGAAGCGGACTCCGGCGTCCGGCTCGCCGGTCGCCAACGCCAGCCGGGGCGGCGCGATGGAGTTTCCTCCGGTCCCCGACGAACTGGCCGAGGCCACCGCGTACTTCGCCGAGCGACTGCCGATCCCGTTCTTCTGCATCGACTTCCTGCACGACGGGGAACGGTTCTGGTTCTCCGAACTCGAGCCCGACGGCGTGATCGCCCCGGACTTCGCCGATCCGCATCGCACGGTCCAACGGGACATCACCCGCGCCAGGTTCACCGCCTACCGGGACACCCACACGAAGTGGCTCGCCAACGGCGCACGCAATGCGCTCGCCTTCGATTCAGGGACGGGGACGGAAACCAGATGACGGAATTGTTCTCGCTGCCGCCGGAGGCGGCCGAGCCTCACCTGAGCGTCGCCCGGAGATCGTTCGAGCGGCTGAAGGACGTGCCGGGACTCGCGCCGCGTTACGCCGGCCACCGCGGTCCGCTCACGCTCGACGACGTCGCCGCGCTGCCGCCGCTGATGAAGGACGACCTCAACGTCGCCCTGGCCCACCTGGAGCCCCAGGCCGAGCACGGTGCCACCTGGCTCTTCCAGAGCGGCGGAAGCACCGGCGCGCCCAAGATCGGCTACGCGCCGACCGGGTTCTACATGACCGGCGTCCACGCGCACTGGCAGCCGCTCGACCGCGCGGACGTCTTCGTCAACGCCTGGGGCGCCGGGCGCATGTGGGGCGCGCATTTCCTCGCCGCGGCCCTGGCCGACCTGTCCGGGTGCCAGGTCATCGCGGTGGGCTCGGTCGCCAAGGAGGAGTACGCCGACTGGCTCGCGTTCTTCGCGGCGCGCGAGGTGACCGCGATCGGCGGGACGCCGAGCGTGCTGCGGTTGTGGTTCGCGCAGGCGCGCGCCGCCGGACTGAAGCTGCCCGCCCTGCGCAAGGTGCTGTGGCTCGGCGAGCCGTGGCAGCCCCAACTGGCGGAGGACATAGCCGTGGTCGCGCCGGACGCGCGGCGCTGGGGCATGTTCGGCAGCACGGAGACCTGGGTCGTCGGCACCAACACCCCAAAGTGCCCGGCCGACACCTTCCACCCGCTGCCCGAGCAGTTGGTGCACGTCGGCCCCGACGAGCTGCTGGACTTCACCACGCTCAACCCGGAGATGCTGAACCCCGTGCTGCGCTACCGGACGGGCGACGCCGGCCGCCTCGTGGCGTGCCCGTGCGGCCGGCCGGGGCGGGCGATGCGGGTGCTGGGCCGCCGGGACAGCGTCGTGCAGGTGCGCGGCCTGGGTCTGCACGTGGACGAGCTCATCGCCCGGGTGGAACGCGAGGCCTGCATATCCCGCGCCCAGGTGCTCATCACCGAGCAGCAGGGCCGTACTTCGGGAGTGGACGTCCTGCTGCTCACCGACCGGGGCGCGAGCGTGGACGCCGAACGGCTGCGCAAGGAGCTGCTGTCCGAGACCTTCACCCTCAGCACCGCCTTCCAGCACGATCCGGATTCCTTCCGGGTCCGCGAGGTCGACGACCTGATCAGCAACGAGCGGACCGGCAAGACGTCGAACCTGGTGCTGCGGGAGGAGTCGTGAAGCTGCGGCTGCCGGTCTCCTTAGGACCCGAGTTCAACCGGTTCTGGCTCGGCCAGACGGTCAGCACGGTCGGCGACCGGATCACCGTCTTCGTCGTACCGACCCTGATGATCTTCGCCCTGGACGCCTCCGCGCTCCAGGTCGGCGTCGTGGCGATGGCCCAGTACCTGGGCATCCCGTTGCTCGGTCCGATCGCCGGTGTGCTGGTGGACCGCTGGGACAAGCGCCGGACGATGCTCGCCTGCGATCTGATCCGGCTCCTCGCGGTGGGGATCATCCCGCTGGCGTACTGGCAGGACTGGCTGTCCATCCCCCTGCTGTTCGGCTGCGTGGCGGTGATCAGCGGCGCGACGATCTTCTTCACCGTCGGCTACCTCGTCGCCGTCCCCGCCGTCGTGCCGAAGGAGCACCTCGTCCGCGCCTACGCGCGCCTGGAGGGCAGCCGCTCGGTCTCCGAGGTGTCCGGGCCCTCGATCGCGGCCGGGCTGTACGGCGCGCTCGGCGTGGCCGCGCTGGTCGTGGACGCGGCCAGCTATCTCGTCTCGGCGCTGTGCTTCAAGGCCATGCGGCCCTGGGGCGAGAAGACGGTCACCGAGGGTTCCGTGGGGCAACGGCTGACCGCGGGCTTCCGCCTCAACTGGGCCGACCCCGTGCTGCGGCGGGTGGTCGTGGCCGCGGTGACGCTCAACTGCGGCGGGCCCGTCTTCGTCACCGTGCTGCCGGTCCTCGCGTACCAGGGTCTGGGCGTCTCGGTCGGCGTGTTCGGCGCGGCCATGTCGGTGGCGGCGGTGGGCGCGCTGGTGGGGGCCGCGGTCGCCGGCAGGATCAGCGACCGCCTCGGCACCGGGCGGATGATGGCCTGGGCGCTGCTGCTGCACTGCCTGGTGGGCCTCGGCGTGCTCGCCGCGCCCGCCCTGCCGGCCGGGCCGGTGATCGCCGTGACGATGGGCTGCTACGGCTTCTTCATGTCGTGCATCAACGTGAGCAGTGCGCCCATCCGGCAGTCCCGGATGTCCGCGCAGCACCAAGGCGTGATGCACGCGGCGTTCAGGACGGTGACCTGGGGCGTGATCCCGCTGGCCGCGCTCGTCGGCGGCCTGGGCGTCACCCTGCTGACCGGCCCGCTGGGCGTCCTGGACGCGGCGCGGGTCGTGATGGCGGCGGGCACGCTCCTGGCGGCCTGCTCGTTCCTGCCGGCGTTGCGGATCCAGCCGCTGCTGGACGCGGCCGAGCGGGAGAAGGCGGAGGAAGCCGACGAGCCGGTGGCCGAACCGGCGCTCGGGGAGGGCCGGTCATGACGGCGGACGACGCCACGGTGCTGGTGACCGGGACGTCCTCCGGCATAGGCCTTGCCACCGCCGTCGCCGCGGCGCAGGCCGGGTTCACGACGGTGGCGACGATGCGCGAGCCCGGCCGGGCCGGAGCGCTGCGCGAGGCGGCGGAGCGCGCCGGCGTCACGGTGGACGTCCGCCGCCTCGACGTCACCGACGCCGAATCCGTCGCGGCCTGCATCGACGACGTGGAGAAGGCGTACGGGCGGCTGGACGCGGTCGTCAACAACGCCGGCGTCTCCAACTTCGACCCCACCATGGAGATGTCGACGATGGCGGCGCTCCGGGCCAACCTGGAGGTGAACTTCTTCGGCGTCGTCGAGGTCAGCCGGGCCGCGATGCCGCTGCTGCGGGCCGCCGGCGGGCGGCTGGTCACGATCGGCAGCGTGCACGGCGTCGTCGGGCAGCCGTTCAACGAGGCGTACTGCGCCGCGAAGTTCGCCGTCGAAGGGTTCATGGAGAGTCTCGCGCCCGTCGCCGAAGCGCACGGTGTGCGGGTGTCCGTCATCGTGCCCGGCTTCGTCAAGGACACCTCGTTCGGCCGCTTCCCGGACATCGACCGCACCACCGTCCAGGCCGCCTCCGGGCCCTACGCGCCCACCTTCGCCGACTACATCGACTGGGTGGGCGGCCAGGGCTGGGAGGCCGTGGGACAGAGCGCCCAGGACGTCGCGGACGTCGTCGTACGCACCCTGCGCGCCGACCGCCCGGCCTTCCGGGTCCCGACCGGCCCGTGGGCCGCCGAATACCTGGGGCAGAAACTGACCGACCGGAACGGGTCGACCGTGCAGACGCTCGCCCGCACCTGGATCGGGCGACCGGAATCCCTCTAGAGAAGCAGGAGACGCAGTGCCCGCGAAGTCGCTTCAAGAGCTGGTCGACCACGCCCGGACCCACTCGCCGTTCTACGCGGAGGCGTACCGGGACGTCCCGCGGACGATCTCCCACATCACCGAACTGCCCATCGTCGACCAGACCGCGTTCTGGGCGGCCAACACCTGGCCGGACAACCGGCTGCTCACCGGCCCGCTGACCGACGCGGGCGTCTACAAGACCGGCGGCACCACCGGCGTACCGAAGCTGTGCGTCTGGTCGCGCACCGAGCACGCCGACTCGGTGACCGCCTTCGGCGCGGGCATCGTGGAGGCCGGCCTGAAGCCGGGACACAAGGTGGCCAACCTCTTCTGGGCCGGCGAGTTGTACGGCGGATTCCTCTACATCGAGCACGCACTGCACCACGCGCCGGTGGAGAACGTCCGCCTGCCGGTCGGTGCCGGCGCGTCCGACGAGTACGTCGCCGACCTGATCGGGAGCTTCGGCGTGCACGTGCTGGCGGGCGTGCCGATGAAGCTGGCCGCGGTGGCGGAGTGCCTCGTCCAGCGCGGCGAGACCGCCGAGTCCGTGGAGCTGCTGCTCTTCGGCGGCGACCTGCTCTTCGCCGACCTCCGGCCGCTGTTGTCGAGGGCCTTCCCCAAGGCGGCCGTCGCCTCGCTCGGTTACGCCTCGAACGACGCGGGGCTCGTCGGCCGGCCGGTGCCGGGGGACGACGTCCGCGTGCACGAGGCCTTCCCCCACCGCACGCTCGTCGAGATCGTCGACGACGAGACCGGCGAGCCCGTCACCACGCCGGGCGTGCCCGGCCGGGTGCTGGTCACCAACCTGTTCCGCACCCTGATGCCGACCATCCGCTACCCGGCGGGCGACCGCGCCGAGTGGGTCGACCCGGCGTGCCGGCGCTTCCGGCTCCTGGGCCGGTCGATGGAGGGCGGCCGCGTCGGGGTGGTCACGATGCCCGTCGAGGACGTCCGCGCGGTGCTCGTCGAGGCCGACCCGGACCGCTTCATCGCGGGGATGCAGATGGTGCAGCGCCGCTGGGACGGGCGGGACGGGCTCATCCTGCGCCTCGGCTACGTCGAGGAGCCTCCCGCGGATCTGAGCGCCCGGCTCATCGACGCCGTGTACGCGGCCCGCCCCCTCTTTCCGTCCGAGGTGGCGGCCGGCGCGATCCACGACCTCGCCGTGGAGTGGGTGCCGCGGTCCGAACTCGTCACGAGCCCCCGGACCGGCAAGCTCCAACAGGTCGTCGACGAACGCCCCTCGGCCTGACCGACCCGCGCCGCGCCCGCCCATGTCTCCCTGGGCGGGCGCGGCGTGATCAGACGGCGGACAGCGAGATCTCGGTGGACTTGATCAGCGCGACGACGGCGGTGCCGGGCGCAAGGCCGAGAGCCTCGACGGCGTCCTTGGTGATCGCGGCGGTCAGCTCGCCCCCGTCCACGGAGACCTTCACCGCGCCCATGGCGCCGCCGGTCGACACATCGGTGACCGTGCCCGCGATCTGATTGCGGATGGAGATGCCGCCGACGGGGCCGGTCGCGAGCGCGACCTCGGTGGCCTTCACGAGCGCCCTGACCGCCGAGCCCTCGGTCAGGCCCAGGTCCTCGACGGCGGCGGCGGTGATCGCCGCGGTGATGTCCTGGCCGCCGGCCAGACGTACCTTCACGGACGCCATGGCCTCCCCGGCGACGACGGCCGTGACGGTCCCGGGGAACTGGTTGCGGATGGACAGGGTCATGAAAACACGCCTCACAAATCGTCCGGAATCGACACGGCCATCACGTTTGTGACCTGGACCGCGACCGACGGTATCGCCTCGTCCTCGGGAACCCGGGGCGCACCGCGCGATAAATCGGCTGCGCCGTGGTGCCCGGTATGACCACACTGTTCGCGCGCGTCGAACACTTCGCGTTGTTCGCGCGCGTCGAGCACTTCGCGTTGTTCGCGCGCGTCGAGCACTTCGCATCGTTCGCGCGCTTCGAGCACTTCGCCTTCGTCCGGCCCCCCTTCTCCTCAGGAGTCCTCCGCTTGCAGGCCGTCGTCACCGTCACGCCCGCCCGGGTGCCCGAGCTGCTGCTCGGGCTGGCCACCGTGCGCCCCGTCTTCCTGTGGGGCGCCCCGGGAATCGGGAAGTCGTCCCTCGTGCGGAACTTCGCCGCGTCCCTCGGCCTCGAATGCGTCAGCCTGCTCGGTACCCAGCTCGCGCCCGAGGACCTCATCGGCGTGCCGCAGATCCGCGACGGCAAGTCCGTCTTCTGTCCGCCGGAGTCCATCGCCCGCGACGAGCCGTACTGCCTCTTCCTCGACGAGCTGAACGCGGCCACGCCCGACGTGCAGAAGGCGTTCTACTCGCTCATCCTCGACCGGCGCATCGGCTCGTACGAACTCCCCGCCGGATCCATCGTGATCGGCGCGGGCAACCGGGCCACCGACAACGCCCTCGCCCGCCCCATCGCCTCCGCGCTCGTCAACCGCCTCGCCCACGTCCATCTGCGCGCCTCGACCACCGACTGGCTCGTGTGGGCGGGCGAGAACGACATCCACCCGTGGGTCGTCGACTACCTCACCGACCGGCCCGACCACCTCTGGTCGCAGCCGCCCAAGACCGAGGAGCCGTTCTCCACCCCGCGCTCCTGGCACATGCTCTCCGACGCGCTGCACTCCTTCGGGCCGACGCTCGACGAGGAGACGCTCAAGGTCATCGCGTACGGCGCCCTCACTCCCGCGCACGCCGTCTCCTTCTGCGGTTACGCCAAGATCGTGCGGCACGCGTACGGCATCGACTCCATCATCAAGGGCGACGCGTCGTGGCCCCACCGCATCGAGGACCGCGACCTCCTCTACTACCTGGCCGACTCCTTCCGGGGCCGGCTGGTCAAGGACCTCGGCTCCGGCAAGGACCACGTCTCGCCCGCCCTGCGGCAGACCGCCCACCGCGCCAAGGCGCTGCTCGTCCAGCTCGCCGAGATCTCCGTCGAGGTGGCTCAGACCGTCATCCGCGACGACGAGGACGGACAGCCCGTGCTGCCGGCCTGGTTCCTCGTCGAGGCCGCCCGCGACATGCCCCGGCTGGTGGAGGCCCGCCGGTGAGCCGGCGGGCGCCCGGCAAGAAGGCCCGGAACGACGCGGCCACCGAGGCCTTCCTGGCCGGACTGGCCCTCGTCAAGCGCAACCCGGCGCTCGCCGCCCTTGGGACCGACGTCTGCCGGAGCCGGGACTGCGACCTGAGCCCGCGTCACGGCCTGGTCGCCGTCGACTCCGACGGCAAGCTGCACGTCCACCCCGACCGCCGTGCCGAGCCGGCCGACTGGGCCTGGGCGGTGGCCCACTGCCTCATCCATCTTGGGTTCGGGCACGTCCCCGCCGGCAAAGAGCGCCGGCGCAAGCAGCCCGACCGGTTCGACCTCGCCGCCCGCTGCGCCGTCGTCAACCGGTTCCTGCTCACCTTCCCCGTCGGCCGCGCCCCCGAGCACCTTCCGGACTCGTACCCCGACGGCGACGAGGAGCAGCTCGCCGCCCGCTGGCGTCGCGGCGGCGTCCCCGCCGCGTACGAGCGCTGCGGCACGGCGGGAGACGCACCCGATCAGGTCCTCGTGCCGTGGCCGATGTGGAGCACCACCCTGCCCGACTGGCAGCACGCCTTCGCCCGCGCCCTGACCGGCACCATGTCCGCGGCCATGGACGTGGCGGGCGGCCGACGCGACACGCTCACCGGCGCACGGCACAGCCGGCAGCCGTGGGACAGGGCGCTCAGCTGGTTCATCGCCTCCTACCCGCTGCTCGGCGGCATCGCGGCCGGTCTGAAGCTCGTCGCCGATCCAGAACTCGCCCGCGCCCACGGGATCGCCGTCGCCGCCGTCGACGCGACGCTCGGCGAGATCTACGTCAACCCGATGCGCCGGTTCGAGGCCGAGGAATGGCGCTTCATCCTCGCCCACGAGATGCTGCACGCCGCCCTGCGCCACGGCGACCGGCGCGGCGCCCGCGACCCGTACCTCTTCAATGTGGCGGCCGACTACGTCGTCAACGGCTGGCTCGTCGACATGGCCGTCGGCGCCATGCCCGAAGGGCTGCTGTACGACCCAGAGTTGAGGGGCCTGTCGACGGAGGAGGTGTACGACCGGATCGTCACCGACGCCCGGCGCATGCGACGGCTCGCCACCCTGCGCGGCAAGGGCGTCGGCGACATCATCGGCGAACCGCTCGACGGCCGCGGCCGCGACTGGGTCGACCTCGACGAGTTCTACCGGCGCGGCCTGGTCCAGGGCTTCGACCTGCACGTCGGCGGCGGACGCGGGCTGCTGCCGGAGGGACTCGTCCAGGAGATCCGGGCGCTGTCCCACCCGCCCGTGCCGTGGGACGCCCGACTCGCCCGCTGGTTCGACGAGTTCGTGCCCAGCCCCCAACCCGTGCGCAGCTTCGCGCGGCCCGCCCGCCGTCAGGCGTCCACCCCCGACATCCCGCGCGCGGGACGGTACTTCCCGCCCGAGGAGATCGCCCGCTGCACCTTCGGCGTGGTCCTGGACACCTCCGGCTCCATGAGCGCACGGCTGCTCGGCAAGGCGCTCGGCGCGATCGCCTCGTACGCCGACGCCCGCGACGTCCCGGCCGCGCGCGTGGTGTTCTGCGACGCCGCCGCGTACGACGCGGGCTACCTCCCGCCGTCGGAGATCGCCGGCCGGGTCCGCGTGCGCGGCCGGGGCGGCACGGTCCTCCAGCCGGGCGTCGACCTCCTGCGGCGGGCGGAGGACTTCCCGCCGACGGCGCCCGTGCTGATCATCACGGACGCCGACTGCGACGTGCTCCGCGTCCGCGCCGAGCACGCCTACCTGGTCCCGGAGGGCGTCGTGCTCCCCTTCACCCCCCGGGGCCCGGTCTTCCGCCTGCGCTAGGCCGCACCCCGGACAGGCCCTAGCCGCCGTGCGGTTGCAACCGCTTCAGCGACGCCCGCCACGGACCGTCCGCCATCTCGAACTGCACCACGAGCGGGCCCTCCGGCAGCGGAACGGTCTCCCGCCGCTTGCCGATCTCGTTGACCACGTTCTCGTCCTCGGGCAGTTCGGTGTGGTCGTCGTGCCCTTCGAGCTCGTAGGTGTTGACGATGAGGTTGTCGTCGCCCCGGTAGTGGATGACGAGGTCGGCCACACCGGCCGTGTGCAGCATGACGTCGGGGCCGCGGGACTCGAACTCCTCCTCCGTCAGGGGACGGGCCGCCGCCAGCGGCGACACCAGGACCTTCCAGGGCCCTTCCGCCTCCAGCTTCATGCGCAGCGTCCCGTTCTTCGGGACCGTGGCGAGCACCCGGCCGAAGAAGTCGTCCTCGGTGCTGTTGACGAGGTTGTCCTTCTCCTTGTTGCGCCAGTTGAGGGTCGTCAGCCCTGTGTACCCGTCCCCCTTGACCGCGAGCTCGACCACGACCGGCCCCGGCGGCAGCCCGTCCACGGTGATCACGTCGTTGTCCCGGCCGGTCAGGATGCGCGGCTCGAAGACGGGGCCGTACGTCCACCATGCGGCAGCGACGGGGGCCGGCGCGGGCTGCGCGACGGCGGGTACTGGCGCGGGCGGGGGCGCGGGCATGTAGGCCGGGGCAGGCGGGGGTACGTAGGCAGGCGCCGGCGGGGGCACGTAGACCGGCGCGGGCGGGGGTACGTAGGCCGGCGCGGGCGGCAGGTCCTGCTTCGTCACCGTCACGCCCACACCGGACGGCACCGCACCGACTCCGTGGTCCGCGGCCAGGCCCGCGAGGCCGTTGGCGTACCCCTGCCCCACGGCGCGGAACTTCCAGCCCCCCGCCCGCCGGTACAGCTCGGCCAGCACCATCGCCGTCTCGCCCGCGCCGTCGGTCACGTCGTATCGCACGACCGACGTGCCGTCAGGAGCGAACGCCTCCACCGACAACCCGGCGACGTCCCGCATCGCGCCGCTCCGCGTCGACCCGACCACGAGGACGCGGTCGATCTGCTCCTCGACGACGCCGAGACCGACCTCCAGCCACGCAGCGCCCCGATCCGTCCCCAACAGCCGTACGGCGCCCGCCGGATGAACCGGCGCACCGTGGAAGACGACGTCCCCGTCCCCCCGGACGGCCCCGCTCTCCGTCAAGAGCAACGCCATGGCGTCCAGACCGCCGCCCACGGCGATCCGCAACGGCACCGACGGTACGAAGCAGTTGCCTCCCTTGATCATCGTCTCCACGATGTACCGACCTTTCCCCTCATGTCCCCACCCTGTTCGATCACGCAACGATCTTGCAGGCGAGCACGCCCAAGGGCAAGGCCCGGGCGGTCAGTTGCCGGAGCGCGACGACGTCAGAGCGCTCGTCGTCATGACGCCGGGTGGCTCGACACGACCTTCCCTGCGCTGTCGACGGCGAGATAGCCGACGGCGCTGTACTCGTTGGTGAGGTAGTAGCGCAGCGTGGGGCGGTCGTCGTTGAAGGTCCAGCGGCCGACGATGACGTAGCGCAAGTTGGGGCGCTCCACCTTCAGCTCGCTCTCGCCGCGCTTCATCAGCGCGGGAAGGCCGGCCCAGTTCATGGTGGAGACGTCGAAGGGCTGCTCGTCGGCCCCGTCGAGGGTCCCGCCGGGACCCGTCCTGCGGGCGACTCCGTTGCGGAACTCGTACGCGTCGTAGGTCTTCGCGCCGGGGCGGGTGGGGATGTCCGCCAGGGCGTACTCCTCGTAGATCGTCATTTCCTTCATCGTGCTCGTCCCCGCGGCCTTGCGGAAGGCCTCGATGACGGCGCGGGTGTTGGCCGTGGTGAGGAGGGAGCCACGGGGTGCGGGGGTGCTGGGCTGGGTGTCGCCGGTCCCGGCCGTCCCCGTTCCGGTCCCCGGCGTGCGGCTCGCGTTCGAGGGCGTCCTGCCCTTCGCACCGGAATCCGAGCCGCCGCTGCCGCCGTCGGGGAGCAGCTTCACGACGCCCACGACCACGGCCGTCGCCAGCGCGAGGGCGACGGCGACGGTGACGACCGGTCGGCGGTTACGGGAGGAAGACGGCGGGGGCAGTACGGGCGGGCCGAACCCGCCGCCGGGCGTGGCGTGTCCGGACGGCACGGTCTGCGAGGCGGGCGGGCCGTACGCGGGGTGGGGGTAGGGCGGGGCGTACGGACCGGGGGCCGCCGGAACCGGGGGCGGAGTCGGGGCCACGGGAGTGGAGTGCCCGGCCTCCGCCTCGGCCAGCAGGTGGTCCAGCCGGGCCCCGTCCGGCCGTAGCGCCGGATCGCGTACCAGGAGCTGGGCGAGTACGGGCGTCAGCGCGCCGGACCTGACCGGTGTGGGGATCGGGTCGTCGAGCACCGCGACCACCGTCGCAAGGCTGGTGGCGCGCCGCAGCGGGTGGTGGCCCTCGGCCGCCACGTACAGGAGCATGCCGAGCGACCACAGGTCGGAGGCCGGGTTGCCCTCCTCGCCGCGGACCCGCTCGGGGGCGATGAACTCGGGGGAGCCGATCAGGTCGCCGGTGGAGGTGAGCCGGGACGTCGCCTCGCTGAGCACGGCGATGCCGAAGTCCGTGAGGACGGCGGTGCCGTCGGGGCGGAGCAGGACGTTGGCGGGCTTCACGTCGCGGTGCTGGATGCCGGCGGCGTGGGCGGCGCGCAGGGCGGACAGGACCTGGCGGCCCAGAGTGAGGACCTCGGCCACCGGCATCGGGCCCTCGGCGAGGCGGTCGTACAGCGAGCGGCCCTCGACGAGCTCCATCACGATCCACGGGTGCGAGCCGTCCTGCGGTTCGACGATGTGGTGGATGGTCACGACGTGCGGGTTCGAAAGGCGCGCCAGGGCCCGGGCCTCGCGGACGGCCCGTTCGCGCAGTTGCGCGGCGAACCCCGGGTTGGCCTCCTCGACGGCCGGGTCGGGTGGGCGGACCTCCTTGAGGGCGACGTCCCGGTCCAGGGCGACGTCGCGCGCTCGCCAGACCGTGCCCATGCCGCCGCTGCCGAGGCGGGAGATCAATCGGAACCGTCCGTCGACCAGGGGTCTTCGGTCCTCACTCGTGCTCATGGGCGGTCATGGTATGCGGTGCCGGTGACAGGCCGGTCGGTGACCGGCCTGTCACGCGAAAGCGCGGAGCGCCGGCGCCTACGGCTTCATCTCGTACGCGCCCGACAGCGCCTCGACGCGCTGCCAGACCCGGCCCGACCGCTCCTCGTCGACGACCGGGCGCCGGACCGAGCCCAGCGCCCATTCCTGCTGCGCCTCGGTCGCGGAGTCCTTGCCGTGCAGCTCGACGGCGTGCGCGGAGAAGTCCCGCACGAGCACGGCGAACAGCTCGTCGAGCACGTCCCCCTCGAGGCCGGTCAGGGCCGCCTGCTCCAGGACGAGCTGCCCGTGGACGACGAGCGCGAAGAGCTGGCCGACGGCAAGCAGCAGGTCGAGGTCGCGGCTCTGCTCCTCGTCGGGCGCGGCGGTGGCGACGAACGCGCACAGGGCGTCGGCCTGCTCGCGGAAGCGGGCCACGTTGGACAGGTGCGCGTACGCGTCGTAGGCGGCGCGCCAGTCGTGGAAGCGCACCGCGCCGAGGCCGCGGGCCGGTCCCTGACGGAAGAGGAACGCGTCGTCGGCCGCGTCCAGGCGGGTGGGGACGGGCTCGTACGCGACCGGGTCGAGCAGGTGGTTGCGCATGAACTTCAGGATCAGCGCCAGGTTGACGTGGACCGTGCCCTCCAGCTTCGGCAGTCCGCGGATCTCCACGGCGGCCTGCGCGAAGTAGTTGTCCTTCTCGAAGCCCTTGGCGGCGATGACGTCCCACATCAGGTCGATGACCTTCTCGCCCTCCGTGGTCACCTTCATCTTCGTCATCGGGTTGAAGAGGAGGTAGCGGCGGTCGTCCGGGCCGGCGGAGCGGAAGTAGTCGACGGCGCGGTCGCTGAACAGCTTCATGCCGACGAGACGGACGTACGCGTCGGTCAGCTCGCGGCGCACGTGCGGGAAGGCGGTGACGGGGCGGCCGTACAGGATCCGGTTGTGGGCGTGCGTGACGGCCTCGTACATCGCGTGCTCGCAGATGCCGATCGAGGCGGTGCAGAGGTTGAACTTGCCCACGTTGACGGTGTTGAGCGCGGCGTCGAAGGCGGCGCGCCCGGTGTGCAGGACGTCCGCGGCCGCGACGGGATAGTCCTCGAGCCGGAACTCACTCACGAACTTCGACGAGTCGACGACGTTCTTGACCAGGTGGTACGCCGGGTGGCGGCTGTCGGCGGCGAAGAAGACGTACCCGTCCGGGCCCTCGACGTCGGTGCGGCGGCCGAAGACGGAGACGAGTCCGGCGGCGTTGCCGTTGCCGATGTAGTACTTCGAGCCGGTGGCGCGGAAGCCGCCGTCGCCGTCGGGCTCGAGCAGCATGTCGGTGGAGTAGATGTCGGCGCCGTGGGCCTTCTCCGAAAGGCCGAACGCGAACACCTCGCCCTCGGTGAGGAGTTCGGCGGCGCGGGCGCGCGCGGCGGGGTTCTCGCTCTGCCAGACGGGGCCGAGGCCGAGGATGGTGACCTGCCAGGCGTACCAGTAGTCGAGGCCGTAGAAGCCGAGGATCTCGTTGAGGGCGGCGATCCGGGCGGTGTCCCAGCGCTGGTCGTCCCCGCTCGCGGCGGAGGCCGGCGTGAGGAAGGTCGCGAACAGCCCTTCCTTGGCGGCGAAGGCGAGGAACTCGCCGAGCCAGGCGCGGGACCGGTAGTCCTCGATCAGCTGCCGCTTGCCGCGCTCCTCGAACCAGTCGACGGTGGCCCGCAGCAGCCTGCGGGTCTCCGGGTCGAAGTGCGCGGGGTCGTAGGTCCGCGGGTTGAACAGGAGCGCGTCGGCCATGGTTGCCGCCTTTCGGCTGGGAGGGTGAGGGTGGGACAAAGGTGGCGCGGTCAGCGAGGTAGGGGGCCGAACCGGGATCAGTCCGCGGGACCGAACCGTTCGAGCGTGGCGAGGACGTCGTCGAGCCAGCCGATCATCATCCGCTCGTACGCGATGCCGCCGCGCAGCACGACGTGCTGCAACTCGCGCTCGGCGTCGAGCGGACCGCGCGCCTCGGCGCCGGTCGGTGTGGGGAAGTCGCGCGCCTCGCCGGAGAGGTAGTGGGCCAGCCGCTCCGTATGCGCCTGCCGGTGCCGCTCCACCTCGCGGATCAGGGCGGCCGGGTCGTCGAAGGCGGCGCCGCGGATCTTGACCGCGAGGTCGTGCCGGACGCTCTCGGGCTCGATCGGCTCATGCAGCCAACTCGCCAGCGCCGCACGGCCGAGGTCGGCGACGGAGTACTCCTTCTTGTCCGGCCGGCCGTGCTGCGGCACCTCCCGGACGTCGACCCAGCCGTCGTTCTCCATGCGCTTGAGCACGCGGTAGATCTGCTGGTGGGTGGCGGTCCAGAAGTACCCGATGGACCGCTCGAACCGCCGAGCCAGCTCATAGCCGGACCCCGGCTTCTCCAGCAGGGACACGAGGATCGCGTGTTCGAGCGCCATGCCCCCGATGATGCTATGCAACTCGTTGCATAGCAACCTCCCCCGGCCCTGTGGCCAAGGTCCACTGGGATTTCCTCTCGCAGACAGCCATGGCGAACCCGGGCGTCACATGAAGGGCACAAGATCGCACGACTGCCAGCAGCGGTGGGCGTCTCCTTGGCCGGGGTCGGAGTGCGGGGAACGTAGGCTCGGCTCGGCGCACAAGCGACGAGGAGGACCCATGAATGCCGCCGATGCGGGCCGGCAGGAGTTGGACGCGGTCAGCGTCCTCAACGCGAAGATCACGCTCGTCCGGCTCCTGGAGCGGGCTGGGGTCTACTCCGGTGACGCGGAGGAGCTGATCGGGCTCGTCGAGGCCGGCGCCCTCGCCGTCGCGCACCGGGAGATCGGCCGGATCGGAGCGACCGCCCCCGGGGAGAAGGGCGAGCTCTACGCGTCCGGCTGGCTCGACGGGACCCGGGCCGCCACCGACGAGCTCGGCGACCTCGCCGAGCGCACACTGCGGAGCATCGTCGGGTCCGCCTCCTCCGCCTCGTCCGACGAAGCGCGTCCGCCTGTCGGGAGGATGGACGTCGAGCGGGCGAAGGTGGCGGTGACGCCGCTCTACTTCTCGTTCACCGCGGTCTCCGACCTTGACCCCGAGGTGTCCGAGCAGGTGCTCATCGCCGTGCTCGGCACGATGAGCACCAGGGAACGGGCCGGGTACGCGGGGCGGCTGACGGAGTTCGCCTCGACCCACCGCGTACGCCTGGAACGGCTGTACGCGGAGTACGGGCCCGGCAGCGCGATCGCGATCCACGGGCGCTACACCCTCCTCCACTCCCCCACCAGCATCGCCGTACTGGAGCGCCTCGCCACGGCGCCCTCGCCCCTGCGGGAGGAGTGGGACGCCGCCGAGCTCCCGCCCGCGTGGCTGGACGGGCTCACCACGGCCTGGGGCTCACCCTCCTGACCTGCAAGACGGCGCCGTCACCCATGGGGGTCGAGGCTGAGCGTGGTGGTCTCGTCGGCCGTCCAGGCGTCGAACTCCGCCAGGGTGCGGCAGCGTCAGGAATCGAGCAGCCGCCACACGCCGAGCGCGAGCCTGGCGCGGGTCAGCCCGGTGGGGGCCGTGAGGTCGATGTCCAGGGTCTTCCCGAGCTGGTCGACGCGGCGGGCGACGCTGCTGTGGTGCAGGTGGAGGAGGTCGGCGGCGCGGCGCAGGGAGCCGGTGACGCAGTAGGCGTCCAGGGTCTCCAGGTCCTCCGGGTTTTCGGCGATGCGGGTGATCGCGGCCACGTCGGCGTTGTCGCGCGAGGCGTCCTCGGGGATCTCGGCGAGGAGCGCCAGCGCGCCCAAATCGGCGTGGCGCACGACGGGTTCGCGGGTGCTGGTGAAGCGGAGGGCGGTACGAGCCCCCCGCCAGGACCGGTCGGGGCTCTCGGAGGCGCCGATGCCCGCGCGTACCCCTGCCGGGAACAGGTCCCTGTCGACGGTCGTGGCGAGGATGACGCCGACGTCGGCGAGCGGCGCCGCTTTCACCGGGCGGTTCGGGCAGATCAGGCCGCCGATCCGGTCGAGCGGGAGCGTCGAGCGTACGGCGACGACGCGGACGGGCTGGCCGGCGGCGAAGCCCAGGAGGCGCAGCGCCCGCGCCCGCGCCGCCTCGTCGCTGTCGGGGCTGATCGCCAGTTCGACGAGGGCGGGGTCGGCCATGGTCGTACGGGCCGGGCCGTACCGCTCGACGGCCGCCCCGGCGGCGATCGCGAGCCGGTCGAGGAGCACCTCGTCGAGGGGGTTGGGCGGGCCCGGGCGTTCCAGCCACACCGTGCCGATCTCCTCGTCGTCGAGGGTGATCGGCACCGTGGTGGACGCGGGCGACGGCGGGGTGGCGGCTTCCGTGCCCTCGGGCGCGACGCGGATCGACCGTCCCGTGCCGTGCAGCCGTATCCCGGCCACGCACTCGGCCAGGCCCGCCGACGCGCGGGCGAGCGCGGGGAGATCGACTCTCCGGCGCATCAGCGTGTCGTAGAACGCGACGATGCGGATCGCGCCGTCGACGTACGGATCGAGTCCTGACAGCCGAACAGCCAATGCCTGCATGCCAGAAGGATAGACAGGGCAGGGAAGCGCGAGGGCGCGCCGAACGGTGCGCGATCGGGGCGGGATGCGCGACGGACGGCGGATGACCCCTCGCGGGCCGGCCGTGAGGATGGTCGTCATGGATCCCGAACTCGAAGCATTCATCCCCTTCCTGCCGCAGATCGACATGAACGACCCGGTCGCCGCCCGCAAGATCTTCGCCGAGGGCGCCGCCGCGGTCCCTGCGCCGGACACCTCGGCCATGGAGGTCGAGGACCGCACGGTGCCCGCCGATCCGGACGTGCCGGTGCGGATCTATCGCCCGCGCCAGGCGCAGGGCGCCATCGTCTGGCTGCACGGCGGCGGAGGCGTCTTCGGCAGTCTGGACACCGAGCACCCCTGGGCCGTCCGGATCGCGGACCTCACCGGGGCCGTGGTCATCTCGGTGGACTACCGCCTCGCGCCCGAGCACCGGTTCCCGGCCGCCCTGGACGACGCGTACGCCGTACTCACCTGGGCGGCGGAGCACGCGGCCGAACTCGGCTTCGACCCGGCGCGGATCGCGGTCGCCGGCCACAGCGCCGGCGGCGCGATCGCGGCCGCGGTGGCCCTGCGGGCGCGCGACCAGCAGGGGCCGACGATCCGCTTCCAGCTGCTCAACGAGCCCGGGCTCGACGACCGGCCGGAAACGTGGTCGCGGCGGAACTTCACCGATGTGCCCTGGATGAACAGCGACAAGGTGGCCACGGCGTGGCGGCACTACCTGGGCTCGCAGCCCGCCACGCCGTACGCCGCCGCGGGGCGAGCCGCCGACCTGTCCGGCCTGCCTCCGGCCTACATCGCCACCGCGGAGTTCTGCCCCAACCGCGACGAGGGCATCGCGTACGCGCTGCGCCTCCTCCAGTCCGGCGTGTCGGTCGAGCTGCGCCAGTGGCCCGGCACCTTCCACGGGTCGCAGGCGATCCTGTCCGCCGAGGTGTCCCAGCGTCAGATCGCCGCCGTCGCCGAGGCCCTGCGGCGCGCTCTGGCCGCCTGAGGCCCGCGTGGCAGCCCCCTGCCGCCCTTCGGGGCAACCGGCAAGGGGCTGCCGCGCGGCGGCGGCGCGCGTCCCGCCGGTTGGGCTATCCCTGGTCGCAGGCGGCGGTCGGCGGTGATCGCCACTGTTCGGAAAGGTGGGAGTCCGGTGGCTGTCCAGCCCATTCCCGAGGGATACCCGCGCGTCACGCCGTACCTCTGCGTCGACCCGGCCGCGGCCGCGATCGACTTCTACGTGTCGGTGCTCGGCGCGGACGAGCGGATGAGGATGCCTGCGCCCGGCGGCAAGATCGGCCACGCCGAGCTGGCGCTCGGCAACTCGGTCATCATGCTCGCCGACGAGTACCCGGACCTGAACTTCCGCTCGCCGAAGTCGGTGGGCGGCACGCCCATCACCCTGCATGTGTACGTCGAGGACGTCGACGCGGTCTTCGCCAGGGCCCTCGCCCAGGGCGCCAAGGAACTGTCCGCGGTCAAGGACGAGTTCTACGGCGACCGCACCGGGCAGTTCGAGGACCCCTTCGGCCACCGGTGGAACGTCGCCACGCATGTGGAGGACGTCACGGCGGAGGAGATGGAGAAGCGGGCAGCGGATGCCATGAAGTCCATGGACTCGAAGAAGAACGGCAGTTGAGCCGTCCGCCCGCCAGGTTCCCCACCGGAACCGGGCGGAGGCACGGCGACCTGACGCGGCCGCGTACCCCCGGCGGGCCCTCGCTCAAGGCGGCAGATAGGTTGTTCTGCATGGATCCGTCCATGCAGCAGGCCTGAGGAGAGCACATGGAGAGCCCGAGCCGCACCGCGCTGGTCGAGGACCTGATGAGCAGGTTCCCGCACGTACCGCGGGAGGCGGTGATCAAGGAGGACCTGCTGCGGGGCGGCATGGCCTTCGACGAGTCCGCGCTCAGCGGCACCGCCGACGGGGCCTCCGGCGACGTCAAGCCGAAGTCGTACTTCATCTTCTCCTTCGACCACCGCACCCTGCCGGAGCTCGGCGCCGCCGCGCTGAACCGTCCTCCGGAGGAGATCGTGCTCACCGGCGGCCCCTACGAGCTGCGCCGCACGGTCGTGTCCGTCCGTGTCAATCCCGATTCTCCGTACGTCGTGCGGGGCGGTGAGGACGGCGCGCTCGGCCTGTATCTGGACGGCGCGCGGATCGCCGACGTCGGCCTGCCGCCGATGCCCGAGTACTACCGACACAAGCTGTCCAACGGGAAGTCGGTGATGGAGGTCGCGCCCACGATCCAGTGGGGCTATCTCATCTACCTGACGGTCTTCCGGGTCTGCCAGTACTTCGGTGCCAAGGAGGAGTGCCAGTTCTGCGACATCAACCACAACTGGCGCCAGCACAAGGCGGCGGGCCGCCCGTACACGGGTGTGAAGCCGGTCGAAGAGGTGCTGGAGGCCCTGGAGATCATCGACCGGTACGACACGGCCGGGACCTCCCGGGCCTACACCCTCACGGGCGGCTCGATCACCTCGAAGGTCGCGGGCCGTGACGAGGCGGACTTCTACGGGCACTACGCGAAGGCCATCGAGGAACGTTTCCCGGGCCGTTGGACCGGCAAGGTCGTCGCGCAGGCGCTGCCCCGTGACGCCGTGCAGCGCTTCCACGACTACGGCATCCGGATCTACCACCCCAACTTCGAGGTCTGGGACCGCCGGCTGTTCGAGCTCCACTGCCCGGGCAAGGAGCGCTACGTCGGCCGCGACGAATGGCACCGCCGGATTCTCGACTCCACCGAGGTGTTCGGGCCGCGCAACGTGATCCCGAACTTCGTGGCGGGCATCGAGATGGCCGAGCCGTTCGGCTTCACCAAGGTGAGCGAGGCGATCGAGTCGACCAGGGAGGGCCTGCGGTTCTTCATGTCGAACGGCGTCGTGCCCCGGTTCACCACCTGGTGCCCGGAGCCCACCACCCCGCTGGGCAAGGCCAACCCGCTGGGCGCGCCGCTGGAGTACCACATCCGGCTGCTGGAGACGTACCGGGCGACGCTGGAGGAGTTCGGGCTGAGCTCCCCGCCCGGCTACGGCCCGGCCGGTCCCGGCCGCGCGGTGTTCTCCGTCAGCTCCTTCATGGACAGCCTGGAGGGGCTGGAGGACCCGTCGTCGTCCTGACCGGCGGCCGGGGTCACTTCGACGGCGCCTCGCCGGGGGGCCGTCGGAGGCAGGAGGCGACGACCACCAGGGGCCACAGGGACTGGACGCAGGTCACCAGGCGTTCCGCGACCCCTGCGGCGCCCTGACGGTTCATCTCGAACACGAACCAGGCCGCGCCGAGGCCCATGACGACGGTGGCCACGACGGACGGCCCGGGGCGCAGCCCCCAGGGGGCGGCCCCGCGGCGCACGGCGGCCAGCACCGGCCACACGGCCAGGAGGGTGAAGCCCACCACGGCGACGGTTCCGTGCCGCAGGGACCCGCCGCTGTTCGGGGCCGGCACCACCGCCACCGCCAGCGCCGCCAGGCCTCCCCCGGCCAGCGCCAGCCGTCCGGCGAACTCGGCTGTGCGCAGACCCCAGGCGGTGAGCAGGTGGCAGACGCCGAGGCCGATGAACGCGCCGGTCATGACCCAGAACCCTGCGGCTCCGTAGGCCGCCAGCACGCTGATCGTCTGCCGGATGGGGTCGTACGCGGCCCCCTCCAGGAGCCCCGAGATCGCCCAGCCCGCGACCAGCAGAACGGGGGCGCACCCCGACGAGGCGAGAGCCCACCACGGAACAGAACGCATCGACCTACCGTAAATCGCCAGATTCATCCTTTCCGTCCTCACACGCGGGCGTGCGTGTCCGATCGGCCGGGACGGAACGGTGGACGCGGTGGACAGGCCATCGGGGGTTCTCAAGGCGGTGGCGCGTGTGGCAGCCTGCGGGACGTGATCATCAGGATGAGCGAGGCCCAGGTGCGCCCGGATCGCTTCGAGGCGTTCCACGACATGATCGTCGGTTCCGTCCGTGAGTTCCCCGCCCGCTACCCGGGACTGCTGGACCACGAGGTACTGGTGGCTCCGCCGCACTCGCTCCTCTACGTCAGCCGCTGGCGGAGCGAGGAGGACCTGGTCGGCTACGCGGGCGAGAACTGGCGCGACCAGCCCGTGGTCCTTCCGGGTGAGGACGAGTACCTGCTCGCCCCGCTCCAGGTACGACACTTCACGATCGCACCGCTGGCCTGACGCACGGCACGACCGACTGCTCAGCCCAGGGCGAACGGGAGGCGCGCGACCAGGTCGCCCAGTTCCCTCGTCTCCGCCGCGTCCGGGGCGCGTCGGCCGGTGCCGATCAGGAGGGCGTCCTCGTCGGAGAACGACGCGGGGAACGCCGTGCCGGCGATCTTCTCCAGCATCGCGCGCGAGCGGGCGAGACCTTCCGCAGGCGGGTCCGTCGCGTGCGAGAGGTGGGCGTTCAGGTCGAGGTGGTGGAGCGTCCATTCCAGGACGTACGCGCAGAGGTAGTCGCCGGCGGTGAGCACTTCGCCTTGCGTGCCGACCCGGGCAGCCGGATCGGCGAGTTCCGCGGCGCGCCCGGCGGCGGCGCCGACGTCGTCCAGGTGGAACTTGAGCAGCCGCGGCTCCTCGTACGCGGCGGCCAGCCGGACGGTCAGCGCGTCGAGCGGGTCCTCGCCGGTGGGCGGGGTCTGGGCGACGTCCCAGTACGTCACCGCGTCCCGGGTCGGTTCCGTATCGGCGGGGGTGACGAGGGTGATCAGGACGTCTTGGGCGTCGATGACCAGATGGCACACCAAGTCCCGCACCAGCCAGCCGGTGCAGCCGGACGGCCGCGTGAAGTCCTCGTCCGGGAGTGCGGCGACCGCCGCGCGCAAGGCCGTCCAGGAGCGTGAGAAGTCGTCCACGGTCGCAAGCTAGCAAGGTTCTGGGGTCCGGCAAGGATCGTCGCTCCCTGCGGACGTCGGCCGCGGCTCGGAAATACCTGGTCCGCGACCCGCCCACCGGGCTAGGTTCGCCACGCAGCACCGACCGCTCTCCACCGAACCGACAAGGCTCACCGTGACATTCGTTCGCACCGCCCGTCCCGACGAACTTCCCGCCCTGGTCGAGCACCCCGGCGACGCCGAGCGCAACGCCGGGACCCGCGCGTACCTCGGCCAGCTGCTCGACAGCTCCTGCACCCGCCCCGAGTGGTGCCTCGTCGCCGAGGGCGAGGCAGGGCGGCTCGTCGGCAGTGTGGTGCTGTGGACGATACCGGGGCACGAAGTCCCGCTCGCCATGGTGCTGTTCGAGGCTCCTGCGGACGCGCCGGAGGTCGCGGCCGCGCTGCTCGACGCCGCCGCGGCGAGGGCGAAGGAGCTGGGCGCGAACGAGCTGGAGCACGTCGTCGACTCCCCCGCCCAGGCCCCGCAGTTCCAGCGTGGTCCGGAGCGCCGGGGCGAGCTGCTGCGGCAGGCGGGCTTCCGGCCGGTCCGCGACGGCCGGCGGTTCAGCCTCCAGGTCTCCGACGGCACGCTCGCGGCGCTGCCCGCCGACGACCCCCGCCTCACCTTCCGCACGCTGGCCGAGCTCGGCCCCGAGCCGTTCGTCGCCGTACTGGAGGAGCTGCTCGCCGACACGGCGGACGCCCGGCTCGCGGCCGATGTGCGGGAGCACGGTCCGCGGCGCGCGGCCGAGCTGCTCTTCGAGGAGACGGCCGAGCTGAAGCACGAGCCCGCGTGGTGGGAGATCGGCTATGACGCGGACGGCAGCCCCGCCGTGATCAGCCTGCCCGCCGAGAACCCGAGCGTGCCCGTGATCGGATTCGTCGGCGTCGCGCCGGCCCACCGCGGCAAGGGGTACGCCACCTCCGTCGTCGTACGCGGCACCCGGGTCCTGGCCGCGAACGGCGCCGCCGAGATCCGCGGGGACTGCGACGCGGCCAATGTCGCGATGGCCAAGGCGTTCGCACGGGCCGGGTACGTGAACTTCGCCGACCGGCTGGAATTCAGCCGCACGCTCTGAGCTCCGAGCGCCGCTCCCCGTGGTCGCCACCCCGCTTGCGGGTCGCCGACCACGGGGTTTGAGTGGTGAGTGTCCCGACCGGGCCACGCTGCCGGGCAGGACCGCACCCCCACGGCAAGGAGAGAGCGATGGCACCGCACCACAAGTCGAACAAGAAGGTCGAAGGCGACCCGGACTCCGGGCACAGTCGCGGCATGCCCCGCCGACCCGACGACAAGGAACTCGAGCGACGCCTCGAAGAGGACCGCGAGGACGCCGGCCTGCCTCCGGAACCGGACGAGAGGGACCGCTAG
>NZ_DATCVQ010000614.1:0-3204 GCF_036566765.1 Streptomyces sp.
CGCACTATCCGGTAACGCGGTCGGCGGCGAACTGGATGACGCCGCGGGTTCCGGTGAACGGGGAGCGGCCCCAGTCACCGGGCTCGCCGGTGATGTCGCAGGTGACACCGCGAATGACGGCTCGGTCAGTGGTGAGCAGCGGCTTCCCGGCCGGGGCGTACACCGTCCAGCCGACGATAACCGTGTCCCGGGCCTGCTGCTCACTACCGCCAACCTGTGGTGCCTCCGCGCGCGGAGTCACCACGCAGCCCTCGATGTTGAAGGACTCGTCCGGGCCCGGTAGCGGATGCCCGCGCGGGTCCCGGCCCGGCGATGGCCCCGTGCGCACGATCCGCACCGTCTCTCCGAAGGGGTACGGCGCCGGCATCAGGAGTGTCCCCAGCCGGGCTCGAATTCGTCCGCGAACCCGGCATCGTCGACAGGCCACGTCGGCGACGGATCCGCAGTCGAGGGCGTCGGATCCACCGTGAACGCCCCGCCGCGGCCGGCGAGGGACTTGAGCGCGGACTTGTCGGCCTTCGTCAGATACAGACCGCCAGAACCCTGCGGGCGCTGCACCGACATCGGGCCGATCGTCTCGTAGGACACCTGCTGAGGATTCACATAGGCCCGGCCGGCGACCGACAGCACCACTGCTGCAGCACCCTCAGGCAGCGGCTTGACCACTGTCTGACACAGCTGAATCGCAGTGCTCAACAGCAGATCGGCACGGTTCCCGTCGATCTCTCCGAGGCCCAAGTACAAGCCCAGTTGCTCGGCGGTAGGAGGGACGAAAGCCACGACGCCTCCTCAGGCCAGGGACTCCACAGCACTGCACCAGGCCGCCAGATCGGCAGCCGGATCAAGCTCGGCAGACCGGGCCTTCGCCCGCTTCGACGCCAGCCGGTACTCCGCCGCCGTCTGCAGCTTCCGCAGTACAGCCTCGTAGCCGGCCACATCAGCACGGTCGACGAAGATGCCAGCCTCGCCGAGCGACTCGCACAGGCCCGGCGTCGGGTGGGCCACGACGGGGATGCCACTGGCGAGCGCCTCAACTCCGGCCCGACCCCACGACTCATACGAGGACGGCATCAGCAGCACCTTCGTGCGCGCGTACACCTTCTCCCGCATGTCCTCGCCGCTGACGTGCTCGACGATCTCGACGTTGGGCAAGTCCGGGAGGATCTGCTCGCCGTAGGCGCCCTTCACGGCGAGGAACTGCTGGTCCGGCATCCGTTCGGCGAGGGCCTTAAGGACCTTGCCGCCCTTCTCCGGGTTGCAGTTGATGAGCGTGATGGCCTTGCCGGGCTTCGTCGCGTACTCGTCGGCGAACACCGGTGGGCGCACAATCAGCGAGGCGTCAGGCTGGACGCTCTTCGGGTACTCGGCGAAGAACAGCTCCGCCTCCCGTTCCATCCACAGCGAGTTGTAGACCGCTAGTGAGGTCCCGCCCGCCGCCATGTCCCGGAAGGTCGGCCGATGCGTGTTGTGGCACACGACGACCAGGTTCTTGCCGTATCCGCGAGCCAGAGACGCAGTCGGCGGCACCGTCTCCAGATGCGCCATCAGCACATCCGCGCGGCGTACCGCAGTCGGGAAGTCGAGACGCGACTCCAGCGGCACCACCTTGATGCCGCGGTACTCGTACTCCTTGTGGACGCTGCCGTAGCGGGACAGCCACACCGACACGTCGTGCCCACGCTCCACCAGCGGACGCAGCATCGACACGAGCATGTGCTCGGCTCCCGCATTGTGCTCCGGTGGCATCGCGTGAACCCTGGCGACGATCTGCAGGGGCTTGGCTGCCCCGCCCGGCGCGGAAGCCGGGACAGCCCTCGCCATCAGGACCCCGAAGGGGTGCCGGTGTACTTCACGAACGCGTCGGCGTCGCCCTGCACGTAGCCGTAGAACGCCTCCGCCAGCAGCAGCACCAGGTTCTCCTGGAACGCCGAGTGAACGCCGCCGTCCTCGTCGATGTACGTGGCCTCCTTGGAGATCCGCACAGTGATGTCCATGCCGACGCCGAACGCCGCCTGCGACCAGTCGCCGCCGATCGCGCGCAGCCCAGTGTCGGTCGACGCGGACTGGCGGCGCTGCTTGCCCGACACTGAACGGGAGTAGGCGAGCGGCTCACCGATCAGCGTGCCCGCCGCCGCCATGTCCGTGCCCGGCGTCTGCGTGTCGACCAGGATCGGCCGGCCCGTGGTGTCGGTCGCCAGCAGCAGCTTCGGCTTGAGGCGGTGGTCGGCGACGGTGCCGGTGTAGTCCCAGTCGTCGTCGATGACCTCCTCCATGCCCGTCACCAGGTCGGCCCAGATGCCGCCCGTGGACTGCGAGGCGGTGCCCAGCGCGACCGAGTTGGTGGTCATCGCCAGGTAGTCATCGAAGGGCCCGGTGGCGCCCTTCATGGTCTTGCCGTGGATCGCCGCGTGGTCGAAGGCCCGCGCGAACGCCGTCGGCAGGTCGGTCTGCAGCTGCGTCCACAGGCCGCCCGCGTTGGTCATGACGACCTCTTCGGCGACCGGGATGAGGACGGCCAGCTTCTTCGCCGTCATCTGCTTGACGTCGACGCCGCCGCTGGACAGCGGCTTCTTCGCGGCCTGACCGACCCAGTCGGCGGTCGGCACGTCCATCGGGATCGGAACCGACGTCGTCGCGTCGATCGCCAGCGGGGCACGACGCGCCAGCGTCATGATCGCCGACTGCTCGACCGACTTCTCGAAGATCGGCGCCGTGATCGTGCGCGGCAGAAGCGACGCATTGACATCGGACAGCTTGAGGGGGGCCGTGGCCACCATGGTCTACCTGCTTTCAGCGGCCACTAAGCCGCGCCTTGATGAACCCAGCGAACTCGTCCGCAGGGTCGGGGGACCGTTGCTTGTTGGCGCCGGACGCCTGAGTGCGGTCCGGTGCCGGGCGCCGCGGGCCCTCCGGGGGCTGGACTCGCGCCCAGTGCGGCTTGCGCTCCAAAAGCGCCTGAAGGTCGGCCTCGATGGCCGCCTCGTCGATGTCGCCATCGCCGTCGATGTACGAGTCGAGATCCAGCGCGCCGACCGCGTCCTCCGGGTCCGCGAACGAACCGCCCGCCAGGGCCTGCACGCGGCTCTTCGCGAGCCGCTGACGCGTGCTGGCGATCTGCTCGTTCGCGCGAGCGAGCTGGTCGTTGAGGCGCTCAGACTCCGACTTCTCGGAGTCCTTGATGGCCTGCAACTCGGCCGCCTTCGG
>NZ_DATCVQ010000615.1:0-3891 GCF_036566765.1 Streptomyces sp.
GCGTCCACCGCGCCCGCCGCCTCCACCGGATCCGGCAGCACCTCCACCGGACCCAGCCGGGCCAGCTCCACCACCGCAGCCCGCTCCGCATCCCGAAGCTCCGCCATCGCCTGCCGGTACACCACGTCCGGCAGCGGATCCAGGGCGTTCGACTTCGCCAACCGCACCATGCCGGCGCGCGCATCCTTCAGCCGCCGCTCCAACGCCGCCCGGCCCGCCCTGCCGGTGGTGAGCTTCGCCAGCCGGGCCGCCCTGGCACCGTGATCGGTGCGCAACGCGGACGCGTACTCGGCGACCTGAGCGAGGACTTCCGCCTCCACCCGGGCCAGCAACGGACGGCCCACACCCTCGCAGGCGCCGCCCTTCACGTCCCCGCGGCCATGCCCGCACACGAGGCGGTCGCCCTGGCGTTGCAGCTTGTGGCCGTCCGGGCACTCCACCAGCCCGACCAGCGACCAGGTGGGCGCGAGGTGCCGCGGCGGGGTGCCGGCTTCGGCGGCGAGCCGGTTCTGCACCCGCTGCCACGTCACCTCGTCGACCAGGGGCTCGTGCTCGCCGGGGAGCACATCGCCGCCGGCGACGACCCGACCCAGGTAGACCGGGTTGCGGAGCAGCTTCTTCACGTTCGGGGTGTGCATGGGCTGGCCGCGCACAGCAGCCAGGTAGGCGGTGATCTCACCGATCGGCTCGCCCGCCCCGTACCGGCGGAACACCTCCGTGACGGCAGGGCCGACGACCGGGTCGGGCACCATCCGCTTGTCCAACCGGGTGTAGCCCAACGGCCGGCCGTGGTGCTGGCCCCGTTCCGCCCGGCGGGCGATCGTGTTGGACCAGCCGCGGCCGATCTCCTTCGCCCGGTACTGGGCGATGTTCAGCATGTTGATCAGCATCATCTCGCCGGACGGCGTGGACGTGTCGATGTGCTCACACGCGGAGATGATCGTGACGCCGGACTGGGCGAGCTCGCGGAGCACCAGCAGCGATTCGAGGACGTCCCGGCCGAAGCGGCTGACGTCGTAGACGGCGATGGCGTCGATCTGCCCGGCCCGGGCCATCCGCCGGACCTTGTCGATGCCCTCGCGGGAGAAGTGGGTGCCGGAGACGTCGATGTCGTCGTCGATCACAGCGACCTCGGCCATGCCGACGGTGGCGCGGCGCATCGCCGCGATCTGCACATCCGGCGAGTGGAAGTCGTCACCGCCGCGCCCCATCAGCGCGGACACCCGGGCGTAGAGGACCACCCGGTGGGGTCGATCGGGGAGGGCGATGGGGCGGCGGGGCGGCATCAGCTTGCGGCGCGACCCTCGACGTCGGGCTTGCCCTGCTCGGCCCGGTCGGCGAGATCCGCCAGGTGCCGCAGCGTCGCCCGGATCAGGATCCGCTCCGCCTCGCTGGTGCCCGGGTCGGTGAGGCGCCGCATGATGATCCGCACATCAGCGTCGAGCTGGTCGACGCTGCCCGTTGACCCTGCCGCGGCGGCCAGGGCGTGGGCTTCGTCGTCGCCGAGAGCCTTCGCGATGGCCTTGACGTTGGCGACGGTCACGCCGTCGCCTTTCATCCAGCCGAAGATGGTGCCGCGGTGGATGCCGGCTTCACGGGCGAGGCGGGCAACGCTCCAGCCCGGTCGCTTGGTCATGCGCCGGAGGTAGCTCGCCCAGTCCTCCGGGGGTGCGGAAGCGTCGCCCATAGGCGCACGGTAGGCGCTGGTCCAGCGGCAGCGGTAATTCGGCGGGCGTTGCTCTTTGGCGACGCTGTCGGCTTGCCTGCGCCGTCTTCTGATCTTGGCTGCGCCTGCGTCGTTCACGCGTTGGGGCATGGTGTTCATCTCCCTTCTGGTGTTGTCTACGGGCAACGATAGGGCATCCAAGCCGACGGTGGGTACCCATCCGTTCGGCTGATATCGACGGGTTAACCCTTCGGCTCTTGCGTTGCCTTAAGGCGACGGTTACCGTCGTGGTCATGGAAGCGACGCCAAAAACCGACGGACCGTCGCCCAAGGCCGACGGGGTTCGGCTGCGGGTTGAGGTATACGACGCCCTCGCCGAGAAGAGGGGCCTGGCCTCGATCACGGCGCAGGCCGAACGGCACGGCATCGGCCGCACCCACATGTCTCACCTTCGATCGGGCCGGAAGACCGCCGGCCTGCCGCTGGCGATGCGGATGGCCGCCGACCTGGGCACCAGCGTCGAGGCGCTGTTCGGGCGGGCCGAGTCGTGACGCACCCGCCGTCCGGGCCCAGCCAGCCCCCACGCCCCTCCGGCCCCCGCGAGCCGATCCCCCAGCTCGACCCGGACTCGGCCGCCGGCCGCGAGGCCGCCGAGGCGCTCAGTCAGGCCCTCGCCGAAATCCAGCTCGCCATCCTGCGCCGCCGCAATTCCAGCCGCCGCCACTCGACCGACGCCGCCTGATCCACCCGGCGCCCGACCGGGCCCGGACGCAGAGCAGCCCCGCCAACCGACCAAGACCAGCGGGGCCGCAACTACCGAAAGGAAGGTACCCGATGAACGGGACCGTCACCCCCACCGGCTTCCCCGGCTTCGCGCCGGGCGAACACCGCCACCTGCTCGCCGACGTGCACCGCTGGGCCCGCACCAACGGCTGGAACTGGCACGAGTGCTGGGGCTGGGTCAACGCCCGCTACGCCAGCGACGCGACCCTCGGCATCGACTGGGACAACGGCACCGTCACCGTCCGGGCCGGCCAGGTGCTGCTCCGGCCGACCACGTACCCGGTCGGCAGCGTCCGCCAGGCGGTCGACCTGCTCGTCGCCCTCGACATCCTCCCCGCCTCGTTCGCCCGCGCCTACCGCACCGGCTTCGAGGCTGGCTTCAAGCTCGCCGACGGCGGCACCCGGTGAGCCCGGCCGCCGTGGTGGAGGGCGTCTACCTCACCACCCTCGCCGCCACCCTCCGCACCGCCACCGCCGCCGAGCTCGCCGACGTCGCCTCCCACTGGGCGGCCCTGCCCGGCCACATCGCCGACGACGCCCGGCACCTCATCGACGAAGAGGTCGAGTACCGGCTGGCCGTCGCCCACCTCGCCGAACTGGAGCTGGCCCGATGAGCCGGCCGCCCGTCCACCTCGCCGAGTGCGACTACTGCGGCCGGCGAATCGCCTGGTCCCGCAAGCGCCGCCAGTGGCTGGTGCTCTACCCCTTCACTTGGATGAAGGGAACCCAGCTCCAGCGTCGCCTTCGCTGCCCGAAGTCGCCCAACGGCGAGTTGCACGACCCGGCCAGTAACCTCGCGGCCCGCCGCGACCGGGAGCTGTCCCTGCTGTTCGGCGGTGCCCGGTGACCGCCCCGACGTGGCCGGCCGTCGACCTGCCGCCGGTCCGGCCCCTGCCCAGCCCGTGGCCCGGCGGCCCCACCGTGTTCCCCACCGCCGTCGACCCGGCCCTCGCCGGCTGGGAGCCGCCCACCCTCGACGACCTCGGCCTCATCGCCGACCCCGTCGCCCAGGTGCTGTCCATGCGGGCGCAGATCGACGCCCTGATCGCCGGCATGACCGACCAGCAGCGCGCCGACCTCGCCCAGTACGAGCCGACCCGACACCTCCGGAGCGTGGCGTGATGATGCTCGAAGATGCGTACGGCGAGCGCCGAGCAAACCAGATCATCGAAGACACCTGGGGTCACCTGCACCCCGAAGCCGGGCGGCACGACGGCTACCTGGTCGCGGCATTCTCCGCCTACGGCGGCGAGCGACTGCTGATCACAGCCGAGTTTCGCGACCAGCCCGACTCACCGTGGCTCTACGACGCGATGTACCGCCTGATCCTCGACGCGGACATGGACGAGGGAGCCGTCTACCGCTTCACCGGTGCTGTCATCGCCGACGGCAAGCAGCTTCGCTTCGACGGCGAGTGGACGCAGATCCTGATCGCGGCGGTG
>NZ_DATCVQ010000616.1:0-10047 GCF_036566765.1 Streptomyces sp.
GCCCCTGTTCGCGGCCGCCGCCGAGGCGGGTGTGGAGGTCTGGGGCGACGTCGAGCTGGCCTGGCGCTTGCGTGAGATCCCGGCGGGAAGGACTCCCGCTCCCTGGCTCGCGGTCACCGGCACCAACGGCAAGACCACGACCGTGCGGATGCTCGCCTCGATCCTCGAGGCGGCGGGCCTGAAGACCGCCGCCGTCGGCAACATCGGGGTCTCGCTGCTCGACGCCGTCCTCGGCGACGAGACGTACGACGTGCTCGCCGTCGAGCTCTCCAGCTACCAGCTGCACTGGGCGCCGAGCCTGCGCGCGCACTCCGCGGCGGTGCTCAACCTCGCCCCGGACCACCTCGACTGGCACGGCTCGATGGAGGCGTACGCCGCCGACAAGGGCCGGATCTACGAGGGCAACAAGGTCGCCTGCGTGTACAACGTCGCCGACCCGGCCACCGAGGACCTGGTCCGCGAGGCCGACGTCGAGGAGGGCTGCCGCGCGATCGGCTTCACCCTCGGCACCCCCGGCCCGTCCCAGCTCGGCGTCGTCGAGGGCATCCTGGTCGACCGGGCCTTCGTCGACAACCGGCACAAGCAGGCCCAGGAGCTGGCCGAGGTCTCCGACGTCCAGCCGTCGGCCCCGCACAACATCGCCAATGCGCTGGCCGCGGCCGCCCTCGCCCGCGCCTTCGGCGTGGAGCCGAAGGCCGTACGCGACGGGCTGCGGGCCTTCCGGCCCGACGCGCACCGCATCGAGCACGTCCTGGACGTCGACGGCGTCGCGTACGTCGACGACTCCAAGGCCACCAACACCCACGCGGCCGAGGCCTCGTTGGCGGCCTACGACCCGATCGTCTGGATCGCCGGCGGCCTGGCCAAGGGCGCGGAGTTCGACGAGCTGGTGCAGCGGTCCGCGGCGCGGCTGCGCGGGGTCGTGCTGATCGGCGCCGAGCGCGCGCTGATCCGCGAAGCCCTGGCGCGACACGCCCCCGAGGTCCCGGTGGTCGACCTCGACCGGACCGACACTGGGGCGATGTCGGCGGCGGTCCAGGAGGCGGCCCGACTCGCCCGGCCGGGGGACACCGTCCTACTGGCCCCGGCCTGTGCCTCGATGGACATGTTCGCCAATTACAACAAGCGCGGCGAGGCCTTCGCGGACGCCGTCCGCGCGCTCGCCGGGACCGACGCCGAGCACACCGGCACCGAGCACGCCTGACCTGACCAGCCGCCAGGTCCGGCCGCGCCGGACACGACTGGAGGGGACAGCGACTGATGCCGAGCAAGATCGCCGGGACACGCAGGCCCTCCGCCGTACGCGGCGGGGGCCGGCCCCTCGTACCCCCGCGCCGACCCCGCGGCGGCGGCCTGCGACGTACCTTCGAGCGGGCCCGGCGGGCCTGGGACCGGCCGCTCACCGCGTACTACGTGATCATGGGCGCCGGTCTGCTGATCACCACGCTGGGCCTGGTGATGGTCTACTCGGCCTCGATGATCACGGCGCTGAAGTACGACCTGCCCGCCTCGTACTTCTTCGGCAAGCAGTTCCTCGCCGCGGTCATCGGCGGCGGCCTGCTCCTGCTGGCCTCCCGGATGCCCGTCAAGCTGCACCGGGCGCTCGCCTACCCGCTCCTGATGGGCACCGTCTTCCTGATGGTGCTCGTCCAGATCCCGGGGATAGGGCACGCGGTCAACGGCAACCAGAACTGGATCTACCTGGGCGGACCGTTCCAGCTCCAGCCCAGCGAGTTCGGCAAGCTGGCGCTCATCCTGTGGGGCGCCGATCTGCTCGCCCGCAAGCAGGACATGAAGCTGCTCACCCAGTGGAAGCACATCCTGGTGCCGCTGGTCCCCGGCACGTTCATGCTGCTCGGCCTGATCATGCTCGGCGGTGACATGGGCACCTCCATCGTGCTCGCCGCGATCCTCTTCGGCCTGCTGTGGACGGCGGGCGCGCCCACCCGGCTCTTCGCCGGCGTGCTCTCGGTCGCGGGGCTGATCGGCCTGCTGCTGATCAAGACCAGCCCGAACCGGATGAAGCGGTTCGCCTGCATCGGCGCGAGCGACCCGGGCGGGGAGGGGGACCCGTGCTGGCAGGCAGCGCACGGAATCTATGCTCTGGCATCGGGCGGATGGTTCGGTTCCGGTCTGGGCGCCAGTGTGGAAAAATGGGGCCAACTGCCTGAAGCGCACACCGACTTCATCTTCGCCGTCACCGGTGAGGAACTGGGGCTGGCGGGGACGCTGTCGGTGCTCGCCCTGTTCGCGGCTCTAGGCTATGCGGGTATCCGCGTGGCCGGACGCACGGAGGACCCCTTCGTCAGGTATGCCGCGGGAGGCGTGACCACCTGGATCACGGCGCAGGCCGTGATCAACATCGGTGCGGTGCTCGGTCTGCTGCCGATCGCCGGAGTCCCGCTCCCGTTGTTCTCGTACGGAGGGTCGGCTCTGCTGCCGACCATGTTCGCCGTCGGGTTGCTGATCGCCTTCGCGCGACAGGAGCCCGCCGCGAAAGCGGCCCTGGCCATGCGCCGCCCCGGTTGGGGCAAGCGGGCCGGGATGAGATTTAAGTCGATGCGACGGCGCGTCAAGAAGCGTCCGTCCGGAGAGCGGTGAATTTCGGTGCATGTCGTACTCGCCGGTGGGGGGACCGCCGGCCACATCGAGCCCGCGCTCGCCCTCGCGGACGCCCTGCGCAGGCAGGACCCCAGCGTGGGGATCACGGCGCTGGGCACGGAGAAGGGCCTGGAGACCCGGCTCGTGCCCGAGCGGGGCTACGAGTTGGCGCTCATCCCCGCCGTGCCGCTGCCGCGCAAGCCCACCCCCGAGCTGATCACCGTCCCCGGACGGCTGCGCGGCACGATCAAGGCCGCCGAGCAGATCCTGGAGCGGACCAAGGCGGACTGCGTGGTCGGCTTCGGCGGCTATGTGGCGCTGCCCGGCTACCTGGCCGCCAAGCGGCTCGGCGTGCCGATCGTGGTGCACGAGGCCAACGCCCGGCCCGGCCTGGCCAACAAGATCGGCTCGCGGTACGCGGCCGGGGTCGGCGTCGCCACCCCGGACTCCAAGCTGCGCAACGCCCGCTACATCGGCATCCCGCTGCGGCACACCATCGCCACCCTCGACCGGGCCCGGGTCCGCCCCGAGGCGCGCGCCGCCTTCGGTCTCGACCCCAACCTGCCGACCCTGCTGGTCTCCGGCGGTTCGCAGGGCGCGCGCCGGCTCAACGAGGTGGTCCAGCAGATCGCCCCGGTGCTGCAGCGTTCCGGCGTCCAGATCCTGCACGCGGTGGGCCCGAAGAACGAACTGCCGCGCGTCGACAACATGCCCGGTATGCCGCCGTACATCCCGGTACCGTACGTTGACCGGATGGATCTCGCGTACGCCGCCGCCGACATGATGCTCTGCCGCGCGGGCGCGATGACCGTCGCCGAACTCTCCGCCGTCGGGCTCCCGGCCGCATACGTCCCGCTGCCCATCGGCAACGGCGAACAGCGGCTCAACGCCCAGCCGGTGGTCAAGGCCGGCGGCGGACTGCTGGTCGACGACGCGGAGCTGACCCCGCAGTGGGTGCAGGGCAACGTGCTGCCCGTACTGGCCGATCCGCACCGGTTGTACGAGATGTCCCGCGCCGCCGCCGAGTTCGGCCGCCGGGACGCCGACGACCTGCTCGTCGGCATGGTGTACGAGGCGATCGCCGCCCGCCGTCAGGCGTAGGGGCGGCTGAAGGCGGGAGATCTGACGTGGCAGCCGGACCGACGACCGCAGAGAAGCGCGCCCCGCGCGAACCGAAGGGTCCGTCGGCCCGGCCGCCCGGCGATTCGGGAGGCCCCGGCCGGCTCGCCCGGCTGCGCGGACCGCGCCTGCTGCTCGCCGCGGCAGGCGTCGTGGCGCTCGGCGCGGGCGCGATCTGGGCGCTCTACGGGTCGTCCTGGCTCCGTGTGGAACATGTGAAGACTTCGGGCGCGCAGGTCCTGACGCCACACGAAGTGGAGTCAGCCGCCGAGGTCCCGATGGGGTCCCCGCTGGCCTCCGTCGACACCGACGCGATCGAGGACCGGCTGCTCCGGAAACTGCCCCGAATCGACTCGGTGGACGTCGTCCGGTCCTGGCCGCACGGAATCGCTCTGAAAGTGACGGAACGAAAGCCCGTCCTGCTCGTGGAAAAAGGCGGAAGGTTCACCGAAGTGGACTCCGGCGGAGTCCCTTTCGCCACCGTCGACAAGGCCCCCCAGGGCGTGCCCCGGCTCGTCATGAACGTCTCGGGCTCACCCAGCCTGCGCCGTTTCGACGCGGACCGGCTGCTCATGGAGGCGGTAGGCGTGACGGGCGAACTCCCCGAGAAGATCGGCCGGGACGTCCGTGTCGTCAGGCTCACGTCGTACGACTCCCTCACCCTGGAGCTCAGCAGGGGCCGGACGGTGTTCTGGGGCAGCGGGGAGGGGGGCGCGGTGAAGGCGAGGGTCCTCACCGCTCTGATGAAAGCGGAACCCAAAGCGGGGCACTTCGACGTCAGCGCCCCCACCGCCCCGGCGGCGTCGCGGAGTTGACGCGCATCGCCGCTGGCCAGCACCCTGGTTGGCCAGCGCTACGGGTGATCACATAGGGTGAAAAGAAAAACGGGAGGTTCGGCGTGTTCGTTGAACGTGCGCCACTTGTCGACTTAGTGTCCTGTTCGGAAGAGTCCAGCGAACAGAGACACTGGTAACCCTAAACTTCAACGTTAGGGTTTGGGTCGGCATTTCGGACCGTCCCATCGGCATCCGTCGTCGCGACGCGAGTAGCACCGCGCAGCGGCGACACGTAACTCGAGGCGAGAGGCCTTCGACGTGGCAGCACCGCAGAACTACCTCGCAGTCATCAAGGTCATCGGTGTCGGCGGCGGTGGTGTCAATGCCATCAACCGAATGATCGAGGTCGGTCTCAAGGGCGTCGAGTTCATCGCCATCAACACCGACGCACAGGCACTGTTGATGAGCGACGCCGACGTCAAGCTCGACGTCGGCCGTGAACTGACCCGTGGCCTCGGGGCCGGGGCCAACCCGGCAGTCGGCCGCAAGGCGGCAGAGGACCACCGCGAGGAGATCGAGGAGGTCCTCAAGGGGGCCGACATGGTCTTCGTCACCGCCGGCGAGGGCGGCGGCACCGGCACCGGCGGCGCGCCCGTCGTCGCCAACATCGCACGCTCCCTTGGCGCGCTCACGATCGGCGTGGTCACCCGCCCGTTCACGTTCGAGGGCCGCCGGCGCGCCAACCAGGCGGAGGACGGCATCGCCGAGCTCCGCGAAGAGGTCGACACCCTCATCGTCATCCCGAACGACCGACTGCTCTCCATCTCGGACCGCCAGGTCTCCGTGCTGGACGCCTTCAAGTCGGCCGACCAGGTGCTGCTGAGCGGTGTCCAGGGCATCACCGACCTCATCACCACCCCGGGCCTGATCAACCTGGACTTCGCCGACGTCAAGTCGGTCATGTCCGAAGCGGGTTCGGCGCTCATGGGCATCGGCTCGGCGCGCGGCGACGACCGCGCGGTGGCCGCCGCCGAGATGGCGATCTCCTCGCCGCTCCTGGAGGCGTCCATCGACGGCGCCCGCGGCGTGCTGCTCTCCATCTCCGGCGGCTCGGACCTCGGTCTCTTCGAGATCAACGAGGCCGCGCAGCTGGTCAGCGAGGCGGCCCACCCCGAGGCGAACATCATCTTCGGCGCGGTCATCGACGACGCGCTCGGCGACGAGGTCCGGGTCACCGTCATCGCCGCCGGCTTCGACGGCGGTCAGCCGCCGACCCGGCGCGACAACATCCTCGGCGGGGCCTCGGCCAAGCGCGAGGAGCCGGCCCCCGCGGCCCGGGCGACCGAGACCCCCCGCTCCGCCGGCGGCCTCGGCACCGTCACCCCGCGGGACGAGCCCGTGGCCGAGCCGGCCCCGGCGCTCAACGACGGCCCGCTGTCGCCGGTCGCCCCGCCGGTGGTCCCGCCGGCCCGCCCGTACCCGGACACCCAGGCCGAAGAGCTGGACGTCCCGGACTTCTTGAAGTGATAGGGCAGCACGACGACACGAGCGGCGCCCACTTCGCCTTCACCGACCGGTGGGGCGGGGTGAGCGCCGTTCCGTACGAGGAGCTCAACCTCGGCGGACTGGTGGGCGACGACCCGGCCGCGGTGCGGACCAACCGGAAGCTCGCCGCGGGCGCGCTGGGGCTCGACCCGGCGCGGGTCGTCTGGATGAACCAGGTGCACGGGGCCGATGTGGCGGTGCTCGACGGGGACTGGCAGCCCGGCGTCGAGCTCCCCCCGGTGGACGCCCTGGTCACCGACCGGCGCGGACTCGCCCTCGCGGTCCTCACCGCCGACTGCGTCCCGGTCCTGCTCGCCGACCCGGTCGCCGGGGTGGCGGCCGCCGCCCACGCCGGGCGGCCCGGGATGCTCGCCGGGGTCGTCCCGGCCGCGGTGCGGGCGATGACCGAACTCGGGGCCGACCCCTCCCGGATCGTGGCCCGGACCGGCCCGGCCGTCTGCGGCCGGTGCTACGAGGTGCCGGAGCAGATGCGGGCCGAGGTCGCCGCGGTAGAGCCGGCCGCCTGGGCGGAAACCAGCTGGGGCACCCCGGCGGTCGACGTCGCGGCCGGGGTGCACGCCCAACTCGAAGCGCTGGGGGTGCGCGACCGGCGCGCGTCGGAGGTCTGCACCCGCGAGTCGGGCGACCACTACTCGTACCGCAGGGACCGCACGACCGGGCGACTCGCGGGATATGTCTGGTTGGACGGCTGTGTCTTCCCGGGGGACAACCCCGGGACCCCCGGCAGGAAGAGCGCATGACGGACCGCAAGACCCAACTCGCCGAGAACCTGGCCCGGGTGGAGGAACGTCTCTCCGCCGCGTGCGACGCGGCCGACCGCAAGCGGGAGGACGTGACCCTCATCGTGGTCACGAAGACCTACCCGGCGAGCGACGTGAGGATCCTGCACGAACTCGGTGTGCGTCATGTCGCCGAGAACCGCGACCAGGACGCGGCGCCCAAGGCCGCCGCGTGCGCGGATCTGGATCTGAGATGGCACTTCGTGGGCCAGTTGCAGACCAATAAGGTCCGTTCCGTGGTGGGTTATGCCGATGTGGTGCAGTCCGTCGACCGCGTGAAGCTCGTGTCCGCTCTCTCCGCGGGTGCGGAGAAGGCCGGGCGCGAGGTCGGCTGTCTGCTCCAGGTCGCGCTCGACGCCGAGTCGGGCGAGCGGGGCGCGCGCGGCGGCGTCGCACCGGACGGCATCGAGGAGTTGGCCGGCGCCGTCGACGCGGCGCCGGGTCTGCGGCTCGACGGTCTGATGACCGTCGCTCCGCTCTCCGGTCCGTACGCGGGCCGGCAACGCGCGGCGTTCGATCGGCTGATGGATTTGTCGACTGCCCTGCGCGCGACACGTCCGGCTGCGAACATGGTGTCCGCGGGGATGAGTGCGGATCTCGAAGAGGCCGTCGCGGCCGGGGCGACACACGTGCGCATCGGTACGGCGGTACTCGGAGTCCGACCCCCGCTCGGGTAACGTCGCGAAGCAAGTCGGACCACAGCAGAAAATATGGTCATTCCCGCAGAAAGCGGGCGGACCTCGTGGATCGCGGACGCGCTTGGCGACGCTGCGGCATGTGTGACAGCGGCGTGTGTGACAAGGGCGATCCACCACAGAGCGGAGGACTCGGAGAAATGGCCGGCGCAATGCGCAAGATGGCGGTCTACCTCGGCCTCGTGGAGGACGATGGGTACGACGGCCGGGGATTCGATCCCGACGACGATTTCGAACCCGAGCTGGAACCGGAGCCCGAGCGCGAGCTCCGGCACCGCCAGCCGCCCCGCCAGGTGGAGCGCGAGGAGCCGGTACGGGTGGTGGCGCCGCCGGCGCAACGAGAGCCGCTGCACGTGCCCGCCGCGGTTCCCGTGGAAAGCGGACGTCCGGCGCGAATCGCCCCCGTGTCATCCATCACACCCGAACGTCCGAGCCTGGAGAAGAACGCACCGGTGATCATGCCCAAGGTCGTGTCCGAGCGGGAGCCCTACCGCATCACCACGCTGCACCCGAGGACCTACAACGAGGCCCGTACCATCGGGGAACACTTCCGCGAGGGCACCCCGGTGATCATGAACCTCACCGAGATGGACGACACCGATGCGAAGCGACTTGTCGACTTTGCCGCCGGACTCGTCTTCGGGCTCCATGGCAGCATTGAGCGCGTGACGCAGAAGGTGTTCCTGTTGTCGCCTGCTAACGTCGATGTCACGGCGGAGGACAAGGCCCGCATCGCAGAGGGCGGATTCTTCAACCAGAGCTGAGAACGACACCCGGTACGACCCGGCCGCGAGGCCGGTGAGAAACGCGAGAGCACGAGAAACAGGGGAGAGGGAAACGCGGGATGGGCGTGGCACTACAAGTGGTCTACATCGTGCTGACGTGCTTCCTCGTCGTGCTGATCTTCCGGTTGGTCATGGACTACGTCTTCCAGTTCGCCCGCTCATGGCAGCCCGGCAAGGCGATGGTGGTCGTACTTGAGGCCACCTACACTGTCACCGATCCACCGCTCAAGCTTCTGCGGCGGTTCATTCCGCCGCTGCGTCTCGGGGGCGTGGCACTCGACCTGTCCTTCTTCGTTCTGATGATCATCGTCTACATCCTGATCTCCATCGTGAGCAGCTACGCGAGGTGAATGTGGACGATACGGTCTTGCCGACTGCCGACGACTACGTAGAGGTGAAGAAGAGATGCCGCTGACCCCTGAGGACGTGCGGAACAAGCAGTTCACGACCGTCCGCCTGCGAGAAGGCTACGACGAGGACGAGGTCGATGCCTTCCTCGACGAGGTCGAGGGCGAACTGACCCGACTGCTCCGCGAGAACGAGGACCTGCGCGCGAAGCTGGCCGCGGCGACGCGTGCCGCCGCGCAGAACCAGCAGCAGCAGGGGATGCGCAAGCCCCCGGAGCCGCAGGACCGTCCCGGTGGTCCGGGCGCGCCCGTGCCCGCCGCCATATCCGGTCCGCCGGTGCAGCAGCAGCCGCCGATGGGCGGCCCGCCGCAGCTGCCGTCCGGTGCCCCGCAGCTCCCGGCCGGCCCCGGTGGCCACGGCCCGGGCCCGATGCAGGGCGGCCCGATGGGTCCCGGCCCGATGCAGGGCGGCCCCATGCAGGGCGGTCCGATGGGCCAGCCGATGGGCGGCCCCATGGGACACCCGCAGCAGCAGATGCAGCAGCCCGGTCAGGGCCCCGGCGGCGACAGCGCCGCGCGCGTCCTCTCGCTGGCCCAGCAGACCGCCGACCAGGCGATCGCCGAGGCCCGCTCCGAGGCGAACAAGATCGTCGGCGAGGCGCGCTCCCGCGCCGAGGGCCTGGAGCGGGACGCCCGCGCCAAGGCGGACGCTCTTGAGCGGGACGCGCAGGAGAAGCACCGCGTCGCGATGGGCTCCCTGGAGTCCGCCCGCGCCACGCTGGAGCGCAAGGTCGAGGACCTGCGGGGCTTCGAGCGCGAGTACCGGACCCGTCTGAAGTCGTACCTGGAGTCGCAGCTGCGTCAGCTGGAGACCCAGGCGGACGACTCGCTGGCCCCGCCGCGGACCCCGGCCGCCCCGTCGCTGCCGCCGTCCCCGTCGATGGCGTCGGCCGGTGCGGGCGCCCCGTCGTACGGCGGCAACGGCACGATGGGCGGAGCCCAGTCGTACGGCGGCCAGCAGCAGATGTCCCCGGCGATGACCCAGCCGATGGCCCCGGTGCGCCCGCAGGCGCCCCAGCCGATGCAGCAGGCGCCGGCGCCGATGCGCGGCTTCCTGATCGACGAGGACGACAACTGACGGCGCGACTGCGCGCGCTGAGCGCGTAGTAGCCGTCGGCAGCGGCAAGGGCCGGGGTCCTGGGAGCAATCCCAGGGCCCCGGCCCTTTTGCCGTGGGCACGTGCGGTACCGGGCGTGTGCGGAGCGGGGCGGGTATGGGTGCGGGTCCGAGGCGGCTGAGGTCGGGGCGCCTGCGGCGGGCTTTCCCCCACCCCGCCCCTTCCCGAAACCGGGGCTCCGCCCCGGACCCCGGGGGTGCGG
>NZ_DATCVQ010000617.1:0-13292 GCF_036566765.1 Streptomyces sp.
CCAGCGCCTCGTTCACCCGCCGCTCCTCCCCGGCGGACGGCTGGGAGTTCCGCAACGCGCTGCTGGCGCACCTGCGCAGGGTGATCCCGCACGACCTGCGCCGGCGCGCCCCGGTCCGTACCGCCGTGCTGCTCTACTGCCGCGAGGGCGACGAGCGCTGGACGGAGGAGGACGGCGCCTGGATGTGGGGGCTGCGCGACGCCTGCACGCTGCACGGGCTGCGCTGCGGCGCGTACATCACGCTGACGCGGGGCGGCTGGCAGGTGCTCGGCGAGGGCCGCGGGGGCAGACACCCCGGTTCCGGCTCGCGTCCGACGCCGCTCGGGGAAGTCTCGGCGGAGTTCGGCTCCGTCTCGCCACGTACGGCCGGTGGAGCGGCGGAACCGCTCCGGCGCACGGCGGCCCGCTGAGCTGCACCCGTCTGCGCAGACGCCCGGGCATGCCAGGGCCGGCTGCCGGGCCTGCGTAGATGCCCGGGACGGCCATGCCCGTACGGCCGGCCCCCGCGCCCCGGCATGCCACGGCCCGGCCGCCCGCGAGGGGCAGCCGGGTCAGGACCGCTCGGAACGGCCTCCGTCCGTGGCCGCCGAAGGCGCGGACGGGACCGGGGTCAGACGCCCGCGCCGAGCACGGCGTTGATGCGCTGCGGGTCGCCGCAGACGATCAGCAGTACGCCCGCCCGCTGCAGGGCCAGCGGCAGGGCGCGCGCGGTGACGTCGTCCGCGCCGCCGTTGACCGCAACGACCACGACGGGCCGGGTCGCGGCCCGCTCGACGGTGGAGGCGTGGGCGAAGAACACGTCGTCGCCGGCCGCCTCCTGGGCCCAGTAGGCGGCCTCCCCGAAGGACAGCTCGTGCGCCGTCCAGGGGTGCTGCTCACCAGTGGTGAGGACGAGGACGTCGCCGGGTGCGCGGCCGGACTCGAGCAGCAGGTCCACGGCCTCCTCGGCGGCGTCGAGCGCGCCGTCCGCGGGGGCGGGGATCAGCTGGATCTGCGGGCCGGTCCGCTGCTCGGAACGATTCTCCGGGCGGGACGACGGGGACTGCCCGGCACCGGGGTGCGGGCGCTGCGCCGGCGGCGTGGGCCGGGCCGGACCGGGGCCGGGGTGCCCCGGACGCGGCGTGGCCGCGGAACGCGGACCGGGTACGGGACGAGGGGTCGGCGCGGGACGCCCGGCGGCCGAAGCGGCGCGGGGACCCTGGGCACTCTCGTGAATCTGAGGCTCCTCGGGGATGAGAGGCATGGGTGGATGTCTATCAAATGCCCCGTCGAGGGGCATAGGCGGGTGGGCACAATCCTGCGGGGCTGCACGTGCGGGCCGGAACCTGCGGGCTGAAACTGCAGGCCAGAACCTGCGGGCCAGAACCCTCGGGCTGAACTGCGGGCCAGAACCTGCGGGCTTGACCCTGCAAGGCCCGAACCTGCCGGCCGGGCGGGCAGCGGGGCGGTCAGAAGTCGAAGCCGAGCTGGCCCCCGCTCTCCAGTGCGGCCGCCTCGGCGGAGAGTCGCACCTTCTTGAGGTGCCGCCACCGGGGCAGGGCGTCGAGATACGACCAGGACAGCCGGTGGTACGGAGTGGGCCCCCGCTCCTCCAGCGCCGCCCGGTGCACCGGCGAGGGGTACCCCGCGTTCGCGCCGAACCCGTAGGCGGAGTAGTCCCCCGCCGCCGTCTCCAGCTCGGCCATCATCGCGTCGCGCCGCACCTTGGCTATCACCGAGGCGGCGGCCACGGCGACACAGCTCTGGTCGCCCTTGATGACCGTGCGGACCTGCCACGGGGTGCCCAGGTAGTCGTGCTTGCCGTCGAGGATCACCGCGTCGGGCCGTACCGGCAGGCCCTCCAGCGCGCGCACCGCGGCAAGGCGGAGCGCCGCGGTCATGCCGAGCTCGTCGATCTCCTCGGGGGACGCGTCGCCCAGCGCGTACGCGGTCACCCACTTCTCCAGCTCCAGGGCGAGCTCGCCGCGGCGCTTGGGGGCGATCAGCTTGGAGTCGGTGAGCCCGAGGGGCGGGCGGCGCAGCCCGGTGACGGCCGCGCACACCGTGACGGGACCGGCCCACGCCCCGCGTCCGACCTCGTCGACCCCGGCAATGATCTTGGCGCCGGTGGTGGCTCGGAGCGAACGCTCGACGCTGTGGGTGGGTGGTTCATAGGGCATGGCGCCAGACAGGTTACGCCGATGCACGCCGCGCATGGAACCCGGATTCCGATCGCGCGCCCCGACGCCCCGGAAGAGGTCGGCCGCCGACCCCGGTCCCGCCCGCCCCTCAGGGCTTTCCGGGCCGCAGCAGGGGCACCATCACCTGATCGATCATCTCGGCGATGTCGGCATCGCTCCATTCACTCGCGCACACCTTCGTGCGGTACATCATCATCGCCGGGATGACGTCGAAGACCAGATCGCCCAGCGCGTCGGCCCGCACGTCGCCGCGCCGGATCCCGCGGCGCACGACCTCCCGGAAGAGCCTGGTCGAGGGTTCGATCACGCCGCTGACGATCAGCCCGTGGAAGCGCTCGGCGGCCACGTTGTCGCATTCGTGAAGCACGGTCCGCAGGGCGATCCCGGGCTTGGAGAACATCGCCTCGCGGACCCGTTGGCACAACTGGAAGAGGTCCTCACGCACACTGCCGAGATCCGCCGCCGCGTCGAGGGTCGGCAGCCCGGCCCGGAGCGCGTCCACGACCAGATCGATCTTGGACGGCCAGCGCCGGTACACCGCGGCCTTGCCGGTCTGCGCCCCGGCGGCCACCCCCTCCATCGTCAGCCCCTTCCAGCCGACGACGCCGAGCTGGTCGAGGGCGGCCTCCAGAATCGCCTGTTCCAGTACCGGACCGCGGCGTCGCGTCGCCGCCTCGGGCGACCGAGCGGCGGTCGCCGTGCGCGAAGTACCCATCAGTTTCTCTCCGTTGAGGACGTTACGAATGATCGGCAGCGATCAGTGAACGGTTGCGTTCACTGATGGGGACTCACTACCTTGACGACAGTGAACGGTTGCGTTCACTACATCTTCCATGGGGGATCCATAGTGACAACCTCTCCAGTGGACGCACCGGTCAAGCCGGGCGCGGCCCGTCGCACAGGGCGCCCCGGCGTCGCCCTCGCCGTCATCGCCGCCTGTCAGCTCATGGTCGTGCTGGACGCGACGATTGTGAACATCGCACTCCCGCACATCCAGGATGCGCTGTCCTTCTCGACCACCGACCTTTCGTGGGTGCTCAGCGCCTACACCCTGACCTTCGGCGGGTTGCTGCTGCTCGGCGGCCGGGCCGGCGACATCCTGGGCCGTCGCCGCGTCTTCATGGCCGGAATCCTGCTGTTCACCTTCGCCTCGCTGCTCGGCGGATTCGCCCAGGAGCCCTGGCACTTGCTGGCCGCCCGTGCTCTGCAGGGCGTCGGCGGCGCGATCGCGTCGCCGACCTCGCTGGCGCTGATCACCACGACGTTCCCCGAAGGGCCGGAGCGGAACCGGGCGTTCGGCGTCTTCGCCGCGGTCTCGGCCGGCGGCGGCGCGATCGGTCTGCTGACCGGCGGCATGCTGACCGAGTGGCTGGACTGGCGCTGGGTCCTCTTCGTGAACGTGCCGATCGGCGTGCTGATCGCCTTCCTCACCCCGCGGTACATCAACGAATCCGAGCGTCACCCGGGCCGGTTCGACATCGCGGGCGCGCTGACCTCGACGCTCGGCATGGCCTCACTGGTGTACGGATTCATCCGCGCGTCCGAGGAGGGCTGGCGCGACTCGCTCACCATCGGGTCCTTCGCCGCGGCCGTGGTGCTGCTCGCCGCCTTCGCGATCGTCGAGTCGCGGGCCCGCGAGCCCATCACCCCGCTGCGCATGTTCGCCGACCGCAACCGCTCGGGGACGTACGTGATCATGCTGAGCCTGGCCGCGGCCATGTTCGGGATGTTCTTCTTCATCGTCCTGTTCGTTCAGAACGTACTGGGGTTCAGCCCGATCCGTTCGGGCCTCGCGTTCCTTCCGGTGACGGTCGCGATCGTCACCGGCGCGGGGCTCTCGCAGCGGTTCCTGCCGGTCCTCGGCCCGAAGCCGTTCATGGTCACGGGATCGGCGACCACCGGCGCGGGCCTGTTCTGGCTGACGTTCATCACCCCGGACAGCTCGTACGTCGGCGGCGTCCTCGGTCCGATGGTGATGTTCGGCTTCGGCATGGGTCTGAACTTCGTGACGCTCACCCTGACCGCGGTCTCCGGGGTGGCGCAGCACGAGGCGGGAGCGGCCTCCGGCCTGCTCAACGCGACGCAGCAGGTGGGCGGTTCGCTCGGCCTGTCCATCCTCGTCACGGTCTTCGGCACGGCGAGCCGCGAGGAGGGCACGAAGCAGGCGCAGGACTTCCTGGCCACGGCGACCCCGCAGCAGAAGGCGGACTTCGCCGCGACGAAGGAACTGCCCGCACCCTGGGGCCATGAGGTGCTGACGACGGGCATCTCGACGTCGTTCACCGCGGCCGTCGGGATGGTGCTGCTCGCGCTGGCCACCGCGCTGGTGGTGATCCGGGTGCGCAAGAGCGACCTGGAGGCGCTGAGCGGCAAGGCGGCGGGGCCGGTCGCGTAGCGGACGGCGTGGCGCGTCCGGTCCGTCTCCACGAGGGGAGGGACGGACCGGACGGCTGCCCGTCGCGCGGTCCGTCAGGGGGTTCCGTAGGGGTCGTCGGCGTCGTAGGGGTCGTCGGGGCCGTAGGGGTCGTCGCCTTCGACGTACGGGTCGTAGTCGTCGTCCATGACGTCGCGGTCCTGCGACCCGCACGTCCTGGGGTCGGCTTCGACCTTGCGGTCGGCCAGGATGTCCCGGGCGCGGCTCCGGCTCCAACTCGTCGCGTACCAGGCGTCGTCGGCGGAGCGGAGTTCGCGGTCGATGCCGACCAGCACGCAGGACCGCATCGGCTCGGGCAGCCGGTCCAGGGCGGGTACGGCGTCGGCCGACAGGCCGTCCAGATAGTCGAGGTCGATCTTGCCGAGGCGCTCGTAGCGGTCGACGTTGCTCTTCGCGATGATCGCGTCCGGCGAGATCAGGCCGAAGCCGAGCACGGCGGCCGCGGCGCTCACGGCGACGGCGCGGGGCAGCAGCTTGGCCCCGAACACCCCGGCGGCCATGATCAGCAGAATGACGACGCCCAGCCAGATCTCCATCGCCTCGACCGAGATCCGCAGCCGGGTCAGCCCGTAGGCGTCGACGTACAGCTCCATCCTGCGCAGCGCGGACGCGACCACGACGAGGGTCAGGACGCACAGCGCGCCGAGCACGGTACGGACCAGGGTCCGGTCGCGGGCGTCGGAGCGCGGGGCCCAGCGCAGCGCCAGGCCGATGACCACGAGCGTCAGCAGGGTGGCGGTCAGCAGCTGCCAGAAGCCCTGCCGCGCGTACGCGCTGTAGGTGAGCCCGGTCTCCTTGAGGACCTTGTCGTACCCGCCGAAGAGCACGGTCAGTTGGACGGCGTTGAAGGCCGCGAACAGCAGGTTGAGGACGACGAGCGGGAGGGCCCACTCCATCCGGCCGCGTGCCCGGCCCTGCTGGAACTCCATGCGGTCCCAGCGCAGTGGCGCCGCGCCGGTGCGGGCGACGGCGATCGCGCCGAAGAGGCCGAGCAGGAAGAGGGAGAGCCGCCACGGGGCCTGGGCCAGCGAGATGTCCGGCATGAGCGAGCCGAGCAGATCGGCGAAGGCCGCGTCGGCGCCGGCGAACAGCGCGCCGAAGACGACCAGGAGGACGACGGCGACGAGGGCGGTACGCAGCACCGGGCCCCAGCGGCCGCGCGAGCCCTCGGCGCGTTCGCGCAGGCCCTGCCAGGTCCAGGCGGTTCCGGTGCCGAGGGAGTGGACCAGACCGAACGGGCTGAGCAGGACGCTCGGCCAGCCGCGGCCGCCGTGCAGCGCGAAGGCGGTGAGAGCGAGGGCGGAGACGATCGCGAGGAAGGTCGGCCAGCCGGCGTCGAGCAGCGCGGGAACGGCGAGCAGGGCGAGACCGCCGACCGCCCAGACCAGCGTCCACGGACGCAGCCGGCGGCCCGCGGCGCGGGCGGCGAATCCGGCGGCGAGGACGGCCGGGACGGCGACGATGAGCAGGTTGAGCCCGAGGCCACCGCCGAGCAGAAGGGCGCTGAGCAGGGCGGTCGCGAGGATCGCCCAGAGCGTCGGCAGACTCGCCCGCCCGGGTGCCGGGGGACGCAGCTTGGCGAGCGGGCTCTCCATCGGCGGCACCCTCGGCCCGGGCGGACCCCACGGATGATAGGCGGGTCCACCGGCCGGCCCCCGGGATCCGGGCGGAGGCGGCTGCTGGGCCGGTTGGGGCTGTGGAGCTTGCTGGGGCTGTTGGGGCTGTGGGGCTCGCTGCGCCTGCTGCGTCTTCTGTAGCGGGCCCGCGGACGTGGCGGCCGCCGCCGTCTGCTCAGCCCCCCGCTCGCCCTCCCCAGGCGGCGCCGACGCCGCCGGTGGTGTGTCCGCCGGGGCCGGCGGCTGCGGCTCCTCGGACGGCGGTGGTATGGACGGTGTGTCGGACACGGGACCCCCTCCCGACCCGGGCACAGCCGGGCCGTGAGTGCGGGCTGTGGTCCGGGGTCTCGTCGGCGCGCGCTGTTCATGATCAGCGGCGCGCAGTGGCCGCCAGGCTAGCGCCGGGGCGGGATTCTGGCTCCGGTCGCGGCACGCTGTGGCAGGACCGTGACAGATGCCGAGCCCTTACGGGGCCCAGCGCGTTCAGGCGCGTGCGCCGGCCGGGAGCCAGGCGGGGAGTTCCTCGGTCTGCTGCAGCCACTCGGCCGGGGGTGCGCCCTGGACGCCGGCCGCGACGACCCCGCCCGCGATGGCGCAGGTGGTGTCGACGTCGCCGCCGACCTGGGCGGTGGTCCAGAAGACGCGCTCGTAGTCGCTCAGCGCCCGGGCCGCCGACCACAGTGCGAACGGCACCGTGTCGTGCGCGGTGGTGCGCCGCCCGCTGCCGAGGACCGCGGCGACCGTGCCCGCGTCGTCGTAGTCGAGCATGTCGCGCGCCCGGCGCAGCCCCGCGCCGACCGCGCTGCGCGGGACGAGTGCGACGACCCCGTCGAGCAGTGCGGCGGGGGTCGGCGGACCGGCCGGGTCGGCAGCGAGCGCCGCCGCGGCCGCGACCGCCATCGCGCCGACCACGGCCTCGCGGTGCTGGTGCGTGGTGTACGCGGAGATCTCGGCCTGGTGCGTGGCCTGCTCCGGGTCGTCCGCGTACCAGGCGCCGAGCGGCGCGATCCGCATGGCCGCGCCGTTGCCCCAGGATCCCTGGCCGTTGAAGAGCGCGGACGCCAGCTCCCGCCAGTCGCCGCCCTCGCGGATCAGCCGGAGCATCCGGTTGACGGCGGGTCCGTAGCCGCGGTCGAAGTCGTGGTGGTCGGCGAAGGAGCGGGCGAGCGCGTCCTGGTCGATCCGTTCGTGCGCGGCGAGCACGGCGAGCACGGAGCACGCCATCTCGGTGTCGTCGGTCCACTGCCAGGGACCGCCCGGCAGCTCACGGCGCTTCAGCAGGGGGTAGTTCGCGGGGACGAAGAACTGGGAGCCCAGGGCGTCCCCCACCGCCAGGCCGCGCAGGCTGGCGAGGGCGCGTTCGAAGCGCCGGTCGGGAGAGGAGTCAGCGGTCATCGCCCTGCCACTCTAATTCGTTGCCACCGGATCCAGCACCACCCAGGTGGCCCGCTGAGTCTGTTCGCGCAGGGCCGTGACATCTGTTGCCACTCCGGCTGATGAAGCCTCCGGATAGACCGGTGCAGGTCCTGGTGCTCGTGGTGGTGGCGGTCACGTGGGTGTCGAGCGGATGTCTTCACGCGACTTGGTCCATGAGAGACCTACCCAGAGAACGGCGGCGCTCGATGTCCTCGCGGCCGCCACCACCGAGGCGGAAGTTGACGGGCTCGCGAGGGTGATCGGACGCCCATAAGGGGCCGGGCCTCGACGCCTCCTACCAGAGCGGCGGCGATCGACCCTCACCCCGTCAACAACCGTCGGCTTGATCACTCGTTGGTGTTGGTGGTGCGAGCCCTCCGCACGGTGACCTCTTGATACACCCGAGCCGGTACGAGCTCCCGAGTAGACCGAGGCCCGTGAGGTGAGCTGGTGCCACGAACACGGCTGATGAGGTGTCGGACCAGCCCTGGCGGCTGAGTCCTGGAATTAGGTCGCTGCGTGGCCCGCATGCGCTCGTGACCTGCGCAAACACCCGCGCTATGGGGAGGGACAACTTGATCTACTGCGGAATCGACTGGGCCGAACGCCACCACGACGTCGCTCTCGTCGACGACACCGGCGAACTACTCGCCAAGCGCCGCATCACCGACGACGCTGCCGGCTACAAGCTGCTGCTGGACCTGCTCGCCGAGTACGGCGACACGGAAAAAGCCCCGATCCCAATCGCGATCGAGACCTCCCGGGGCCTGCTCGTCGCCGTCCTGCGGACCGGCAAGCGACAAGTCTTCGCGATCAACCCGATGGCCGCCGCCCGCTACCGCGACCGCCACTCCGTCTCCCGCAAGAAGTCCGACCCCGGCGACGCCCTCGTCCTGGCGAACATCCTCCGCACCGACATGCACGCCCACCGGCCCCTGCCGCAGGACAGCGACCTGGCCCGCGCCATCGCCGTCCTGGCGAGAGCTCAGCAGGATGCCACCTGGAACCGGCAGCAGAACTCCAACCAGCTCCGGTCCCTCCTGCGCGAGTACTACCCGTCCGCCCTGGAGGCCTTCGCCACCTGGCAGAACGGCCTCTGCCGTCCCGAAGCACGCGAACTACTCAGGCTCGCCCCCACGCCCTCCCAGGCCGCGCGGCTGAGCCGCCCGCAGATCCAGGCCGCGCTGAAGCGAGCCGGCCGCAAGCGCGGCATCGAGGCCGAAGCCGAACGGCTACGCGAGGTCTTCCGCGCCGAGTGGGCCCACCAGCCGCCGATGGTCGAGGACGCGCTCGGCAAGCAGATGCTCGCCCTCCTGATTCAGCTGGAGGCCGCCTGCACGGCCGCCGACGACCTTGCGAAGGCGGTGGAAGAGGCTTTCCCTCAGCACCCGGACGCTCAAGTCATCCTCAGCTTCCCCGGCCTCGGCGTCCAGCTCGGCGCCCGGGTGCTGGCCGAGATCGGCGACGACCGAAGCCGCTTCGCCGACGCCCGCGGCCTGAAGGCTTACGCCGGCGCCTCACCGATCACCAGAGCCTCCGGGAAGAAGTCGTCCATCATCCGGCGGAGGGTGAAGAACGACCGGCTCAACCATGCCGGCTATCTGTGGGCCTTCGCAGCCCCCAACGGATCACCCGGAGCCAAGGCCCACTACCGGCGCCGACGCGACGTTCAAGGAGACTGGCACGCGGCCGCCTTGCGCAACCTCTTCAACCGGATGCTCGGCCAGCTCTACTGCTGCCTCCAGGAGCACACGCTCTTCGATGAACTGATCGCCTTTCCGGCCCCAGCGCTGGAGGCAGAGAAGGCCGCAGCGTGATCTCCACCGTCGAGAACTGCTCTGTCAGTACCAGGTGGCATGCTCTGCCACCATGAACAAGGAGCAGTTCTGGGAGCTCATCGCGGCGGCCCGTGACCGGGTGATCGCCCCGCACGACGGCGAAGCGGTCGCTCGCGAGGTGACCTCGCTGCTGGCCGACCGGCCGGTCGAGGAGATCGTCGCCGCTGAGCAGGTGTTGTGGGACCTGATGGTTGAGTCCTACACCAACCCTCTGTGGGCCGCTGCCTACATAGCCAACGGTGGATGCTCTGACGACGGCTTCGACTACTTCCGCGGCTGGCTGATCGCTCAGGGTCGTGATGTCTTCGAGCGCGCAGTCGCTGAACCTGATGCCCTCGCGGAACTGCCCATCGTTCTAGCCGCCGCGGCCGACGGCGTCGACCTGGAGGGTGAGGACATGCTGGGCATCGCCTGGAACGCGCACATCACGGCGACCGGCGATCAGCTTCCCGCGGGCGCACCCACCATCCGCTACCCGCAGCTGGACCCTTCCTGGAACTTCGACTTCTCGGACCCAGACGAGATGGCTCGCCGCCTGCCGCGTCTTGCTGCTCTCTACCTGGAGTGAGTCGCGGCGGATCCGCTCATCAAGAAGCGCTATGAGTGATCGCTGTTCGAATACCGCAGCCTGTGGCTTGACGAGTTAGCACCATGAGGTGTCTATCCGGTGCCGCCGTACGGTTCCGGGGTCCGCCAGCGTTCGAACGGCCGGTCAAGGGTGTACCGCCCGTCCTCCCCGAGCTGCAGTATGCGCGTCTCGCCGTTGCCCGGGTTGGACAGCGACTCGAACTCGGCGACCGTCCAGTGGAACCAGCGCATGCAGAACAGCCGCATGGTGAGCCCGTGGGTGACCAGAAGGACGTTCGTCGGATGGTCGGGGGCCTCGAAGCTGCGGTAGAGGCTCTCCAGGAACGACCCGACCCGGTCGTACACGTCGGCCCCGGACTCCCCCTGGGCGAACCGGTAGAAGAAGTGCCCGTACGCGTCGCGGTACGCCTTCTGCAGGCGCACGTCCTCGCGCTCCTGCCAGTTCCCCCAGTCCTGCTCCCGCAGCCTCGGCTCCTCGCGCACCCGGACGCGCGCGGGGTCGAGCCGGAACGCCCGGAAGGTCTGGTGGGTGCGGCGGTACGGCGAGACGTAGACGCTGACCGTCTCGTCGCCGAAGAGCTCCCGCAGCCGCTCCCCCGTCTCCTCCGCCTGGCGCCAACCGGTCGCGGTGAGGGCGAGCGCGTGGTCGGGTTCGCGCTCGTACACCGTGTCATCGACGTTCCCCTCCGACTCTCCGTGCCGTACGAGGACGATGCGCCGCGGTCGTGCCATGCCTCGACCCTAGTTCGCCCGCCGCGGCCGGGCTCAGTCGGCCAGGTGGCCGGAGTCCATCCGGCGAATCCGGCCGGTGAATCGGCTCCGCAGCCGACGGTCGTGGGAGACGACGACCAGCGCGCCGGTCCAGTGCTCCAGGGCCTGTTCCAGCTCCTCGACGAGACCGAGGGCCAGGTGGTTGGCGGGCTCGTCGAGCAGCAGCAGGTCGGCGGGCCTGGCCAGCAGCCGGGCCAGGGCCAGCCGGCGGCGCTGTCCCGCCGAGAGCGATCCGACCGGGACGTGCAGGTCGGCCGGGCGGAGCAGTCCGTAAGACAGCAGCAGCTCGGACCCCTCCTCCTCGGTGACGGCGAGCCCCCGGCTGAAGGCCGCGAGGACGCCCTCCGCCGGCCGGTCGACGGGTATCTCCTGGGCGAGATAGCCGATCCTGCCCCGCCGCCGGACCTCTCCCACGTCGGGGGCGCGCAGCCCGGCCAGCACCGAGAGCAGCGTGGACTTCCCCGCCCCGTTGCCCCCGTGGATCAGGACCTTCTCGCCCGCGCCGACGGTCAGCTCGTCGACCGCGAGCCGCTGCCCGACCCGCACCCCGGCCAGGGACACCAGCTCGCCCTGCGCGGTCCCGGCGACGGGGCGCGCCGCGAAGGCCAGCGGTCGGGGCGGTCGGGGAACGGGCTCGTCCCTGAGCCGGCGCAGCCGCTCCTGCGCGTTGCGGACCCTGCCGGACACGGACGCCTGGACGCGGCCGCCCGCGCGGTCGTACGCCATCTTGTTGTTGTCCTTGAGCCCGCGGCCGGCGGCGACGCCGTGCGCGGTCGTCGCGGCGTACTCCTCGAGGCGGGCGGACTCGGCGCACCACTCCGTGTACGCCTGCTCCCAGCGGCGTCTGGCGGCCGCCCGCTCGGCGCGGTAGCCCGCGTACCCGTCGCCGTACCGGACGACCGTGCGGCGGTCGGCGTCCACCTCGACGATCGCTGTCGCGACCCGTTCCAGGAAGACGCGGTCGTGGGAGACGGCCACGACCGTGCCCCGGTGGGCGAGCAGGGCGTCCTCCAGCCAGTCGAGGGCGCGCTCGTCCAGGTGGTTGGTGGGCTCGTCGAGCAGCAGCACCTCGGGCGACGCGGCGAGCGTGCAGGCGATGCCGAGTCTCGCTTGCTCGCCGCCCGACAGGCTGCCGAGCGGCCGCTCCCGCCCGATGTGGGCGAGACCCAGGCCGTGCAGGGCCTTGTCGACCCGGGCGTCCGCCTCGTACCCGCCGCGCAGCTCGTAGGCGGTGAGCAGTTCGCCGTACGCGTCCAGCGCGCCGTCGTCCGCCGTGCCGAGCCGCGCTTCGAGCGCGCGCAGTCTCCGTTCCATCGAGCGCAGTTCGTGCAGGGCCGCGTCGATCGCGTCGGCGACGGTGCGGTCGCCGGGCAGCTGCGGAGTCTGCGCAAGCAGTCCCTGACCGCCGTCGGTCAGCGTGACCACGTCGCCGTCGTCAGGCGCCTCAAGGCCGCCGAGTATGCGCAGCAGGGTGGACTTGCCCGCCCCGTTCTCCCCCACGATCCCGATCCGTTCACCGGGGCGGACGGTGAGCGAGATCCGGTCGAGCAGGAGCCGGTCCCCGCGGGACACGGTCACGTCGTGGAGCGAGATCTGGGTGGGCAAGGGCGCCTCCAGGGGTCCGGTCAGCGAATGAAGCAAATGCAACCTGAGTCGCATTACGAAGAGTGTGGCACACTCGATCCACTAACGCAACGGGAGTAGCAATTGAACGACGTCTCGGCCGAGCAGCCCACCCCCTCCGCGGCGCCCGCGCCCGGCAGCCGCCGCCCCGGCGGCCGTACCGCCCGCACCCGCGCCGCCGTCCGCGATGCCGTCCTCACCGGCCTGGCCGAACACGGCTACCCGGGGCTGACGGTCGAGTACGTGTCGGAGCACTCCGGCGTCCACAAGACGACGCTCTACCGCCGCTGGGGCACCCTCGAAGGACTGGTCGCCGACGCCCTGGACCTGGCGGGCGAGGACGACTGGACACCGCCGGACACCGGCAGCCTGGCCGGCGATCTGCGTGCGCTCGCGCGCGAGGTGAGCGAGTCGTTCGCCGATCCGGCCGCCGCGGCCGCGCCCACGGCGTTCGTCGGGGCCGCCTTCCAGTCGCCACGCGCCGCCGAGGCGCTGCACGCCTTCTACACGGAGCGCTTCCGCCGCTGCGAGCCCGTCGTGGAGCGCGCGGTCGACCGCGGCGAGGCCCCGCCCGGCACCGACGCGGGGGCCGTCGTACGAGCCGTCTCCGCGCCGCTCTTCCTACGCCTGTTCATCACCCGCGAGCCGGTCGACACCGCCCTCGCGGACCAGGCCGCCGCCGCGGCCCTGGCGGCGGTCAAGGCGGGCGCGTTCACCACCCCGGCGACGCACCCCGGCGACTGACCACGCGCGCCGGAAGGGCCCCGGCCTGGGCCAACGCCCGGGCCGACACCGCACGCCGCGCACCGCACGCCCCACGCCGCGC
>NZ_DATCVQ010000618.1:0-4757 GCF_036566765.1 Streptomyces sp.
GCTCCGGGACGCGCGCGGTGAGGCGGCGGCGCTACGGGCGGGCGCGCGGGCCGACGCGGCCGCGGCACGGGAGGAGGCGCGTACGGCGGTGGAGGACGCCCGGCTGCGGGCGGCGGCGCTGGTGGACGCGCAGGAGAAGGAGCACGTCGAGCGGTGGGCGGAGGCGGAGCGGGCGGCGGCCCGCCGGGACGAGGAGCTCGCGGCCCGGCACATCGAGCTGGTCGCGGCGGCGGAGTCCGCGCTCTCGGAGGCTGAGCGGGCCTTCGCGGAGGCCGAGGAGAGCGCCCGGCACCGCCAGGAGGAGGCGGAGGTCGGCGCCGAGGAACTGCTCGCGGAGGCCCGGGTGCACCAGGACCGGATCGAGCGCGAGACGGACCGCGTCCTGCGCGAGCACGACAGCGCCCGCGAGGAGACCCGGGCCCATATGACCCACGTCCGCAACAGCTTGGCGACGCTGACGGGGCGGGGGGAGGGGGAGGAGCAGGGAGACGAGCAGAGGGAGGAGCCCGAGGAGTCCGAGGAACCCCGGGTGGGGGAGGAGGAAGAGAAGTAGGGGCCGCACCGCCCCCGTCGGGCGGCGGCCGCACCGCCCCCGTCAGGCGGCGGTCGCACCGCCTCCGTCAGGCGGTCGCACCGCCCCGTCAGGCGGCCGGTTCCTGCGCCGCTTTCGCCGCCGCCGATCCGTCCCCCGACTCACCCGCGCCCTCCGTGGCCTCCTTCAGGACCGGGAAGCGGCGGGGCGCGATCGTGAGCAGGACGAGGAGGGCCAGGGCGGCCGCGACGGCCGCGCCGATGTGGACGTAGTCCACCGCCGCGTCCACCGCCCGGCGCAGATGGTCGGCGGCCGAGGCGGTGAGCGCGCCGGGGGTGTCGAGGGCGCGGGCGAGCGAGTCCAGGTCGCCGCTGCCGCCGAGGCGGGCGGCGAGCACGCCGTTGGCGATCGCGCCGAACAGCGCCGCGCCGACGCTCTGGCCGACCTGGCGGCAGAACAGTACGGACGCGGTGGTCGTGCCGCGCTCCTCGTACGGGACGGTCGACTGGACGCCCACGATGAGCGGGAGCTGGAAGAAGCCGAGGGACGCGCCGAGCAGCAGCATCAGCAGGGCGGGCTGCCAGGGCTCGCCGGGGAACGGCAGCAAAGGGAAGGCGAGGAGGACGAGCAGGGCGCACGAGATGCCGAACACGGCGGTGAGCCGGAAGCCGATGCGGCTGTACACGCGGTTGGCGAAGGCGGCGGTGACCGGCCAGCTCAGGGTCATCGCGGACAGTACGAACCCGGCGGCGATCGGGCCGAGGCCGAGGACGGCTTGGGCGTAGGTGGGCAGGAAGACGGTCGGGGCGACCATCAGCAGGCCGAGCGCGCCGAGCGCGAGGTTGACGGCGGCTATGGTGCGGCGGCGCCACACCCAGCCGGGGATGATCGGTTCGGCGGCGCGCCGTTCGATGATCACGGTGAGCGCGCCGAGGGCCAGGCTGCCGCCGAACAGCGCCAGTGAGGGCGCGGACAGCCACGGCCAGGCGACGCCGCCCTGGACGAGCGCGGTGAGCAGCAGGGCGCCGGTCGCGAAGATGGCGAGGGCGCCGGGCCAGTCGACGACGACGCGGCGCGGAGCGTCGGTCGCGCCGGAGCCCTGGGCCGTGCTGCGGACTGGTTCGACCAGGTAGCGGGCGACGAGCCAGAGGGCCACCAGACCGACCGGAATGTTGACGAGGAAGATCCAGCGCCAGTCGGCGTAGCCGGCCAGCAGGCCGCCGGCGGCCGGGCCGGCGACCGACGAGGTGGCCCACACGGAGGAGAGCTTCGCCTGGATCTTCGGGCGTTCCTTCAGCGGGTACAGGTCGGCCGCGATCGTCTGGACGGTGCCCTGGAGCGCGCCGCCGCCGAGGCCCTGCACGATCCGGAAGGCGATGAGGGAGGCCATGTTCCAGGCTGCCGCGCACAGCAGCGAGCCGACGAGGAAGAGGACGATGCCGGCGATGAGGACCGGCTTGCGGCCGAAGGTGTCGGAGAGCTTCCCGTACACCGGCAGGGTGACGGTGACGGCGAGCAGGTAGCCGGAGAACAGCCAGGAGAAGACCGCGAGTCCGCCGAGGTCGCCGACGATCTGCGGGACGGCGGTGGCGACGACGGTGCCGTCCAGGGCGGCGAGGCCCATGCCGAGCATGAGCGCTGCGACGACGGGGCCTCTGCCGCGTGGCGTGGCCGCGGTCGCGGTCGCGGGCGCTGTCGTCGGTTCGGCCACCGGATGTCCTCCCCTGCTGTCGGCATGCATTCCCTATGCATCTATTTCTTCGGGGGACACCCTCTCACTTGCACCTCACGCTGCGGGAGGGGGCAGAGTCGGGGAAAACCCCCGAGGGGGTCTCCGCCCACGGGTGGAGACCCCTAAGGGAACCTCCCCCATTGCGCCCAGGGGGCGTTCGTCCCGACGGAGGACGTGCCGGGGGCCGCCTGGTTCTTAACTGGTTCTTACGGGCTGCGGCTCGCCTCAGGTCACGGGGGCCTGAGGAAAACCGCAGGGCGAGTGTGCGGGGAGCACCACTGTGCTCGGGTCCCGCACCGAACAGACTCGAATCACCGCACCGGATCAGCGGAGCAAGCGCACTGCACCGCACGGCACGGCACCGCACGGCACGGCACCGCACTGCACGGCACCGCACTGCACCGCACGGCACCGCACTGCTTCGTAACTCACCGATATAGGAGACATACCGTGACTTCGGCTGTGACCATCCCCAGGCACGGGGGTTCTGGAGAGCGTACGGCCGTCGCCGCGCGGGCGCGGCAGGTCGTCAAGGCGTACGGGCAGGGCGAGACCCGGGTCGTCGCCCTGGACCATGTCGACGTCGACATCAACCGGGGGCAGTTCACCGCGATCATGGGCCCCTCCGGGTCCGGCAAGTCGACCCTGATGCACTGCCTGGCCGGTCTCGACACCGTCACCAGCGGCCAGATCTACCTCGACGAGACCGAGATCACCGGTCTGAAGGACAAGAAGCTGACGCAGCTGCGGCGGGACCGGATCGGCTTCATCTTCCAGGCGTTCAACCTGCTGCCGACCCTGGACGCGATAGAGAACATCACGCTCCCGATGGACATCGCCGGCCGCAAGCCGGACCGGGCGTGGCTGGACCGGGTCGTCACCACGGTCGGACTCGCCGACCGTCTCAAGCACCGGCCGACCCAGCTCTCCGGAGGTCAGCAGCAGCGCGTCGCCGTGGCGCGCGCCCTGGCCGCCCGCCCCGAGATCATCTTCGGCGACGAGCCGACCGGAAACCTGGACTCCCGGGCCGGCGCAGAGGTGCTCGGCTTCCTGCGGCAGTCGGTGGACGAGCTGGGCCAGACGATCGTCATGGTGACGCACGACCCGGTGGCCGCCTCCTACGCGGACCGGGTGCTCTACCTGGCGGACGGCAGGATCGTCGACGAGATGTTCAAGCCCACCGCCGACGCCGTCCTGGACCGCATGAAGGACTTCGACGCCCGGGGGCGCACGTCATGACCGTCCTCAAGACCTCGCTGCGCAACTTCTTCGCGCACAAGGGCCGTATGGCGCTCTCCGCCGTCGCCGTCATGCTGTCCGTGGCGTTCGTGAGCGGCACGCTGGTGTTCACGGACACCATGAACACCACCTTCGACAAGCTCTTCGCTTCGACCGCCTCCGACGTCACGCTCAGCGCCGGCAGCGGCGAGACGAACCCGCAGACCGGCCGCCCCGAGACCTTCCCGGCCTCGCTCGTCGAGAAGGTCCGCAAGGCCGACGGGGTCAAGGGCGCCCAGGGCTCGGTGATCTCGCTGAGCATCACCGTCGTGGACGCGAAGAACAAGAACCTCGGTCCGACCAGCGGCGCGCCCACGATCGCCGTCAACTGGAGCCCGAACGAGCTGCGTTCGGTGGAGATCACCTCCGGCCACGAGCCGCGCGGGCCCACCGAGGTGCTGGTCGACGGCGGCACCGCCGAGAAGCACAAGCTGAAGATCGGCGACGAACTGCGCACCATCTCCGTCACCGGTGACTTCACCGCGAAGATCTCCGGCATCGCCGACTTCAAGGTCACCAACCCCGGCGCCACCGTCGTCTACTTCGACACGGCCACCGCCCAGCGCGAACTCCTCGGCAAGGAAGGGCTGTTCACGACGATCACCGCCGACGCCGCGGCGGGGGTCTCCGACGACCGACTCAAGGCGAGCATCGCCTCGGCGGTCGGCGAGGGCTACAAGCTGCAGACCGCCGCCGAGGCCGCGGACGAGGGCCGCAAGGACGTCGCCGGGTTCCTCGACGTCATGAAGTACGCGATGCTCGGCTTCGCCGGGATCGCCTTCCTCGTCGGCATCTTCCTCATCGTCAACACCTTCTCGATGCTGGTGGCCCAGCGCACCCGCGAGATCGGCCTGATGCGGGCCATCGGCTCCAGCCGCAGGCAGGTCAACCGGTCCGTGCTGGTCGAGGCGCTGTTCCTCGGCACGGTCGGCTCCGTCCTCGGCGTCGGTGCCGGAATCGGTGTCGCCGTCGGCCTGATGAAGCTCATGAACTCCATGGGCATGAACCTGTCTACCGAGGACCTCACGATCGCCTGGACGACTCCGGTGCTCGGGCTGGCGCTCGGCATCATCGTCACCGTCGTCGCCGCGTACGTCCCGGCCCGCCGGGCCGGCAAGGTCTCGCCGATGGCCGCCCTGCGCGAATCCGGAACCCCGGCGGACGCCAAGTCCGGCTGGATCCGGGCCGGTATCGGCCTGGTCCTCACCGTCGGCG
>NZ_DATCVQ010000619.1:0-7836 GCF_036566765.1 Streptomyces sp.
GCGAAGGTCAACATCCTGCCGCTCGTGGTCACCGTTGTCGCGCAGAACATGTACGTCGACGGCTACAGGCCAGCTGGCTCGGATGAGAACGCGGCGCCGTGGGCGATCTGGCAGGCGAACCGTATGGATGCCCGCCAGCACGGCATTCACCGCTCGGTGCTCAGCTACGGGGCCGCCTACGCGGTGGTGATGCCGGGCAAGCCGGTGCCGGTGATCACACCGTTCTCGCCGCGACGCATGACCGCCTTGTACGCGGACCCGGTGAACGACGAGTGGCCGATCTTTGCGGTGGAAGACCGCCTGGAGAACACGGCGAAGGGCAAGCGCCGGGTGGTCCGCATCTACGACGACCAGGCCCGGTACACGCTGGCCGGCAAGGAAGACGGCTCGCAGCTGGCGCCCGACGGGGATCAGTGGCTGATGCGGCACGACCTCGGGGTGTGCCCGGTGGTCCGCTACATCAACACCGAGGATCTCGACGGTGACGGCGTTGTGGGCGAGGTCGAGCCCCTGATCGACTCGCAGGACCAGCTGAACATGACGACGTTCAACCTGCTGATGGCGCAGCAGTACGCGGCGTTTCGTCAGCGGTGGGTGACCGGCATGGCGCCGCCTCTGGACGGCGACGGGAACCCGATCGAACCGTTCAGGTCGCGTGTTGACGGCCTGTTCGTTGCGGAGGACGCGGACACCAAGTTCGGCGAGTTCGGGCAGACGGACCTCAAGGGCTACCTCGACTCTCGTGAGTCGACGATCCGGCACATCGCCACCTTGTCGCAGGTCCCGCCCTACCACCTGCTCGGGCAGATGGTGAACCTGTCCGCCGAAGCACTGGCAGCTGCCCGCGACGGCCTCGACCGCAAGACGGACGAACGCGAATCGCTGTGCGGCGAAGGCCACGAGCAGACACTGCGGCTGGCCGGCCTCGCGGCAGGGGATTCCAGGGCATGGGAGGACACGGCAGCCCAGGTGGTGTGGCGGGACACTTCGGCCCGCTCCCTGGCGCAGACCGTGGACGCCCTCGGGAAGCTCGTGACGATGCTCGGGGTGCCCCCGCAAGAGCTGTGGGAGAAGATCCCGGGCGTTACACAGACGGACGTCGAGCGATGGAAGACGACAGCGGAGCAGGGAGATTCCCTGGGGCGCCTGAACGGGATCATCGAGAAGCAGATGGCCCAGCCCGCTTCGGCGACGGCCCCCGGGCCAGCCCCTGACGTGGCGGCCTGATGGCCCGCACGGAAGCCCCGCAGGCCTACCGGCGCATCCAGGCGCTCATGGCGGCCCGCCTCGCCCAGCAGGTGCTGCAGGTGTGGCGGGAGTTGATGAACCCCGCAAAGATCGACGCCTCATGGCCGGCAGTCCGCGCCGCGCTCGCGCCCATCGTGCAGCAGGCCCGTGAACAGTCCGCCGCGCTGGCGCAATCCAGCTACCTGGCGGCCAGGGGCGACGCCGGCCTGCCGGACGACGGGTTCAGGCCCGAGGGTCCGCTCCCGCTGCTGGTTGACCGTCTTGAAGCGACCCTCGATGTGACAGGGCCGGTGGAGTTCAAGCGCGCGATCGCCGCCGGGAAAACGCCGCAGCAGGCCATGGACGCTGCCGCTGTCCGCATGGTCGGCTCCACTCAGTACCTGGCACTCGAAGGCGGCCGACAGGCGATGCAGCGGTCGATCACCGCCGACGGGCAGGCCACTGGCTGGTCGCGGGTGACGGACGCTGATCCGTGCGCCTGGTGCGCCATGCTCGCCTCCCGCGGGCCGGTCTACAAGTCAGCCCAGACGGCAGGCGATCCGCGCCAGGGCGGCAACCGCTACCACGATCACTGCGCGTGCCAAGCGTGGCCCGCGTTCACCCACGACGAACCGTTCATCGGCATCGCCGAGAACCTCTACGACGACTGGCTGCGGGAAACGCGAGGTCGCGGCGGCAAGCACGCCGTCAACGCGTTCCGCCGCTGGTGGGAGTCCGAAGGGCGCGCCGCCTACGCGGCCCCTGCCCGTCCCTGACTCCCGATCACGGCACCACTCGTGCCGTACATGGCGCCCGCCGACACGGCTGGGCGCCTTTCGCATAACCACCTCCGCGTTCGCCGACATGGCGTCGCACCCGACAGGGAGCCCAAGCAATGGCCGAGAACACCTCGGAGACCGCCAGCGGCACGCCGGTAGTCCCCACCCCCGCCGAAGCAGTCGCCGCAGGACAGATTCCCGCACAGGTCCAGAACCCTCCCGGCCAGCAGGCCGCCCCGGCTCAGCAGAGCGCGGGCGCCTCCAGGCAGGAGGTCACGGACTGGGAGTCCGAGGCGACGAAGTGGAAGGCGCTGTCGCGGCAGCACGAGAACAAGCACCTGGCTGCGCTCGGCTTCAAGTCGAAGGACGAGATCGAGCAGCTCCGCCAGGCCGCGCAGAAGTACCAGGAGTTCGAGGACACCCAGAAGTCCGAACTCCAGCGGGCGACCGAACGCGCCCAGGGCGTCGAGCAGCAGCTCGCCGATCTGCGCGCCACGAACACCCGCCTCATGGCGGCGGCAACGCACAACATCCCGCCGGACCTGATCGACCTCCTCGGCTCGGGCAGCGAAGACGAGATCAATGCGCGCGCAGAGATGCTCGCCGAACGGCTGAAGGCGTCCGCTCCCGCCGCGCCGCCGGCCCAGCAGCGGCCGGTCGAGTCGCTCACGCCGGGCGCCGCCACCGCCTCAGGCGGCACGGAGGCGACTCCCGACCAGTGGATCCGCCGGATGGCTGGCCGCACTCCCTGATCTGAATCTCACCGCAGCGCCGGAATCACCCGCACGGGGCCGGGGTCGCTGCCTTTCCGGAAGGAGACCCCGTGCCTTTCAATTCGCTCATCAGCCGGGACGCCAGCAACGACCCGCTCGTCCCGACGCCCGTATCGGCGGAGATCATCCAGGAGCTCCCGGCGGCTTCCGCCCTGCTCCAGCGTGCTCGCAACGTGCCGATGTCATCCAAGACGCAGCGCCAGCCCGTCCTCGACGTGCTGCCGCTGGCCTACTTCGTCGGTGGCGACACCGGCCTGAAGCAGACCACGGCGCAGGACTGGAAGAACGTCGACCTGGTCGCCGAGGAGATCGCCGCAATCGTGCCGATCCCCGAGGCTTACCTCGACGACGCCCAGATGCCGATCTGGGAGCAGGTTCGACCGCGCCTCGTGGAGGCCATCGGCGCCAAGCTGGACGCGGCCGGCCTCTTCGGTCTCGACAAGCCGTCCACGTGGCCCGCCGCGGTCTACCAGTCCGCGGTGGCTGCGGGAAACGCGGTCATCTCCGGGACCGGCGGGGACTTCGCAGTAGACGTCGCCACGGCCGCCGGGAAGGTGGCCGAGGACGGGTTCGCCGTGAACGGCTTCATGAGCCGTCCGGGCCTGACGTGGAAGCTCAACACGATGCGCACCGAGCAGGGCGTGCCGATCTACCAGCCGAATCTGCAGGGGGTGCCGGGCGGAACGCTGTACGGCTACCCGATGTCGGAGCTCACCAACGGCGCCTGGGACATGTCCGAGGCCGAGCTGCTGATGGGCGACTGGTCGAAGGCCATCGTGGGTGTCCGGCAGGACATCAGCTTCAAGCTGTTCACCGAGGGCGTCATCTCCGACGACGACGGCAAGGTCATCCTCAACCTGATGCAGCAGGACTCGGTGGCCATGCGCGTCGTCATGCGCGTCGCGTTCGCCACGGCCAACCCGGCGACCCGCCTGAACACCAACTCGGCGACCCGCAGCCCGTTCGCCGTCGTCCAGGCGACCACGGCCGCGTCCTGACCGTGAGCGGCCGGCAGCCTCGACGGGTTGCCGGCCGCCTGGGGATCGGAGTTCCTGTTGCGGGTCTTGGCGATGCTTCACGCCTACCCTCCAGCCCACAATGCGGGGGCCGAGTGGGCGGCGCACAGCCTCCTGCGGGAGTTGGCGGCCCGCGGACACGACGTCGATGTCCTCTTGTCGCAGCGCGGTGCCGCGACCGATGTCTACGAGATCGACGGCGTGAGCGTCTACCCGTACCGGAGCAAGGCCGATCCGTCGCGGTGGATGCGCGGTGACGGCCGGGCTCAGGCGATCGTGACGCACCTGGAGAACACGGCCAGGGCGTCAGTACTGGGGGAGCTGAACCGGATCCCGGTGGTTCATCTGCTTCACAACACCTTCGAGAAGTCGAAGTCGTGGCTGGTGAAGGGCTCCCCGTCGCTAGTCGTGTACAACACGGCCTGGATGAAGGCTGATGCGGAGGCGTGGTGGCGTGTTCACCGCGGGGATCGGCCGATGCCGTGGGGTATCACCGTGCACCCGCCGGTAGCCGTCGAGGACTATCAGGCCACGCCAGGCGACCGCATCACGTTGATCAATCTAACTGTGGAGAAGGGCGCGAAGGTCTTCTACGCGCTCGCCGAACGCATGCCACGCCGCAAGTTCCTTGGCGTCATCGGCGGATACGGGCAGCAGATCATCCGCGAAGATCTGCCGAACGTGGAGATCGTGCCGCACACGCCAGGGGACCGGATGGCGAAGGACGTCTACGCCCGCACCAGGGTCCTCCTGGCGCCGTCCTCCTACGAGTCTTACGGGCGCGTCGCGGTCGAAGCGATGTGCTCCGGAATTCCGGTGGTCGCCCACCCCACCCCTGGGCTCATGGAGTCGCTGGGCGAGGCGGGCATTTTCGCCGACCGTGACGACGTCGACGCCTGGATGGCCGCCGTGAAGCGACTGTTCTCACCGAAGGTCTACCCGCAAGCGTCCAAGGCTGCCGCAGCCCGCGCCGCAGGACTCGACCCCGCCGCCGAACTTGATGTGTGGGCGGCAGCAATGGAGGGGGTGGCGAAGCGTGGAGCCCCTCGCTAGCGTGACGGACCTTTCAGACCGTCTGGGCAGGCCGCTTACTTCTGTCGAGGAAGCGCGTGCGCAGTCCCTGCTGGCGGATGCCTCAGCGAAGGTCCGCGCGTACACCAAGCAGGCGTTCACGCGCACCGACAACGAGACCGTGGTGCTTCGCGCCCAGCAGGGCGAGATCCGGCTGCCACAGAAGCCCGTCATTGCGGTCGCCGGAGTAGTGGCCGTCGGGGCGGGCGGGGCACCGGACCTCCCGGTGGTGGGATGGCAATGGGACGGCATCGACATCATCCGAATCGCCGCCGACACCCCGTCGATCAACATGCCGGAGCGCTGGTACGTCGAGGACGCCGACGCCTATCCGGGCACCTATCGGGTGACGTACAGCCACGGCGCCGCTGAAGTGCCCGCAGACGTGGTGGCGGTTGTGGCGCGTATGGCCCTTCGCACCCTGACATCGCCCACGGTCGCCGGCGGTGTGACTGGGGAGACGATCGGCCCCTACTCGTACCGCACCGACGGGTCCGGTGTCGGCACGGCGGTTGCCATGACTGACGAGGATCGACGGGAGCTCGATGATGCCGGTTATCGTCCGAAGGCTGGCATGTCGATGGTGAGGCACCGATGAGCCGGCCGCTGAGGATCGTTGTCCGCGTCCATGCGATGCCTCCCGAGCACAATGCTGGCGCCGAGCACATGCTGGTCGGAATGCTGCGCCCACTCGTGGAGCGCGGACACGACGTGCAGGTGTGGCTGTCTCAGCACGGTGACGCCCACGAGCCCTACGCGTACCGGGGGATCCCTGTGATCCCCCTGGCGTCCCGCCTGGATTTCGGGAGTGCAGTACGCAAGGCGGACGTCGCCCTGTCGCATCTGGAGTCCGTTCCAACGACAGCGTCGCTAGCCCGGGGCTTCGGCAAACCGATGATCGTAGTCTGCCACAACACGCACCGGACCAGCTTCCGCGACATGGCCAGCGGCGGCACCGCGCTGGCGGTCTACAACAGCCGATGGATGGAACGCGAGGCGGAGCTGTTCTTCGCCGAGTACCCGAAGAGTGTGCGCCCGCATCAGTCGCTGATCGTGCGGCCTCCGGTTGTCGCCTCCGAGTACGAGACGAAGCCCGGGGGCGCGGTGACGCTCGTCAACTGCAGCAAGGAGAAGGGCGGCGAGGTTCTCGCCGCCTTGGCCCAGCGCATGCCAGAGCAGCAGTTCCTTGCCGTGACGGGTGCATACGGAGAACAAGCGCTCCCAGACTTGCCGAACGTCGAAGTCCTCGAGCACGTCCGAGGCGATGACATGCGGACGCAGGTGTACGCGCGCACGAAAGTGCTGCTCATGCCCAGCTCCTACGAGTCGTGGGGGCGCGTCGGCGTGGAGGCGATGGCCAGCGGAATCCCCGTGCTAGCCCATCCGACGCCAGGGCTGTGCGAGTCCCTGGCTGACGCCGGCGTGTATGCCGACCGCAACGACTGGGATGGCTACGAGGCGACGCTGAGGCAGCTGCTGACGCCGGGTGAGTACCGTCTGGCGTCCAAGCGGGCGAAGGCGCGTAGCGCGGAGCTGGACCCCTCGGAAGACCTTGCAGCATGGTGTGCCGCGGTAGAGGGAGTCGCCCGTGCGTGAGCTCCCCGCGGGGGACGTGGTCACGATCCTGCGTCCTGGCGCGCCGTCTCGTGACGTGTACGGAAACGACGTCCCAGGGCCTCCGACCGAGATTCCGGTGCCGGGTTGCGGCATCGCTCCGCGGGACGGTACGGGGGCAGGAGCCAATGAAGACGTTGACGCCCGCGACACCGTCATCACCGGCCTCACGCTGTACGCCCCTTATGGCACCGACATCCGAGCTACGGACCAGATCCGTGTCGCCGGCGACTTGTATGAGGTGGATGGGCTACCCGGGAGCTTCCGCTCACCTTTCACGGGTTCGACGGGCCCGGTAGTGGCCGCGCTCAAGCTGGTCACCGGATAGTGCGAGCCTGCTCGACGGCGGCGATCAGCTTCTCGGCTGCGTCGTTGCTCCTACGGGGGATGGACAGGCTGTAGGGGTCCTCGTATGGGGGCCTGCCGCCGCCGAAGCTCCCCGAAGGCTTCTCACCTGCCGGTCGGCCGTCGGGGAGCAGGAACTGCACGTAGCCGTGGAACAGGCGGCTTCCGGGCTTGAGGCGCGTGCCCTGAATGTCTGCGGCTCGCAGCCGGGTCGGCGCCGGCTTAGGACCGATCGGCGTCTTCGTGATGGTGATCCATTCCCCGTCGAAGCTGATGCTGCCGAGCACACCCTTGACGTCCACGTCCGCCCCCTGAATCGCGATTTGCAGGAGGGGCTATGGCAGCACGCTTCAAACCGAATCGCAAAGGCATCGGCGACATGCTGCGGATGCCGGGCATGCAGGCGGAGATGCTGCGCCGCGCCGAGGTCATCAAGGGCATCGCGGAGGCGACTTCCCCGGTCGATCATGCGAGCCCCGATCCTGGCCACTACCAGCGGTCATGGGAAACCGACTCCACAAACCGCGGCGGTCGCCGCCGAGACCGCGCCGTCGCCTACGTCCGCAATGGCTCCTACTACGCCCGTTGGGTGGAGTACGGCACCGAGCGCGTGCCCGCCCATCATGTGCTGCTACAGGCGGCGCAGTTGGGCGGGCGGAACTGATGACCGCCGTCGGCAGCGTCGATGTGGAAGCTGAGCTCGTTGCATGGCTGGCGTCCGGACTCGACGTAAGAGTCCTGACAGACCTTCCGGCCAACCTAGGCGAGATCTTGCCCATCATTCAGATCCAGCGGGCAGGTGGCGGCGATGACGGCCTCCGCCTCGACCGCGCCTTTGTCGACGTCGACGTGTACGCGGCCACCCGGCAGGCGGCATCGCAACTCATGAGCCAGACACGCTCACTACTCCTCACGGAGCTGAGAGGAGCGGTCACACCTACGGCGGTCTTCACGTCCGCTCGCACCATCGCGGCGCCGGCATGGCGCCCGTATGAAAACCCGGCCCTGCGC
>NZ_DATCVQ010000620.1:0-4522 GCF_036566765.1 Streptomyces sp.
CGAGATGCAGCGGGTCGCCACCCGCTGGTACCGGCAGCGCCGGCCCCAGGCGCAGGACGTCATGCCCCAGACATCCAGGCAGTGGTGACAGCGGGCAACCAGCCCGACGGCGGCCCCGCTACACCCCGCAAGCGCTCGCTCGACGCAACAGAAACGATCTCCGATCGGCGCTGATCCAGGCTCGCCAGGGGGAGAGTGGATCAAAAGTTCAGCGCCGGAGCGGGCGACCCAAAAGCCCTTGTCTCCCGGTTTTGCGCGTGATCGATTTGAAAGACGATCTTGACCCGAATTCAAGATCAAACCCAATTAGCGGCGTCACTCTCCGTGACATCACCCTGCGTCACCTCCATTGATCACCCGTCGCCGATCACGGCGGGCAGGAAGGCCCGAGTCTCCCGGCTCGGGCCTTCCGCATTTCCGGGAGACGAACATGACCAATGTCAAGTCCTTCACCTGCATCGACTGTGGGGCCACGGGAGAGCAGCGGACTCGTGGCCGCGCTCGCCTTCGCTGTGAGCCGTGCGGCAAGAAGCGCCGGACGTCCCTGTCCGTGCAGCGCCCCTGGGCCGAGAGGAAGGCAGGCCGAGCGGTCGCGCAGTGTAAGAGCTGCGGGGCGGAGTACCACAAGTACGCGCGCGAGCAGCGCTGGTGCTCGCAGGCGTGCGCTGCCTCCAACAAGCCCGGCTCCGGGCCACGTGGCCGGTCGACCGAGGCTTTGGAGCGTCAGCGGCTGTACTGGCAGGCGAAGAACCGTCGGCGGCGTGCGGCAAAGCGTGGCGGGATGTCGGAGCCGTACACGCTGGCGGAGATAGCGGAGCGCGACGGTGGCCGCTGCAAGCTGTGTGGCGGCCGGGTAGCGATGGGGCGGCAGGTGCCGCATCCGAAGGCGCCGACGATCGACCACGTCGTGCCTGTGTCCAAGGGCGGTGACGACACCCGGGCGAACGTGCAGCTGGCGCACTTCGTGTGCAACAGCGCCAAGGGGGCCCGCGGTGGCCAGCAGCTCGCGCTAATCGGCTGAGGAGGCGATGTGGTCGCTGACGAGATCCGAGCCGAGATCGAGCAGCTTGGCGTTGCCGCGGTGGCTCCTGGCCAGGCCGAGCTGGTGCTGAAGTTGGCAGAGACGTTCGACGAGACCGACGCGCCCACGGCTCGTGCTGTGGTGGCTCGCGAACTGGGCGCCGCGATGAAGACGCTGCGGGCGCTGGCCCCGGCCGTCAAGGAGGGGGACGGCGTCGATGACCTCACTGCTCGACGCGCCGCCCGCCGCGGCGCCTGACCCTGCCGGCTGCCAGACCCCCCGCATCACAACCGTCCCAGCGTCGCGGCTGTCGTCCTCCGGCCAAGAGGCCGTCGAGCTGGCGGCACTGGCAGGTCTGCAACTCGACCCGTGGCAGCAGCACGTCCTCGACATGGGTCTGTCGGAGCGGGCCGACGGCCGATGGTCCGCATTCGAGGTCGCTGTGAACGTCCCGCGGCAGAACGGGAAGGGCGGGATCATCGAGGCCCGCCAGCTGGCCGGCCTGTTCCTCCTCGGCGAGAAGCTGATCCTGCACTCGGCGCACGAGTTCAAGACGAGCATCGTGGCGTTCAAGCGGATTGAGCAACTCGTCATGGGCTGCCCTGACCTGCGGAAACGTGTGCTGCGGGTACGGCGGACGACCGGTGAGGAAGCGATCGAGCTCGTCACCGGGCAAGTACTGCGGTTCCTGGCCCGCTCCGGCGGCTCCGGCCGCGGCTTCACCGGAGACTGCAACATCCTCGACGAGGCAATGATCCTCGGTGACGACGCCATGGGCGCGCTCATGCCGACCATGTCGGCCGTGCCGAACCCGCAGATCTGGTACCTCGGTTCGGCCGGCATCGGCGCTCCGTCGGTGCAGCTCGGCCGCCTGCGGGCCCGCGCGCTGGCCGCTGTGGAGACCGGGGAGCCGGATCCGTCCCTCGCCTACTTCGAGTGGTCGGTCGACCCGCACCGGGCCGAGTGCGGCCCGTCCTGCGCCGAGCACGCCGACCCCGACGACCCCGCGTCGTGGGCGCAGGCGAACCCGGCGCTCGGGATCCGGATCACGGCGGAGCACGTTCGCAACGAGCGCTTGTCGATGGGCTCGGGCGGCATCTTCGAGCGGGAGCGCCTCGGCGTCGGGGACTACCCGGTCGACGGGGCGGAGACGTGGCAGGTCATCGGAGAGGACGCCTGGCGGTCACTGGCCGACGCCAAGTCCCGGCCGGACGGGCCGATCGCGATGGCGATCGACGCAACGCCCGAGCGCTCCCATGCGGCAATCGCTGTGGCGGGGCCGTGGCGGGGCGGGACGCACGTCGAGGTCATTGAGCACCGGCCCGGCATGGGCTGGGTCGTGGAGCGCGCCAAGGAGCTGCACGAGCGGCACAAGCCGCGCTGCTGGGTCGTCGATGGCGGCGGGCCGGCCGGGTCGCTCATCGAGGACCTGGCCGACGAGCTCGGCGTCGAGGTGGTGCAGCCGAAGGCGCGGCAGATCGCGGACGCCACCGGCCAGTTCTACGACGCAGTCGTGGAGCAGGGCATCAGCCACCTCGACCAGGCACCGCTCGCGGTCGCCCTCGCCGGCGCGCAGAAGCGCCCCCTCGGCGACGCGTGGGCATGGGCCCGGCGCGGGGTCGGAGTGGACATCAGCCCGCTGGTGGCGGCCACGCTGGCGCGCTGGGGGCTCGGCGCGGAGGTCGAGGAGCCGGAAGGGGCGCCGAACCTGTGGTGAAGCTGCTGTACGTCCTGGAGATCCTGTTCGTCCTCGTCGCCCTCGCGGGGGTCGCCCTCGTCTACACGCCGGCCGCGCTCGTCCTGGGCGGCCTGCTGGGCGTCCTGGCAGTCGAGCGGGCCACGAGCACCAGCCGGAAGGGAGATGAGCCGTGAGCCTCTTCGGCCTGTTCGAGCGGCGGTCCCTGGAGAACCCGGCCGTGCCGCTGACCGACGCCTCGCTGCTGGACTGGATGGGCGGGCCGCGGACCGACGCCGGGGTGCAGGTGTCGGAGAAGTCCAGCCTGCAGATGCCGGCCGTGTGGCGGTCGGTCGCGGTGATCGCGGGAGTGTCGGCGGCGCTGCCGCTGCACACGTACCGGACGGGGACGAAGGACCGGACCACGTCGACGCTGCTGGAGAATCCGCATCCGGACTTGACGCCGCTGGAGTTGTGGCGGCTGGCGTTCGTGCATCGGGTGCTGTGGGGGAACGCGTACCTGCAGAAGCTGCGGGGCGGTGCGTCGGGGCAGGTGCGGGAGTTGTGGCCGCTGTCGCCGGACCGGGTGCAGGTCGGCCGAGTGCGGCCGACGGCGGACAACCCTGCGGGGAAGGTCTTCAGCGTCACGGACGACTGGGGCGAGCAGCATGTGCTCACGCCCCGCGACGTCCTACACATCCCCGGCCTGGGGTACGACGGGGTGACGGGTTGCTCGCCGGTGCGGGCGGCGGCGCAGGGCATCGGCCTGGCGCAGGCTGCCGAGTCCGGGGCGGCCAAGCTGTTCGGCTCCGGGAACATGGTGTCCGGCGTCCTGCAGACCGAGGCCCGTCTGACTCCCGAGCAGGCGGCGGCGCTGAAGTCCCGTTGGCAGGCGAAGATCTCGGGGATCCAGAACGCCCACGAGGTCGCGGTCCTGGACTCCGGCGCGAGCTTCAAGCCCGTGGCCATGCCGCTGAAGGACTCCCAGTTCCTGGAGTCCCGCGAGTTCCAGATCACCGAGATCGCCCGCATGTTCGGCGTGCCGCTGTTCCTCCTCATGGAGACAGCGAAGTCCACCAGCTGGGGCACCGGCTTGGAGCAGCAGGCGCAGGGTTGGGTCACCTTCGACCTCGGCCCGACGTGGCTGGCACCGACGGAGCAGCGGATCACGAAGGAACTGCTGCCGACCGGGGAGTACGCGCACTACGCGCTGCAGGGGCTACTCCGCGGTGACAGCTCGGCGCGGGCGACGTACTACCGGGCGATGCGGGACACGGGCGTCATGTCCGCGAACGACATCCGGGTGCTGGAGGAGATGCCGCCGATCCCGGGCGACGAGGGCAACACCTACCTGCAGCCGACGTTCATGGCCCCTCTGGGCTCCAATCCACTGGCCGAGAACGGCGGGGACGTTCCCGCTCGCGCGGCCGCTCTCATGGCCGAGGCGCGCCGCCTGATGGCCGACCACGCTGACCAGGAAGGGGGCGATGATGCCCACGAAGACGACCGGCGCCGCTGAGCAGCGCCGCCTTTCCCTGACCGAGGCCGGCCTCGCGCTGCGGGCCGCTGACGACGAGGGCGGCGAGCGGTTCGCCGGGTACGCGTCCGTGTTCAACTCGCGGACGGCGATCGGCAACCCGCTGCGGTGGGGGTTCTACGAGGAGATCGCCCCCGGGGCTTTCGCTAAGACCCTCACCGAGTCGGACGCCCGGATGCTGATCGACCACGACTCGTACTACGTGGTGTCCCGCTCGGCGGCCGGAACGCTGACGCTGTCGGAGGACGAGCGCGGCCTCGCGGTCGACTCGGCCCTCGACACGGAGCTG
>NZ_DATCVQ010000621.1:0-20232 GCF_036566765.1 Streptomyces sp.
GACGTGGTTTGTCCGTTTTTGAAGTGCCTGGACGGAGGTGTCAAGGCCCGATCCGCGAGGGAGATCGCTACGACCCTATGTCGTAGATGGGGTGTTTTGGCCTGGGCTGGGGTGCGGGTTACCAAGGAACAGCCAGCCCGACGCACCTCGCGTCGGGATCGTTCTGTCCGGAGGTTTTCCCCCGTATGTCGAAGCGCATCATGAACCCCGCCCGCACCGCCGCCGTCGCCCTCGCCACTGCGGGTCTGGGAGCGTCGCTGGTGGCCGGAGCAGGTTCTGCCTTCGCCGCCGAGGGCAAGGCGTCCGTCCCCGCCCTCACCGCGTCCGTCCCGGCCCTCGGCGCTTCCGCCGCCGTCGCCGCCCAGGCCGACGCCCAGGCGCAGGCCGCGGTCAAGGCCGCTGCCGTCCAGAAGGCCGTCGCGAAGGCGAAGGCCGCCAAGGCCGTCAAGCCGGTCAAGGCCGTCAAGGCCAAGAAGGCCGCCTCCTGGGTCAAGCCGGTCTCCGGCTACACCCTGACGGCCAGCTTCAACCAGGGCGGCGCCATGTGGGCCCACAAGCACTCCGGCCAGGACTTCGCCGTCCCGGTCGGCACCCCGGTCAAGGCCGCCGGCGCCGGCACCGTCGTCAAGGCGGGCCCGAACGGCGGCGGCGACGGCCCGGCGTACGGCAACGCCATCGTCGTCAAGCACGCCAACGGCAAGTACTCGCAGTACGCCCACCTGTCGAAGATCAACGTGCACATCGGCCAGAAGGTCGGCGCCGGCCAGAAGATCGCCCTGTCGGGCAACACCGGCAACTCCTCCGGCCCGCACCTGCACTTCGAGATCCGCACCACCCCGAACTACGGCTCGGCGCTGAACCCGGCGGCCTACCTGCGCTCCGTCGGCGTCTCCATCTGACACACCTGACCGTCAGGCCTCGTGGGCCTGGGCGATCAGATCGAGGGCGACCTCGAGGACGGCTTCGTGCTTCTCCTCGGGGTCGCCCTCGACGTTCTGCATGAAGAACATCCCGGCGTGCATCGTGAAGATCGCGCTGACACAGCGGACCTTGTCCTTGAGCGCGAAGTCCGGATCGTAGAGCAGGCCGGTCAGCGTGATCATGCGCTCCTTGAAGGTCAGGCCGACGCTCAGCTCGCGCACCGTCGCCTGGTTCTCCTGCATGAAGCGGAACAGCGGGGCCGCGTCGGCCAGCGCGACCTGGTAGCGGCGCAGGACCTCCTGCTTGGTCTCAAGGGTGCGCGGCTGCTCCTGGGCCCACTCGATCAGCTCGTCCATGGGCCGTGTGAGGTCGTGGAAGAGCCCGATCAGGATGTCTTCCTTGGTCTTGAAGTGGTAGTACAGCGCGGCCTTCGTGACGTCGAGCCGCTCCGCGATCTCGCGCAGCGAGGTCTTCTCGTACCCGTGCTCGGCGAACAGCTCGAGGGCGACGTCCTGGATCCGCTGGCGGGTGTTGCCTCTGGCCACGGTCTGCTCCCTGCTGCTTACACATACTTACTTGACGCCCGGCTAGTAACGCGTCTACCGTCCCCAGTGTAGTAACTAGCCGGGCGGCAAGTAAGTGAGTGTCCGTGGGGACGGACACGGGGAGCAGGAACCATGACGACCGAGACCGTGAAACAGGCTCCCTCCGGGGAGCCGGAGGTGCAGCAGGAAAGGCCCGCGCGCAGTGTCCGCGTCGTCCTGCTCGCCCTGATGATCGCGATGCTGCTCGCGATGCTGGACAACATGATCATCGGCACCGCGATGCCGACGATCGTCGGCGAGCTGGGCGGTCTGGAGCACCTCTCCTGGGTCGTCACCGCCTACACCCTGGCCACCGCCGCCTCCACGCCCCTGTGGGGCAAGGTCGGCGACATGTACGGCCGCAAGGGCGTCTTCCTCACCTCGATCGTGATCTTCCTGATCGGCTCGGCGCTGAGCGGCATGGCCCAGGACATGGGTCAGCTCATCGGCTTCCGTGCGGTCCAGGGCCTCGGCGCCGGCGGTCTGATGGTCGGCGTGATGGCCGTCATCGGCGACCTCATCCCGCCCCGGGAGCGGGGCAAGTACCAGGGCATGATGGCCGGCGTGATGGCCCTCGCCATGATCGGCGGGCCGCTGGTCGGCGGCACCATCACCGACCACTGGGGCTGGCGCTGGTCCTTCTACATCAACCTGCCGCTGGGCGCGGTCGCCCTCGCGATGATCACCATCGTGCTCCACCTGCCGAAGAAGGAGCGCCCGGCGCAGAGCCGGATCGACTTCCTCGGCGCGGCGCTGCTGACCGTCGGCATCACCTCGATCGTGCTCGTCACGACCTGGGGCGGGACGGAGTACGCGTGGGGCTCCGGCGTCATCGTCGGGCTGACCGTGGTCGGGGTCGCCGCGCTCGCCGCGTTCCTGTGGGCGGAGACCCGGGCGTCGGACCCGATCATGCCGCTGCACATCTTCCGCAGCCGCAACTTCACCCTCATGTCGGTGATCGGCTTCCTGACCGGCTTCGTGATGTTCGGCGCGGTGCTGTTCCTGCCGCTGTTCCAGCAGTCCGTGCAGGGCGCGTCCGCCACCAACTCGGGCCTGCTGCTCCTGCCGATGCTGCTCGCGATGATGGTCGTCTCGCTGATCTCCGGCCGGATCACCACCAACAGCGGCAAGTACAAGATCTTCCCGATCGCGGGCGGCGGGCTGATGGTCGCCGGACTGTTCCTGCTGGCGCAGATGGACACCGGCACCTCGCGGCTCACCTCCGGGCTCTACATGGCGGTGCTCGGCGCCGGTATGGGCTTCCTGATGCAGATCACGATGCTCGTGGCGCAGAACAGCGTCGAGATGCGGGACATGGGCGTGGCCTCCTCGGCCACCACGCTGTTCCGCACCCTCGGCTCGTCCTTCGGCGTGGCGATCATGGGCGCGCTCTTCACCTCCCGGGTGCAGGACGAGATGGCCGCCCGCGGCGGCGGCGCGGCCACCGCGCACTCCGCCCAGCTGGACGCGGCGAGCCTGGCGAAGCTGCCGGAGGCGGTGCGCGAGGCGTACCAGCACGCGGTGGCCTCGGGCACGCACGGCGCGTTCCTGGTCGGCTCGGCGGTCGCGGTGATCGCCTTCGTCGCGGCGTTCTTCGTCAAGGAGGTCGCCCTGCGCGGCGCCGGCCCGCAGAAGCCGGACCCGCAGACGCCGGCTCCGGAGCAGACCGCCCCGGAGAAGGCCGCGGCCTGACGCGTACGACGCACGAAGAGGGGCCGGGGCGCATTCGCCCCGGCCCCTCTTCGTCGTAGTCGCGCGGGTGGGACATCTCGCGGCTACAGGTCCCCTACACGTCCCGCAGGATCGGGAAGCTCCCCGTGTTCGTCGGCGCGTGGTCCGGCAGCCACAGCACCGCTATCGCGCCGCCGTCCGCCGCCGCGTTGCGGAACGTCAGCCGGGCGCCGAGCACCCGCGCCTGGCCCGTCGCGATCGTCAGGCCGAGCCCGTGGCCCTGCCCGGCCCGGTCGCTCGACCCGGTGCGGAACCGGCTCGGGCCCTCGCGCAGCAGCTCCTCCGGGAACCCGGGGCCGTTGTCCCGGACCCGTACGACCCGGCCCTCGACCGTGACCTCGACCGGTCCGCGGCCGTGCTTGGCCGCGTTGGCGAGGAGGTTGCCCAGGATCCGCTCCAGGCGGCGCGGGTCGGTGCTCACATACGACTCGTGCACCACGTTCACCACCGCGTCCGGGTTCAGCACCCGTACCCGGCGCTCCACGAACTCGCCGAGCGCGATCTCCTGGAGCTCGGCCCGCTCCGACGCGCTGTCGAGCCGGGCCACCTCAAGCACGTCCTCGACCAGCGTGCGCATCGCCTGCGCCCGGTCCCGTACGAGCTCCGACGGCCGGCCCGGCGGCAGCAGCTCCGCCGCCGTCAGCAGCCCGGTCACCGGCGTGCGCAGCTCGTGCGCGATGTCCGCGGTGACCCGGCGCTCCGCCTCGATCCGCTCGTTCAGCGCGTCGGTGAGCGCGTCGACCGCGCGGGCCAGCTCGTCCGTCTCGTCGCGCACGACGCCGCCGATGGCGTCCCGGACCCGTACCTCCGTGTTGCCCTGTGCGACCTTCCCCGCCGCGGCCGCCGCCTTGCGCAGTCGGCGGGAGAGCTGGCCGCCGATCAGCACGCCGAGCGCGCAGCCGCCGAACACCACCGACACCGAGCCGATGATCAGGGTCCGGTCGAGCTCCTTCATGATCGTCGCGCTGCGGTCGGCGAACGGCATGTGCAGCGACAGCACGTCCCCACTGGCCAGCGGCACCGACGCCCACACGTCCGGCGTGCCGCCCGAGGCATGCTCCTGTACGAAGGTGCCGCGCCGCCCGTTGCGCATCAGCCGGTCCAGCTGGCCCGGCAGCATCGGGTCGTTGATCTTCGCGCCGAACCGGAGCCGGGGCTCGCGCGCCTTGGGCGTCGACTCGTACTGGAGCTGCGCGAGGAGGAGCCGGTCCATCGTCACTTCGCGCGAGTTGTCCAGCATCGAGACCCGCGCCGAGTTGTGCACCACGATGGACAGCGCGGCGGCGACCAGCGCGCCGACCGCGGCGATCGCGATCGAGATCTTCCAGCGCACCCCGGTGCGCAGGGCGGGCCGACTCATACGGTGAGCCTCATGACGTCTGCGGTCCTCATGCCTTGAGCTTGTAGCCGAAGCCGCGGACCGTCTCGATCCGGTCCTGCCCGATCTTCGTCCGCAGCCGCTGCACATGGACGTCCACGACCCGGGTGTCGCCGCCCCAGCCGTAGTCCCAGACCCGCTCCAGGAGCTTGTCCCGGGACAGCACCGTGCCCGGCGCCGACGAGAATTCGAGCAGCAGTCGCATCTCGGTCGGGGTCAGCGACACCGGAGCGCCGCCCCGACGGACCTCCATGCCGTCCGTGTCCACGGCCAGGTCGCCGAAGACCAGCACCCCGCCGTCGGCGGCGTCCGCCGCCTCGGCGCCGCCGCCGGACCCCGGCCCGCCCGCATGCCCGAAGCGGCGCAGCACCGCGCGGATGCGGGCGACGAGCACCGACCCGTCGAACGGCTTCGTGACGTAGTCGTCCGCGCCTGCCTCCAGGCCGAGCACCACGTCGATGGAGTCGGCGCGCGCCGACAGCATGATCACCGGGACGGTCGACTCGTCGCGGATCCGCCGGCACAGGCTGACCCCGTCCATCCCCGGCAGCATGACGTCGAGCAGCGCGATGTCGGGCTGCCGCGCCCGGAAGGCATCCAGACCGGCCAGTCCGTCGGGCATCGCCGTCACCCGGAAGCCGTCCCGCTCCAGGGCGAGCTGGGTGGCCTCGCGGATGACGTCGTCGTCCTCGACGAACAGCACATGGGTCTCGGCCATCGCGGGCTTCCTCGGTTCTCGCTCGTTCTCGTAGCTCGGGGGTTCTCGGTGCTCGGGCGTTCTAGTTGCTCGGCGCGGCCGTCGCCGGGCCGTCGATGCCGCCGTCGCCGACCGCCTTGCTGTACTCGTTGTGCACCCAGTCGTGCTGGGTGAACTTGTTACCCGCCCAGCGGTAGGTGAGCACGTCCTCGCCCGAGGGGTACGCGACCGGGTCGCCCTTGGCGTAGATCTGCTTGGTGACGATGAGGTCGCCGCGGTCGATCGTCGCGTAGACCGCCGCGTCCTCGGCCATGAAGACGTTCTTGTAGTCCTTGTCCGCGTCCGCCTTGCGGTACACGTACGTGCCGATGCCGACCGCGTCGCCGCAGGTCATCACGTTGACGACGACGTCGGGCGCGGCGCCGCCGGTCAGATTCCCGTACGAGGTGTCCACCGGGTACGCGTCCGCGGCGCAGGGCTTCAGGCTGTCCTTGACCCGGTCGCCGATCTTCGGGTCGGCCTTGAGCAGCTCGATCGGGTCCGGCCGTTCGGCCGTCTGACCGGTGCTGGAGGACGGCCCGGGGGAGGCGTACGACGTGGTCGGGCTGCCCGAGTCGGCGCGCGCGGCGCCCTCGTCGCGGGAGCCGGTGCCGCCGGTCGAGCAGCCGGCCAGGAGCAGACCGGCAGACGCGAGCACGGCCAGCTTCGCCGGCGTGCTCGCGTGGTTCACATGGGGCCTGGGCCCTAGGCCGCGCACCGCTCCTGCCCCCGTTCGTCGCGTCGGTCGGTCCGCTCCGGCGCGCGCTGGGCCGGGATCCGGGCCTCGCCTTCGGCGGCCCGGCTCTCCAGCTCCTGGCGCAGTCGCGCCAGGGCGCGGTGGAGCGTGCTCTTCACCGTACCGGTCGACATGCCGAGCGCCGCGGCGGTCTCCTCGGTGCTCATCTGTTCCCAGTGCCGCAGGACGACGACGCTGCGCTGCTTGGGCGCGAGCACCTTCAGGATGTCCATGAGCAGGGCCCGGTCCGCGTGCTGCTCGGTCGCGTCGTCGATGGACGCGTGGTCGGGCAGCTGCTCGGTGGGCACCTCCTCCAGCTTGCGGGCGCGCCACCACTCGGTGCGCGTGTTGATCATCACCCGGCGAAGGTACGCGTCCGCGAGCGACTTGTCCGCGATGCCGTCCCAACGGCCGTACGTGCGGACCAGCGCGGTCTGCAGCAGGTCCTGCGCATCCACCGGGTCGGGCACGAGTCGGCGGGCGCTGCGCAGCAGGGCCTCCTGCCGTGTGCGTACGTACTCCTCGAAGTCGAGCACCTCGCCGTGCGCCATCCGAACCGCCTCCGTTCCCCGGATCATCCCCGTGACCACCCGTTTTCCTGACGTCGAGGACGCTACGGAGCGGTTGTCACGGGGCTGTGCGAGAGAGCCGTCGGAGGACGCACGGCTGTCCATCGGTTTTGTAACAGCGATTCGGGGGTAGGGGCTCAGGATTCTTTCGTGTCAGGGACCCGTCACGATCCGTCAGGACCCGACAGTGCCCGACAGGCCCCGACAGGCCCCGACAGGCCCCGACCGGGCCCCGACGGGGTCCCGAAGGGGTCCAGTCAGAGTGTCGTCGGGGTCCTGTCAGGTCAGCGGCAGCCGGTACAGGCCGTCCGGCAGCGGCTCCACCAGGCCGTCGGCGACCAGCCCGTCCAGAGCCCGGGCGCGCTGCACCGGCTCGTCCCAGACCGCGTCGAGCTCCGCCTGCGGGACCGGCGCGACCGCCTCGCGCAGCACGGCCAGGAGCCTGCCCCGCACCTGCCGGTCGGTGCCCGCGTACGTCTGGCCCCGGCGGGGCGGCCCGTCGTGGGCCGGCTTGCCGGACAGCCGCCAGGCGCACGCGTCGGCGATCGGGCAGCGGCCGCAGTCCTCGTTCTTCGCCGTGCACACCAGCGCACCCAGCTCCATCGAGGCCGCCGCCCAGCGCGCCGCCGTCGCCTCGTCGTCCGGCAGCAGCGCCCGGGCGAGCCGGCGCTCGGCCGCCGTGGTGGCGTTCGGCGGGTACTGGACGCCGGTCGCGGCCCGGGCGAACACCCGGCGGACGTTCGTGTCGAGGACCGGGTGCCGCTGCCCGTACGCGAACGAGGCCACCGCCGCCGCCGTGTACTCGCCGATCCCCGGCAGCGCGAGCAGCTGCCCGTGCTCGCTCGGGACGTCGCCGCCGTGCCGCTCTGTTATCGCCACGGCCGCCCCGTGCAGCCGGAGCGCGCGGCGCGGGTAGCCGAGCCGGCCCCAGGCGCGCACGGCCTCGCCGGGGGCGTCGGCGGCCAGGTCCGCGGGGCGCGGCCAGCGGGCCAGCCACTGCTCGTACACCGGCAGGACGCGGACCACCGGGGTCTGCTGGAGCATGAACTCGCTGACCATCACGCCCCAGGCGCCCGCCTCCGGACGCCGCCAGGGCAGGTCCCGGGCGTGCCGGTCGAACCAGGCGAGGACGGGTGTGTGGAGCGCGGCGGGCTCGGGCGCCGGGCCGGCGGTCTCGGAGACGGGCACGGACACGGAGGCGGACAGGGGCGCGGGGGCGGAGGCGTCGGTGGAAGTCATGGCACCTCCGATCCTGGCACGTTCCGCGGGACCGGGCCCGCACGCCCTCGGGGCGCGCGGAGGCGTGCCCTCGCCGTCCGCGCCCCGCGCACCACGGCACGCCTGCGTCGTGGCGGGTTCGCGCGGCGGCTTTCGGCGAGCTGCGGGAGTCGGTGCGGTGTCGTGCGGGCGAAGCCATGGATGCCGTGAATGCCGAGGAGCTCCCGCTCAAGTCGCCTTCCGGGATGTGATCATCGGCAAAACTTGGCGCTGGGGCGGCATGGGGGGCGGGAGTTGGCCGCGATCTCTCGTAAGGTTTCTGCCGTGGGATCTCTGCGCAATCCGGTCGGGCCGCTTCCCTCCTCCATCTACTGGCGACGGAGGGCGGTCGCGCTGTGCCTGATCGCGCTGCTGGCGGCCCTCGCCCTATGGGCCGTCAGTTCCCGTGGCGGCGGCGGGAAGACGACCGACGACGGTGCCAACGGCGCTTCTCCGGTGCCCTCGATCACCCCCGGCCCGTCCTCCTCAGGCCCTGCCATCAGTGAACAGCCGGGCGGGCGCGACGAGTCGGGCGAGTCCGGTGCGGGCGACAGCGGGTCCGGCGCGGGCGGCGCGGACTCCGGCGGGGCAGGCGGCGGCGACGGGAAGAACGGCGACACGGCCGCCGGCGTGGGCTCCGGCGGCGCGGGCGGAGCGGGCACGGCCGAGCACGTCCCGGCCGACTCTCCGCTGCCGAACTGCGCACCCGGAGCACTGAAGTTGGCGCTGCGCAGCACGAAGGTGGCCTACGAGCAGGGCGAGAAGCCCCGGCTCGAGCTGATCGCCCGCAACACCTCGACCGCCGCCTGCAAGGCCGACTTCGGGCCGAAGAGCGCGGTGCTGACGATCAGCGACGCGCGGGACGACGAGGTGTGGTCGACGAAGCACTGCCCGCGCCCGGCCGGCAGCGTGCTGCTGCGGGTCCCGGCGGGTTCCTCCGTGACGTACACCGTGGAGTGGGACCGGCGGCCGAGCACCCCGCAGTGCGCGACCCCGCCGGCGGGCGCGGCAGGCCCGGGCACGTACCTGGTCGAGGCGGTCTTCCCCGGGGCGACGGTCAACCCGGCGTCCTTCACACTGGCGAAGGACTGACGCCGAACGACGCCTGAGCCGGCCTCTCGGGACCGGCTCAGGCCTGTAGCCCTACCGGCTAGACGTACCGCTCAAGGATCGAGGACTCGGCGAGCCGGGACAGGCCCTCGCGGACGCTGCGCGCCCGAGCCTCGCCGACGCCGTCCACCGTCTGCAGGTCGTCGACGCTCGCGGCGAGCAGCTTCTGCAGCCCGCCGAAGTGCTCCACGAGCCGCTCGATGATCGCGCCCGGCAGCCGCGGCACCTTCGCGAGGAGCCGGTAACCGCGCGGCGAGACCGCCGAGTCGAGGGTCTCCGGCGAGCCGGTGTAGCCCAGCGCCCGCGCCACGATGGGCAGTTCGAGCAGCTCGGCGTGGCTGAGCGCGTCCAGCTCGGTGAGCGCCTCGGCGACCGTGCGGGAGCGCTTGGCCGTGGGCTCGGGCACGTAGTCGCGGACCACCAGCTCGCGCTCGGGCTCCACGCCGGCGATCAGCTCGTCGAGCTGGAGCGAGAGCAGCCGGCCGTCGGTGCCGAGCTCGACCACGTACTCGGCGATCTCGGTGGCGATCCGGCGGACCATCTCCAGTCGCTGGGCGACCGCGGTGACGTCCCGGACGGTCACCAGGTCCTCGATCTCCAGGGCGGAGAGCGTGCCGGCCACCTCGTCGAGCCGGAGCTTGTACCGCTCCAGGGTCGCCAGGGCCTGGTTGGCGCGGGACAGGATGGCCGCCGACTCCTCCAGGACCCGGCGCTCGCCGTCCACGTACAGCGCGATCAGGCGCATGGACTGGGAGACGGAGACGACCGGGAATCCGCACTGCTTGGAGACGCGGTCCGCGGTGCGGTGGCGGGTGCCGGTCTCCTCGGTCGGGATGGACGCGTCCGGGACGAGCTGCACGCCCGCCCGCAGGATCTTGGTGATGTCCTTGTCGAGGATGAGCGCGCCGTCGAGCTTGCACAGCTCGCGCAGCCGCGTGGCGGTGAACTCGACGTCGAGGACGAAGCCGCCGGTGCACATCGACTCGACGGTCTTGTCCATGCCGAGGACGATGAGACCGCCGGTGTTGCCGCGCAGAATGCGCTCCAGGCCGTCACGCAGGGCGGTGCCGGGGGCGACGGCGCTGAGCGAGGCACGCATCAGTGCTTCGTTGTCCTTGGCTGCCACTGCACTCCTCCGGCTCGTACGGATGGGCGAGACCAGGGCAAAGTCTAGCGACCCCGCCCCGGCGCGGTTCGCCCTGCGCTGATTCGCCCCCGCGAACCCCCTGCCCCGTCCGCCGTCCGGCCATGCGCGAGGCGCCGCCCGCGGCCCCTCGCGCCCCTGGTCCGGCGGCCGCAGCCAGGCCTGTCCGACCCTGATCCGCCCGGACAGGACCTAGCCCGTCGGCTCCTCGGCCTTCGGGGCGCGGCGGCTGCGCGGCAGGACCCGCAGCGCGTCGCCCATGTCCGCCACTTCCGTCACCTTCATGCCCGCCGGCACCTTGCCCGGGTCGCCCGGCACCAGGGCGTGCGTGAAGCCGAGACGGTGCGCCTCGGCCAGCCGGCGCTGCACGCCGGTGACCCGGCGGACCTCGCCCGCGAGCCCGACCTCGCCGATCGCGACCAGGTTCTTCGGCAGCGGGGTGTCGCTGGCCGCCGAGGCCAGCGCGAGCGCGATCGCCAGGTCGGCGGCGGGCTCGGACAGCTTCACGCCGCCGACCGTCGCCGAGTAGATGTCCCGCTTGCCCAGCGCGCTGATCCGGCCGCGCTGCTCCAGGACCGCCAGCATCATCGAGACCCGGGAGGTCTCCAGGCCCGAGGTCGTCCGGCGCGGCGAGGGGATCTGCGAGTCCACGGTCAGCGCCTGCACCTCGGCGACCAGCGGGCGGCGGCCCTCCAGGGTGACGGTCAGGCACGTCCCCGGCACCGGCGCGTCGCGCCGGGTCAGGAACAGCCCGGACGGGTCGGCCAGGCCGGTGATCCCCTCGTCGTGCAGCTCGAAGCAGCCGACCTCGTCGGTCGCCCCGTACCGGTTCTTCACGCCGCGCACCAGGCGCAGCCGCGCGTGCCGGTCGCCCTCGAAGCTCAGGACGACGTCGACCAGGTGCTCCAGGAGCCGGGGGCCGGCGATCGCGCCGTCCTTCGTCACATGGCCGACCAGGAGCGTGGACATGCCGCGCTCCTTCGAGGCGCGGATCAGCGCGCCGGCGACCTCGCGGACCTGCGCCATGCCGCCCGGCGCCCCGTCGATCTCGGGCGAGGCGACGGTCTGCACCGAGTCCATGACCAGCAGGGAGGGCTTGACCGCGTCGAGATGGCCGAGGACGGCGGACAGGTCCGTCTCGGCGGCCAGGTAGAGATGGTCGCTGAGCGCGTTGATCCGGTCGGCGCGCAGCCGGACCTGGCTCGCGGACTCCTCGCCCGTCACGTACAGCGTGCGGTGCTCGTCGCTGGCCGCCTTCGCGGCGACGTCGAGCAGCAGCGTGGACTTGCCGACGCCCGGCTCGCCCGCGAGCAGCACCACCGCGCCCGGTACGAGCCCGCCGCCGAGCACCCGGTCGAGCTCGTCGACCCCGGTGGAGCGGGCGGTGGCCTGTCGGCCGTCGACCTGGCCGATGGGCACCGCGGCCGTGGAGACCCGGCCGGCGGCGGTCGTGCGGACGGCGGGCGCGCCGTACTCCTCGACCGTCCCCCAGGCCTGGCACTCGGGGCAACGGCCGAGCCATTTGGCGGTCGTCCAACCGCATTCGGTGCAGCGGTAGGACGGCCGGTCCTTGGCGGATTTCGTACGGGCAGCCATGGGCCACACCGTAACGGGCCGCACCGACAACGCCCTGACAACGCCCCCACCGGCGGACCCCGGCACGCTCCCTGACGGATTCGTGTCCCCTTTTGAGGGATACGTTCACCCGTAAGGATTAAATGTGTTCAAGGGGGACGAACGGCATGCTCTCCACTGCCTACCGTCGCCGGGTGACGAGCAGCAGCCTGGAACCCCCCACCCACACCACCGGCGCACACCGGGCGCACCGCCGCGACGACTCCGGCCCCCGCACGCTCGGCCAGCGCCCGCCCGCCCGTTACGAGGCGTACCTCGACGGCCTGTTCACGTACTGCCTCTCGGTGCTCTGCGACCACGACACCGCCACCGCCGTCCTCGGCGACGTGCTGGCCGTCGCCGAGCGCCGGCACGCGCGCTGCCCCGCCGACGAGGACGGGCGCAGGGCCTGGCTGTACGCGCTGGCCCGCTGGGCCTGTCTGCGCAGCCTCGCCGAACAGCGCGGCAGGCGGCAGGGCGCGCACACCGGCCGCCCCCCTACCGTGCCGGCCCGTCCGCCCCGGATCTCCGAGGAGACCGCCGAGCGCCGCCGCGCCGAACTGGCCCTGCTCGCCTGGCCGGAGGCCGCCGGCACCACGCCCGAGCAGCGCGAGGCCCTGGAGCTCGCCGTCCGGCACGGCCTGAGTCGCGACCAGGTCGCCGCCGTCCTCGGCCTGGACGCCCCCGCCGCCCGCGAGCTCCTCGCCTCCGGGGCCTGCGAGGTCGAGCGCACCCGGGCCGCCCTCGCCGTCGTGGAGACCGGCAGCTGCCCGACCGTCGCCCGGCTCACCGACGACCACCAGGTGCTGCTCTCCGCCGCCCTGCGCACCGAGCTGGTCCGGCACGTCGACGACTGCCCGCGCTGTCGCCGGGTCGCCGAGCGGGCCGGCGTGGCCGCCCCCTGGCCGGGCGCCGACGTCAGCCCGGCCGCGCTGCCCCTGGTCGAGGCGCCGCGCGCGGCGGCGTACGTGGCGATGCTGCACGTCCCGCGCGCCCGGGCCGGGGCCCCGCGGTTCGGGCCGGCCGGCTTCCCGATGGACCCCAAGGACCACACGGCCCGCCGCGACCGGATGCGGGCCCGCGCGGTGACCACGACGGTCGTCGCAGCGGTGGTCGCGGCCCCGGTCCTCGCGCTGTGGGCGGCGTACCGCGGCGCGCCGCTGACGGGGGAGGGCCGCGACGGCGGTTCGGTGACCGCGCGCGAGGACGAGGGGAACGCCGGCCGCGCCGACGACACCTCGTACGACCGCTACGAGAACGCCGGCAACGCGAACTCCCGCCCCGCCCCCCGGTTCACCCGCGGCAGCCGGTCCCCGGACGTCTCCGTCGAGATCGTCGACCCGGGCGCGCCCGCCGGGCCGGCCGGGCAGCACGGCCCCGGCCGCATCAAGGTGGCCGCCCGCTCCGCAGGCGACACGACGGTGCTCACCCTCACCGCCTCCGGCGGCTCGCCCGTCGCCTGGTCGCTGTGGACGGACGCGCCCTGGCTGTACGTGAGCCGCAGCTCCGGCACCCTGCGGCCGGGCGAGTCCGTCACCCTGTACATCTCCGTGGACCACGCGCGCGAGCCGTCCGGCGCGTGGAGCGCACGGGTGACCGTGCAGCCGTCGGGCGCGGTGCTGAGGATCGACGGGTACGGGGCGTCCGACCCGGGCCCCAGCGACCCGGGCCCCGGCCCGGTCACGCCGCCGGCCACCGGGGAGCCGCCGACCTCGCCGTCTCCGACCGACCCGAGCCCCACCGATCCCGGACCGACCGATCCGGGCCCCACGGACCCGTCCCCGACCGACCCGTCGCCGACGGACCCCGGCCCGGATCCGTCGGGCCCCTCGCAATCCGGGGAGCCGCCCCCGTCGGACGACCCGCCGCCGTCGTCCGGCGACTCGGGGACCCCGAGCGAGCCGCAGTCCCCGTCGTCCTCCTGAGCCCTGCCGGTGCCGGCGACTCAGCCGACCGACTCAGCCGACCGACTCAGCCGACCGGGTCCGCCGGGTGCGGGGCCACCAGCGGCAGCTGCGAGGCGAGCCGCGCCTCGCACAGCTCGACCAGCGCGTCGTACGCCTCCTTGCCCATCAGCTCCGTCAGCTCCGGGCGGTACGTCACGTACACCGGGTCGCCCGCGCCGTGCGCCGAGGTCGCCGAGGTGCACCACCAGTGCAGGTCATGGCCGCCCGGGCCCCAGCCACGGCGGTCGTACTCGCCGATCGACACCTGGAGGACCTTCGTGTCGTCGGGCCGCTCGATCCAGTCGTACGTGCGCCGCACCGGCAGCTGCCAGCAGACGTCCGGCTTGGTCTCCAGCGGCTCCTTGCCCTCCTTGAGGGCCAGGATGTGCAGCGAGCAGCCCGCGCCGCCCGCGAACCCGGGCCGGTTCTGGAAGATGCAGGAGCCCTCCCAGCGGCGGGTCTGCCGCTCGCCGTCCTCGTCGAGCTGCACCCAGCCGGTCTCCGTGCCGACGTCGTGGAACTGCCACAGATCCGGCGTCAGCCGGTCCACGTACGAGGCGACCCGCTTCTCGTCGTCCTCGTCGGAGAAGTGCGCGCCCAGCGTGCAGCAGCCGTCGTCGGCGCGGCCCGCCTGGATGCCCTGGCAGCCGCTGCCGAAGATGCAGCTCCAGCGCGAGGTCAGCCAGGTCAGGTCACAGCGGAAGACCTGCTCGTCGTCCGCCGGGTCCGGGAACTCGACCCAGGCGCGTGGGAAGTCCAGGCCCTTCTCGTCCGGCTCGGACGCGGCGCGCGGCGCGGCCTTCGGAGCCTTCACCACACGGAGGTCCTGGGCGGGGTTCTTGGGAGTCTTGCCGGCCTTGGCGCTGTCTTTGCCCGGCTTCGCCTTTTTCGTCTTTGGCACACGACCAGCGTATGCGGACCGGCGCAGTAGCGTTCCGTCCATGAGACTCGGAGTCCTCGACGTCGGTTCGAACACAGTGCACCTGCTGGTGGTGGACGCCCACCCCGGCGCCCGGCCGCTGCCCGCCCACTCGCACAAGGCGGAGCTGCGCCTGGCCGAGCTGCTCGACGGGCACGGGGCGATCGCCCCGGCCGGCGTCGACCGGCTCATCGCCACGGTCGCCGAGGCGGTGCAGGCCGCGGAGGACAAGGGCTGCGAGGAGGTGCTCCCGTTCGCCACCTCCGCGGTGCGCGAGGCCTCCAACGCCGACGCCGTGCTGGCCAGCGTCAAGGAGGCGACCGGCATCGACCTCCAGGTCCTCACCGGCTCGGAGGAGGCCCGGCTCACCTTCCTGGCCGCGCGCCGCTGGTTCGGCTGGTCCGCGGGCAAGCTGTTCTTGCTCGACATCGGCGGCGGCTCGCTGGAGATCGCGTACGGCATCGACGAGGAGCCCGACGCGGCGGTTTCGCTGCCGCTGGGCGCGGGCCGGCTGACCAAGGGCTGGCTGCCGGGCGACCCGGCGGGCACCGACGACGTACGGTCGCTGCGCCGCCATGTACGCGCCCAGATCGCCCGGACCGTCGGCGAGTTCAGCCGCTTCGGCAAACCCGACCATGTCGTGGCCACGTCCAAGACCTTCAAGCAGCTCGCCCGGATCGCCGGCGCGCCGGGCTCGGGCGAGGGCCTGTACGTGCAGCGGTTCCTCGGCCGCGCGTCCCTGGAGGAGTGGGTGCCGCGGCTGGCCGCGATGACCACGGGGGAGCGCGCGGCGCTGCCCGGCGTCTCGGAGGGCCGCGCCCCGCAGCTGCTGGCGGGCGCGCTGGTGGCGGAGGCGGCGATGGACCTGTTCGGCGTGGACGAGCTGGAGATCTGCCCCTGGGCGCTGCGCGAGGGCGTGATCCTGCGCCGCCTGGACCACCTGCCGGCGGAGTAGGAAGGCCCGGCTCTCCGGGCTACGGAGCCGGGGCCCGGAGCACGCCCCCGGAGAGCCGGCCGCCGCGGCTGGGTGGCCGGAACCACATCCCCCTCGGACGGGGCCTGCCCGTACCCTGTCCCTCGTGGCAGAACCAGTGGTGCGCGTCCCGGATGCGAAGGTCGCCCTGTCGACCGCCTCGGTCTATCCGGAGTCGACGGCGACGGCCTTCGAGGTCGCCGCGCGCCTCGGCTACGACGGTGTCGAGATCATGGTGTGGACCGACCCGGTCAGCCAGGACATCGAGGCGCTGCGCCGGCTCTCCGACTACCACCAGGTCCCGATCCTCGCGGTCCACGCGCCCTGCCTCCTGATCACCCAGCGCGTCTGGTCCACCGATCCCTGGGTCAAGCTGCAGCGCGCGCAGGCGGCGGCCGAGAAGCTCGGCGCGTCCACGGTCGTCGTCCACCCGCCGTTCCGCTGGCAGCGCCAGTACTCCCGCGACTTCGTCACCGGCATCTGGCGGATGGCCGACGAGACCGACGTCCGGTTCGCCGTCGAGAACATGTACCCGTGGCGCTACAAGGACCGCGAGATGCTCGCGTACGCCCCCGAGTGGGACGTCACCAAGGACGACTACCGCCACTACACCGTCGACCTCTCGCACACCGCGACCGCCCGCACGGACGCCCTGGCCATGGTCGACCGCATGGGCGACCGGCTCGGCCACGTCCACCTCGCCGACGGCCGGGGCTCCGCCAAGGACGAGCACCTGGTGCCCGGCCGCGGCAACCAGCCGTGCGCCGAGCTGCTCGAGCGGCTGGCCGTCAGCGGCTTCGACGGCCATGTCGTCATCGAGGTCAACACCCGGCGCGCGATGTCCGCCGCCGAACGCGAGGCCGACCTCGCCGAGGCGCTCGCCTTCACCCGGCTCCACCTCGCCTCCGCGGCCGCCCGGCCGTCGCGGGCCACCGGTTCATGACCGGTCCGGCCGGGAGCCCGGCCCCCCGCAGGCGCGGCCGCCCGTCCCGTACCGCCGAGGACAGCGGGCCCGGAGCGCGCGAGCGGATCCTGGAGGCGGCCCGCGACCAGTTCGCCGAGCGGGGCTACGACAAGACGTCGATGCGCGGCATCGCGAAGGCGGCCGGCGTCGACGCGGCGCTGGTCCACCACTACTTCGGCACCAAGGACGACGTCTTCGCGGCGGCGATCGAGGTGTCCTTCGATCCGACGACCGTCGTCCCGGCGATCGTCTCGGGCCCGCGCGAGGCCATCGGCGAACGGCTCGCGCGGTTCTTCATCGGCGTCTGGGAGAACCCGGCGACGCGCGCCCCGCTCCTCGCGATCTTCCGCTCCGCGCTCACCCACGAGGCCGCGGCGAAGGTGCTGCGCGGCTTCGTGCTGCGCCGGATCCTGGAGCGCGTGGCCGCGGACCTGGACGTGCCGAACCCGCAGTTCCGGGCGGAGCTGGCGGCCTCGCACATGATCGGGATCGCGATCCTGCGGTACGTGATCCAGGTGGAGCCGCTGGCGTCAACGGACACCGAGGAGATCGTCGCGATGGTCGCCCCGACGCTCCAGCGCTACCTCACAGAGGCGTAGCTTCCGCCCGGTCCCGGCCTGCCCGAAAGCTGAACATGCCGTCCGCCATACGGACGTGCTGTCCAGATCTTGGAGCCGAAGCGTACGCTCGACACCAAGCACACCCATCACGAGGAGCGAGCGACGATGCCCGAGCTGAGGTCCCGCACAGTCACCCACGGCCGCAACATGGCGGGCGCCCGCGCCCTTATGCGCGCCTCCGGTGTACCGGGCGCGGACATCGGCCGGAAGCCCATCATCGCGGTCGCCAACTCCTTCACGGAGTTCGTCCCCGGCCACACCCACCTGCAGCCGGTCGGCCGGATCGTCTCCGAGGCGATCCAGCAGGCGGGCGGCATCCCGCGCGAGTTCAACACCATCGCCGTCGACGACGGCATCGCGATGGGCCACGGCGGCATGCTCTACTCGCTGCCCTCCCGCGACCTGATCGCGGACAGCGTGGAGTACATGGTCGAGGCGCACTGCGCCGACGCGCTGATCTGCATCTCCAACTGCGACAAGATCACCCCCGGCATGCTGAACGCCGCGCTGCGCCTCAACATCCCGACGGTCTTCGTCTCCGGCGGCCCGATGGAGTCCGGCAAGGCCACCCTCGTCGACGGAACGGTCCGCACGCTCGACCTGGTCGACGCGATCTCGGACGCGGTCAACGACAAGATCTCGGACGAGGACATCCTCCGCATCGAGGAGAACGCCTGTCCGACCTGCGGCTCCTGTTCCGGCATGTTCACCGCCAACTCGATGAACTGCCTGACCGAGGCCATCGGCCTCTCCCTGCCGGGCAACGGCACGGTCCTCGCCACGCACACCGCCCGCAAGGCGCTGTACGAGAACGCCGGCCGCACGATCGTCGAGCTCACCCAGCGGTACTACGGGGAGGACGACGCATCCGTCCTGCCCCGCAGCATCGCGACCCGCGGCGCCTTCGAGAACGCCATGGCCCTCGACATCGCCATGGGCGGCTCCACCAACACGATCCTGCACCTGCTCGCCGCCGCCCAGGAGGCCGAGCTGGACTACGGCCTCGCCGACATGGACGCCGTCTCGCGCCGCGTCCCGTGCCTCGCGAAGGTCGCTCCGAACGTCGCCCCCGGCGGCACGTACTACATGGAGGACGTGCACCGCGCCGGCGGCATCCCCGCGATCCTGGGCGAGCTGTACCGCGGCGGCCTGCTGAACGAGGACGTCCACACGGTCCACTCGCGCAGCGTCAAGGAGTGGCTGGACACCTGGGACGTCCGCGGCGGCTCGCCGTCCGAGGAGGCCGCCGAGCTGTGGCACGCGGCCCCCGGCTGCAAGCGCTCCGCCACCGCCTTCTCGCAGTCCGAGCGCTGGGAGTCGCTGGACACGGACGCGGCCGGCGGCTGTATCCGCGACGTGGCGCACGCCTACTCGAAGGACGGCGGCCTCGCGGTGCTGCGCGGCAACCTCGCCGTCGACGGCTGCGTCGTGAAGACGGCCGGCGTCGACGAGTCGATCTGGACCTTCGAGGGCCCGGCGGTCGTCTGCGAGTCGCAGGAGGAGGCCGTCGAGAAGATCCTCAACAAGCAGGTCAAGGACGGCGACGTGGTCGTCATCCGCTACGAGGGCCCGCGCGGCGGCCCCGGCATGCAGGAGATGCTCTACCCGACGTCCTTCCTCAAGGGCCGCGGCCTCGGCAAGACCTGCGCCCTGGTCACCGACGGCCGCTTCTCCGGCGGCACGTCGGGCCTCTCCATCGGCCACGCTTCCCCGGAGGCCGCCTCCGGCGGCACGATCGCCCTGGTCGAGGACGGCGACCGCATCCGCATCGACATCCCGACCCGCGCCATCGAACTCCTCGTCGACGACGCGACCCTGGCCGCCCGCCGCGAGGCCCTGAACGGCGTCTACGCCCCGAAGAACCGCGAACGCAAGGTCTCCGCGGCCCTGCGCGCATACGCGGCGATGGCCACGAGCGCGGACAAGGGCGCGGTCCGAGACGTGTCGAAGCTCGGCTGACGAACGACGGCCTGCGGGGCGTGAGCGGCGGGTCCGCTCACGCCGCGCAGGCGTTTCCAGGCCTTCGGCCCGGCGGTGTTCGTGGGGCCTGTGGGCGTCCCCCCGCCCTCACCACCGCGACGGGTCCGCCCCGTCCACCGCGAACACCGAACCGTCCGGCGCCGTGCCGATGACGCGGGGGCCGAGGACGACAGGGGCCGGGAGGCTCGCGGCGTGGCCCAGCTTTCCGCCGTGCAGACGGGGTTCCGTCTGGCCGAGCAGGGTGCCGCGCACGGTGTCGACGGCGAGGAGGCGGCCGTCGGCCGCCGAGAAGTACAGGCGTCCGCCGTCGCCGAGGACCGGCGGGGAGACCTGGCCGGCGGCCGTCTCCAGCTGCCACAGCTCGCGTCCGCCGTCCGTGGCCGTGTCGACGGCCACGAGGGTGCCCTCGCGGTCGAGCAGGAAGACGGCACCGCCCCGCACCGCGATCCGCGCCTCGCCCATCCGGAACGGCAGCGGCACGCGGTTCGTCGTGCCGCGCGCCACGTCGTAGCGGACCACCGCGTCGATCTGCCCCTCGTACCCCCGCGCGGTCAGGAACACCGTCCCGTCCGGGCCGCTCGTGGCGGCCGGGACGAGCTGTCCGGGCAGGCGGCGGCGGTGCACGAGCTCGCCGGTGCGCGCGCGCACCGAGCTGACCGTCGTGTGGCGGCCGTCGGCCGACTCCTCGAAGAAGTGCACGAGGCCGGTCGCGGCGTCGTACGGGCCGATGCGCGGGTCGGAGTGGCCGCTCAGCCTGCGCTGCCAGAGCCGCTCGCCCGTGGCCCCGTCCAGCGCGGTCACCGCGCCCGTCGCGGAGCCGAACAGCAGGACGTCGCCGGCCGCGTGCGCGTCGGCGAAGTACCCGGACACGTCCGCGCTCCAGCCGGGCTTCCCGGTACGCGGATCGAAGGTCGTGTAGCGGTCGCCCGCGATCGTCCCGAGCAGCCCGCCGGCGAGGACCGGCGCGCCGGCGTAGTCCCCGGCGCGGGCCGGGCGCGACCAGGCCACCTTGCCCGTACCGGCGTCGAGCCGCGCCGCGCCGGTCCCGCG
>NZ_DATCVQ010000622.1:0-23530 GCF_036566765.1 Streptomyces sp.
GCGATCGCCCAGCTTCGGACCCTGCTCGGCACGATGCGTTCGGGCCAGACCGATCACCGGGAGCCGCAACCGGGGCTCGCGGCCCTGCCGGAACTCATCGAGCGGACCGGCCGTTCCGGGCTGCGGGTGACCTTGACCAGCGACGGCGTGCCGCGGCCGATCCCCGTCGAGGTCGACGTCGCGGCGTACCGGATCGTGCAGGAGGCGCTGACGAACGCGTACAAGCACGCGCCGGGCGCGACGATCGGCGTGGAGCTGCGATACGAGCCGGACGCCTTCGTGGTGGAGGTCGTCAACGGGGCCGCCGTGCTGCCGGCCGGGGACGTGGTCAGCGGCGGGCAGGGGCTGACGGGGCTGCACGAGCGGGCCCGGCTGGTCGGCGGGATGGTGCACGCCGGGCCGGTGGACGACGGCGGGTTCCGGGTCGCCGGGGTGCTGCCGTACGGGGTCGTGGAAGTCACGCCTTTGGTCGATGCGGCCGACGACTTCCGGCAGCAGTCGACGAGCCCTGCGAAAGGCGAGGGTGTTCCCGTCATGAACTGGCGGGCGGACCCGTTGTCCGACCTGTCCTTCACGGAGCGGGAGTTGGCGATGTCGTTGCAGGGGGAGAGGGCCAGGAGCAGGAGCGGAGGGGTCGCGCTGGGCTGCGGGATCGCGGTCGCGGCGGCGGTGCTGCTGGTGATCGCGGGCGGCTTCGGACTCTTCTTCCTGATCGGAGCGGTGAACAAGGCGATGATCGACCCGAAGCAGTACGAGGAGATCACCGTCGGCATGGAGGAGCAGCAGGTCCGTGACCGGCTGCCCAGCGGCGACTCGGTCGCCACGTCGGGGCTGCACGGCAAGGGCCCGAAGGAGCCGGAGGGCTCCCGGTGTCTGGTGCTCATGTCCTCCGACGTGCCGGACGACATAACCGTCGAGACGGAGCCGGTTTTCCGGTTCTGCTTCAAGGACGGCAAGCTGGTCGAGAAGAAGGCGTACGACGTCAGGCGGTAGCCGGTACGGCGGGATGGGGGTGGCCGTGACAGGGCGGCGCATCAGAGTGGTGGTCGCCGACGACGAGCCGCTGATCAGGGCCGGGATCCGGATGATCCTCACCTCCGACCCGGAGATCGAGGTGGTCGCGGAGGCGGCGAACGGCCGGGAGGCGGTCGAGGAGGCCCGGGCGCACGCCGCGGACGTGGTGCTGCTCGACATCCAGATGCCGGTGCTCGACGGGCTCGCCGCGCTGCCGGAGCTGCGGCGGGCGGTCCCGAACGCGCGGGTGATCGTGCTGACCACCTTCGGCGAGCGGGAGAACGTGCTGCGGGCGCTGGAGCACGGCAGCGTCGGGTTCCTGCTGAAGGACACCGCGCCGGCCGAGCTGATCCGCGCGGTGCGGGCGACGGCGGCGGGTGACGCGTATCTCTCGCCGGCGGCCACCCGGCACGTGGTCGACCAGCTGGCGTCCGGCCGGGAGGCGGCCCGCGCCGAGGAGGCCCGGGGGAGGATCGAGGCGCTGAGCGAGCGGGAGCGCGCGGTGCTGGCGCTGCTCGGCGAGGGGCTGTCCAATGCGGACGCAGGCAGACGGCTGCACATGAGCGAGGGCACGGTGAAGACGTACGTGAGCCGCATCCTGGCGAAGCTCGGGTGCGAGAACCGGGTGCAGGCGGCGCTGCTGGCGCGGGACGCGGGGCTGTGAGCAGGGTTCCGGCGGGGCGGGGCTGACCCCGGTCGGAGCGGGTGGGGTCAGCGGACGGGTTCGCCGGAGCCGGCTGCGTTGTAGCGCAGGAGCAGGGCGGCGAACTGGGCCAGGTCGTCGGTGGACCAGTCCTTGAGCCGTTCCTGGTAGGCCGCCAGGCGGCTGGCCTGCGCGGTGGCGAGCATCGCGCTGCCCGCCTCGGTGGGGTGGAGGACCTGCACGCGGTGGTCGTCCGGGTCGGGGCGGCGCTCGACCAGGCCCAGCTTCTCCAGGGCGGCGATCTGCCGGCTGACGGTCGACTTGTCCAGGAGGTAGTGGGCCGCGAGGTCGGTGGCGCGGCAGCCGTGCTGTTCCTCGATGTGGGAGAGCAGCGTGTAGGAGACGAGCGAGAGCTCGGGGTGGACGCGGGCGGCGGCCGCGCGGGCGCGGCGGGCGAACGCGGTCAGCTCGCGCTGGATGATGTCGACGGATGCGTCACGCGTGCCTGACATGGTGCGCTCCTTACTGTTTGCCGCCCGGCGGGCTCCCTCTCAGTTGTACAACACAACGGATTGAGTGTACGGTACAACAGTTTTTGAGTTGTAAAAGCCAACCATTGCCTCAACCGTCGTGGAGGTCCTCCCATGTCCGCAGGGACACGAACGGCATCGGCAACGCCCGGCGCGGCCTGGACCGCCGGGGCGCTGCGGCATGTGCTCGGGCACCTGATCACCCCGCTGTTGATGTGCCTCGGCATGGGCCTGGCCTACCTCGGCGCCTTCCATGCCCCCCAGCCGCACGACCTGCGCGTCGACGTCGTCGGCTCCGGCCCCGGCGCCCAGGTCCTCGCGCAGACCCTGCACGACAAGGGCGCCGGCGCCCTCGACATACGGACCGTGCCCGACCGCGACGAAGCCGTGGCGGCGCTGCGGGACCGGTCCAGCTTCGGCGCGTACCTCCCCGGCGAGCGCCCCGAGCTGCTGGTCGCCTCGGCTTCCTCCGACACCAGCGCGATGGCCGTGGAGAAGGTGTTCACCAAAGTCGCGGCCGGCCAGGGAGCGCCGCTTAAGGTGACCGACGTCGCCCCGGTCTCCGAGGGCGACGCCACCGGCCAGGGCATCTTCTTCCTGCTGGTCGCGGTGAGCATCGGCTCGTACGCCTCCGTCGCCGTGATCGGCGGCGCCGGGGCCGTCCTGCCGCTGCGGATCAGGGCACTGCTGGCCTCCGGCATGTCCCTCGTCGTCAGCCTGATCGGGACGGCCTTCGCCGGACCGGTGTTCCACCTCGTCGACCGGGGGCTGGGCGGACTGTGGGCGATGAGCTGGCTGTACGCGGCCGGCATCCTGCTGATCGGCGTCGGCCTCCACACCTTCCTCAAGCGGTGGACGACGCTCGGCATGATGGTGCTGTTCGTGATGCTCAACTTCACCAGCTCCGGCGGTATCTACCGCCCCGAGTTGCAGCCCGGCTTCTTCGGCTCGCTGCACGCGTTCTGGAACGGCGCCGGGTTCGTCGAGGGTCTGCGCGGCCACGTGTACTTCGACGGGCAGGGACTCGGCCGGAACGTGATCGTCCTCGTCGCCTGGCTGCTCGTCGGCGTCGTGACGATGGCCGCGGCGGGCAGGGCCGAGGGCGTACGACGGCGGGCCGTGGCGCCCGGTGCGGTGCCGGACGGCGAGGCCGCCTCCCGGAAGCGGGCGGGCGCCGAGGCCGAGACGGAGATGGAGGAAGCCGTCGCCGTGTGAGTGACCGTGAGGGTGACGGAGTTGTCCCCAAGGGGCCCGCCGTCCACAGGGGCAGACGGCTGATCGACAGCGCCGGTACGGTCTGGGCAGTTGATGTTGCGCGTCCCACGTCGCGCGACCTGTACGAGAACGGGGAGGGCGTCCCATGGGCGAGGTCCGGGTGGCGGTGCCGGAGCAGCGAAGTGCCGGAGGCGGCGGGCGGGTTCCCGTCGTCCCCGGGTTCGCACGCCGGGCGACCGCGGGGGCGGAAGCGGCGGACTCTCCCAAGGAGCGCGGCAAGCGGCTGCGGGAGCGCGTGCCGCGTGCCGCGCACGCCGCCCTGGTGCTCGCCGACGGCCGGCCGGACGCGGTGCGCGCGGTCGAGGAGTCGAGCCGGGGCCGGGTCGCCGAGCTCGCGCCGATACGGGTCGGCCGGATGGCCGCCACTCCGTTCGCCTTCCTCCGTGGCTCCGCCGGGCTGATGGCCCACGACCTCGCCGGCTCGCCGGTCACCGGCGTCCCCGCGCAGATATGCGGCGACGCGCACGCCGCGAACTTCGGCCTCTACGGCGACGCACGCGGCCGGCTCGTCATCGACCTCAACGACTTCGACGAGACGGTCGTCGGACCGTGGGAGTGGGACGTCAAGCGGCTCGCCGCCTCCCTCGTCCTGGCCGGGCGCACGGCCGGCGCGAGCGAGGACGCCTGCCGGGCGGCGGCGTTCGACGCGGTGGGCGCGTACCGGCGGACCATGCGGCTGCTCGCCAAGCTCCCCGCCCTCGACGCGTGGAATGCGATCGCGGACGAGGAGCTCGTCTCGCACACCGACGCCCGGGACCTGCTCGGGACGCTGGAGCGGGTCGCGGAGAAGGCGCGGAACAACACCAGCGCCCGGTTCGCCGCCAAGTCGACCGAGTCCGTCACGGACGCCGACGGCACGGCCGGCCGCCGCTTCGTCGACGCCTCGCCGGTACTGCGGCGGGTGCCCGACGCGGAGGCCGCCGCCGTCGCCGCCTCGCTCGCCGAGTACCTGGAGACCGTCTCGGAGGACCGGCTGCCGCTGCTCGCCCGGTACGCGATACACGACGTGGCGTTCCGCGTCGTCGGCACCGGCAGCGTCGGCACCCGCTCGTACGTGGTGCTGCTCCTGGACCACCGGGGCGAGCCGCTGGTGCTCCAGGTGAAGGAGGCCAGGCCCTCGGCGCTGCTGCCGTACCTGCCCGCCGCCGGGTTCGACGTCCCCGACGCCGGGCACGAGGGGCGGCGCGTGGTGCTGGGGCAGAAGCGGATGCAGGTGGTCAGCGACATCCTGCTGGGCTGGACGACCGTGCAGGGCAGGCCGTACCAGGTGCGGCAGTTCCGGAACCGGAAGGGGAGCGTGGACCCGGCGGCGCTCACCGCGGACCAGGCCGACGACTACGGCCGGATGACCGGCGCACTGCTGGCCCGGGCGCACGCGCACAGCGTCGACCCCAGGCTGCTCGCCGGCTACTGCGGCAAGAACGAGGAGTTCGACGAGGCGGTCGCGTCCTTCGCTGTCGCCTACGCGGACCGCACCGAAGCCGACCACGCGGACCTGCTGACCGCGGTCCGCAGCGGCCGCATAGCGGCCGAGCTGGGCGTCTAGCCGACGGGGGCGGGGAGGGGGGGAGGGGGAGGGAGGGGGGAGGGCCCCCTCGGATCGACCGTAGGGTGGGTGGGTGACGAGTCGGAGTGACGACGTGGACGTGAGCGACGTGAACGAGGAACGGCCCGAGGCCAGGCTTGAGCGGGCCGTGCGGGCCGCTGAGCAGGCGCTGATCGAGTTCGAGATCGCGGTCGAGACCTTCCGCGTCGAGGTCGAGAACTTCTCCCGGCTGCACCACCAGAAGCTCGGCCCGATGTACGCGCGGCTCGACGAGCTCGACGCGCTGATCGCCGAGGCCCGCGCGGCACGGACCGGCGACCCGGAGGACCTGCGCAGGGCGCAGGAGGCCCGGGCGGTCGTCATGCCGATGCCCGGGGTCGACGAGCTCTTCCATGACTGGCTGGACTCCGACGGCCTGTCCCCCGAGGCCGCCGCGATGCTGACCGACCGGCCCGTGCGGTCGCCGAAGCGCGTACGGCCGAGCGAGGAGGCCCGCAAGCTCTACCGCGAGCTCGCCCGGCAGGCCCACCCCGACCTGGCCCGCGACGAGGCGGAGCGGGTCCGGCGTGAGGAGTTCATCACGCGGGTGAACGCCGCCTACGGGCGCGGGGACATCGCGCTGCTCCAGGAGCTGTCCGAGGAGTGGGCGGCGGGGCCGGTGCCCGAGAGCGAGCGGCCGAGCGAGAGCGAGGAGCTGTACGCGCGCCTGGACTGGCTGGCCCGGCGCAAGGAGCTGCTGACGGTGGTCGCCCGGGATCTGGAGGAGAGCGCGATCGGCTCGATGCTCAAGATGGCCCCGGACGACCCGGACCGGCTGCTCGAGGAGATCGCCGAGCAGCTGCTGGCGCAGGTCGCCGAGCGCGAGGCGGAGCTTTCCGCGCTGACCGGGCCGGTGCAGTAGGTTTTTTCCGTACCCGTACGCACGAGAGAAGGCCTGATCCATGAACTTCGCCCCGCTTCCCTCGGTGGACGCCGCTTCCGTGCCGGCGGACGCCCTGGTGGTCGACGTCCGTGAGGCCGACGAGTGGGCGGCCGGTCACATCGACGGCGCGCTGCACGTGCCGATGAGCGACTTCGTGGCGCGCTTCGGCGAGGTGACCGAGGCCGTGGCCGACGGCCGGCGCGCGTACGTCATGTGCCGGGTCGGCGGGCGGTCGGCGCAGGTCACCCAGTACCTGGTGCAGCAGGGCATCGACGCGGTGAACGTCGACGGCGGCATGCTCGCCTGGGACGGCGCCAGCCGTCCGATGGTCACCGAGGACGGCAGCGCCGCCTTCGTTCTCTAGTCCGACGGCGGTAGCCGGGTGACCTAGCCGAGCGGGTGGGCGGCCAGGAGGCCGCCCAGGGTCTCCTCGTGCGCCGCGGCCGGGCCGAGGGCGAGTTCCAGGTGCTTGGCCCAGGCGTGGAAGCGGTGCAGGGGGTAGTCGGTGTCCGCGCCGAAGCCGCCGTGCAGGTGCTGCGCGGTCTGTACGACCCGGCGTACGCCCTCCGAGGCCCAGATCTTCGCCACCGCGATGTCGCCGGCGACGGGCAGCGCCCCGCCCGCACCGGTGCTGAGCCGCCAGGCCGCCTGCCAGAGGGTGACCTCCATGGCGCGCAGGTCGATGTAGCGGTCGGCGGCCTGGACGGCGACGGCCTGGAAGGTGGCCACGGGGAAGCCGAACTGTTCCCGCTTCCCGGTGTACTGGCTGGTCATCGCCAGCACGCTCTCGCCGAGTCCGAGGGCGAGCGCGCAGGTGCCGGTGGCGAGGACGCCGCGGAGCCATTCCCAGGCGCCTTCGGCGTCGATGACACGGGCGCCGTCGAGCCGTACCGCGTCGAGGCGCGCTTCGGCGAGCAGTTCGCCGGTGGTGGAGTACTGCTCGGCGAGGGTGAGGCCGCTGTGGCCGCGGGGGACCAGGGCGACGACGGCGCGGCCGTCGGGGGTGTGCGCGGGCAGCGCGATCAGGTCGGCGGAGTGGGCCCAGGGGACGGCCGAGTGCAGACCGTCGAGGATCCAGCCGTCGGCGTCCCGGCGGGCGGTGACGGCGAGCTCGGCGGGGTCGTGGCCGGTGCGGCCCTGGGCGCCGACGGTGAGGACGAGCGCGCCGCGGCCGGCCGCGGGCAGGAGCTCGTCGGCGAGCGCGGGGGCGCCGTACCGCTCCACGGTCATGGCGACGGCGCAGTGTTCGAGCAGCGGGACGCGGGCCAGCACGCGGGCGGACTCGCGCAGGACGAGGCAGAGCGCGAGCAGGTCGAGGCCGGCGCCGCCGTGCCGCGGGTCGAGGACGAGTCCGAGCAGGTCGGCGTCGGCGAGGCGGGCCCACAGCGGCCGGTCGAACTCGTCGGACACCGCGCCCGGGGTGAGCGCCGGGCTGGGCACCCGGTCGGGTGTGACGTCCGCGAAGACCCCGCGGGCCGCCTCGACGGCCGCCTGCTGCTCCTCGGTGAAGGTGAAGTCCACAGCCCTGCCCTCCTGTTGCCGCCGGGACGCCCGGACGGCCCGCCGTCCTGCGCGCCCTCAGTCGTCTGACGGAGCGTCAAGATAGAACAGGTTCTAGGGGAAGGGAATGGGCGCGGCTCAGCGGTCGAAGTCCAACTCCACCTCCGCCGTGGCCGGATGGGACTGACAGGCCAGCACATAGCCGGCGTCGGTCTCCTCCGGCTCCAGCGCGAAGTTCCGGTCCATCCGCACCTCGCCCTGCACCAGGAACGCCCTGCACGTGCCGCACACCCCGCCCTTGCAGGCGTACGGGGCGTCGGCGCGGGCCCGGAGCACCGTCTCCAGGAGCGTCTCGCCCTCCTGCACCGGCCAGTCGCCCGACCGGCCGTGCAGGGTCGCGGTCAGCGTCGCGTGCACGGGAGCGCCGGCCGCCGGGGCGGGCGCGGGCGCCGAGCCGTCGTCGACGTGGAAGATCTCCTGGTGGACCCGGGCGCGCGGCACGCCGAGCCCGCGCAGCGCCCGCTCCGCACCCTGGACCAGGCCGAACGGACCGCACAGGAACCAGCCGTCGATCTCGCCGACCGGCAGCAGCGCCGGGAGCAGCGCGCTGAGCCGCTCCTCGTCGAGGCGACCGGACGGCAGCCCGGCCTGCTGCTCCTCCCGGGACAGCGCGGTGACCAGCTGGAAGCGGTCGGGGAAGCGGTCCTTCAGGTCCGCGACCTCGTCGAGGAACATCGTGGAGGCCGCGGTCCGGTCGCTCCGGATCAGGCAGAACCTGGCCCCGGGCTCCCGGGCGAGCAGGGTCGCCGCGATGGACAGCACGGGGGTGATGCCGCTGCCGCCGACGACGGCCGCGAAGTGCCCGGGCCGCGGTTCGAGGACGAACCGGCCCATCGGCTCCATCACCTCGACCGTGTCGCCCACGGCCAGTTCCTTCAGCGCGTACGTCGAGAACTCGCCGCCGTCCACGAGCCGGATCCCCACCCGCAGCACCGGGGCCTCGCCGGCCGGCACGGCCGGGGCGCAGATGGAGTAGGTGCGCCGGATCTCCTCGCCGCTCTGCGCGGTGCGCCGCAGGGCGAGGTGCTGGCCGGGGGTGTGGCGGTAGGTCTCGTGCAGCTCGGGCGGGACCGCGAAGGTCACGGCCACCGCGTCGTCCGTGAGCTGCTCGACCGCGCTCACCCGGAGCGGATGGAACCCGGCCCGTCCGGCGCCTGAGGACAGCATCTACAACTCCTTGAAGTGGTCGAACGGTTCGCGGCAGGCCGTGCAGCGACGCAGCGCCTTGCACGCGGTGGAGGAGAAGCGGCTGAGCAGCTCGGTGTCGGTCGAGCCGCAGTGCGGGCAGCGGATCGCGAGCGTCAGCGGAACGGGTCCGCCGGCCGTCGCCGCCTGCGGGCGCGGCGGGGCTATGCCGAACTCGGTGAGCTTGCGCCGGCCCTCCTCGCTGATGTCGTCCGTCGACCAGGCGGGAGACAGGACGGTGACCACGGACACCTCGGGGACGCCGTGCTCGTGCAGGGCGCGCTCTATGTCCGAGGACATGGCCTCGATCGCCGGGCAGCCGGTGTACGTGGGGGTGAGCTCGACCTCGACCTTGCCGGGCGCCAGGAAGTGCACCCCGCGCAGCACGCCGAGCTCCTCCAGGGTCAGCACCGGCAGCTCGGGGTCGGGAACGGCGCCGGCGATCCGGCTCAGTTCCTCCTCGAGCGCCGTCATGGTCACCACGACGCCCCCGGGTGGCTGCGGTGCAGATGCTGCATCTCGGCGAGCATCCGGCCGAACGGCTCGGTGTGCAGGCCCTGGCGGCCCGCGCCCGCACTCCACGCGCCGCTGCGCGGCCCCTCGGGCACGGTCAGCGTGGCGCGGTGCAGCACGGCGGTGACGGACTCCAGCCAGGCGGCCTCCATCGCCTCCCGGTCCACGTCCAGCCCCTCGACGGGCTGGAACAGCTCGCCGGTGTACCGCCACAGCGCGTCGCAGGCCCGCTGCATCCGCTCGTGGCTCTCGGCGGTGCCGTCGCCCAGCCGCAGGGTCCACTGCTCGGCGTGGTCCTGGTGGTACGCCACCTCCTTGACGGCTTTCGCCGCGAGGCCGGCCAGCGGGCCGTCCCCGGCGGCCAGCTGCGCGTACAGCAGGCGCTGGTACGTGGCGAAGTACAGCTGCCGGGCGATGGTGTGCGCGAAGTCGCCGTTGGGCTGCTCGACCAGTTGCACGTTGCGGAAGGCGCGCTCCTCGCGGAGGTAGGCCAGTTCGTCCTCGTCGCCGATCATCGAGAGCAGGACGCGGGCCTGGCCGAGCAGGTCGAGCGCGATGTTGGCGAGCGCGACGTCCTCCTCCAGGACCGGCGCGTTCCCGGCCCACTCCCCCAGCCGGTGGGAGAGCACCAGGGCGTCGTCGCCGAGGGCGAGCGCGGCCGCGACGGGCACGGCGGGCACTGCGGTGCCGGTGCCGGTGTCGGTGTCCGTACGGGCGGTCACAGGTGCTTCACCCCCTCCGGGATCTCGTAGAAGGTCGGGTGCCGGTAGGGCTTGTCGGCCGACGGCTCGAAGAACGGGTCCTTCTCGTCGGGCGAGGAGGCGGTGATCGCGGCGGACGGGACCACCCAGATCGACACGCCCTCGTTGCGCCGGGTGTACAGGTCCCGGGCGTTGCGCAGGGCCATCTCGGCGTCCGGCGCGTGCAGGCTGCCCGCGTGCGTGTGGGACAGTCCGCGGCGCGAGCGCACGAACACCTCCCACAGCGGCCATCCGTCGGTGCTCATCCCTGCGCCTCCCCGTGCTTCCCGGCGTACGCCGCCGCTGCTTCCCTGACCCAGGCGCCGTCCTCGTGGGCCTGGCGCCGCTTGCTCAGCCGCTGCTCGTTGCAGGGGCCGTTGCCCTTCAGGACCTCCCAGAACTCCGTCCAGTCGATCGCCCCGAAGTCGTAGTGCCCGCGCTCCTCGTTCCACCGCAGGTCGGGGTCGGGGAGCGTCAGGCCGAGGACCTCGGCCTGCGGGACGGCTATGTCGACGAACCGCTGGCGCAGCTCGTCGTTCGAGTGGCGCTTGATCTTCCAGGCCATCGACTGGGCGGAGTGCGACGACTCGTCGTCCGGCGGGCCGAACATCATCAGCGAGGGCCACCACCAGCGGTTCACCGCGTCCTGCGCCATGGCGTGCTGCTCCTCGGTGCCCCGGGACAGGGCGAGCAGCGATTCGTACCCCTGGCGCTGGTGGAAGGACTCCTCCTTGCAGATCCGGACCATGGCGCGCGCGTACGGCCCGTACGAGCAGCGGCACAGCGGGACCTGGTTGGTGATCGCCGCGCCGTCCACGAGCCAGCCGATGGCGCCGACGTCGGCCCAGGTCAGCGTGGGGTAGTTGAAGATCGAGGAGTACTTCTGGCGGCCGGCGTGCAGCTTGTCGAGCAGCTCGTCCCGGCTGGTGCCGAGGGTCTCGGCCGCGCTGTACAGATACAGACCGTGGCCGGCCTCGTCCTGCACCTTGGCCATGAGGATCGCCTTGCGCCGCAGCGAGGGGGCGCGGGTGATCCAGTTGGCCTCCGGCTGCATGCCGATGATCTCGGAGTGGGCATGCTGCGCTATCTGGCGGACCAGAGAGGCCCGGTACGCGTCCGGCATCCAGTCGCGCGGCTCGATGCGCTCGTCCGCCGCGACGGCGGCGTCGAACACCGCCTCGTGGACCGACTCGTCCACCGTCACTGATGTCGCTGACGTCACTGCGGTCATCGGACCCCCTACCGACCGATCGTTCGGTTGAATGACTTCAATGGTGGGTCGGCGGCCCGTAAGGTGTCAACCCTGTGGATAACTGACGGGGCCGATCGGGATCGGGGCGGGATGGACTCGTACGACGACGTGGGCGCGCGAGACGGGCGCACGCAGCCCGGATCCACGCGCCCGGCGCCCCCGCCCGGCGGGGGCATAGCCGGCCTCTCGATGCCCTACCAGGTCGTGGCCGCCGTGGCCCTGGCCGTGGTCGCGGTCCTCGCCTGCGGCCATCTGGCCATGGTGTTCCTGCACGTCGCGCCGTCGAACACGCTGACCAAGCAGAACGGCGAGGCGGTGGACGACTGGATCTATCCCGAGTTCGAGCAGAACTGGAAGCTCTTCGCCCCGAACCCGCTGCAGCAGAACATCGCCGTCCAGGTCCGCGCCGTCGTCGCCTCCCGGGACGGCGGGCGGCGCACCACCGGGTGGATCGACCTCTCCGCCCAGGACGCCGAGAACATACGCGGCAATCCGCTGCCCAGCCACGCGTTCCAGAACGAGCTCCGCCGCGGCTGGGACTTCTATGTGAACTCGCACGACGCCGACAACGAGCCGAACGGCGCGCGCGGCCGGCTCTCCGAGCGTTACGTCCGCCGCATGGTGATGCTCCGCCTCGACGAGGACCGGGTCGGCGGCCGCGTCGAGCGGATCCAGGTGCGCTCCCAGACGCGCTCGGTCGCCAGGCCCCCGTGGGACCGGGACAAGAGCGAGCAGGAGGCCCAGTACCGGACCCTGCCCTGGTGGACGGTGACCGCCGCCGACCTGCCCGAGGGCGCGCGCAAGGACCGCACGGACACGGAGGCCGCCAGGTGACCGGCATCCCGCACGACGGCATACACGGCAGCGACCGAGGCAGCGCCCACGACGCCGCGCACGACAGCGCCCACGACGCCGCGCACGACAGCGCCCGCGACGCCGCGCACGACGGCATACACACGGCAGCGACCGGGGACACCGTGCACGGCAGCGCCCACGAGACGGCGCACGAATCCGCGCCGGCCGGGGTGCCCGCCACCGCGCCCGCCCCGCACCCCCTCCCCGCCTCCGTCCGCCCCGAGCCGCTCGACCGGCGGCTCTCGCGCGCCGTCCAGCGCGTCACGAGCACCGCGCTCGGCCCGCACCAGGCCGCGATCGTCCGCATCGGCTTCGCGCTGACCTGGCTGCTCTTCCTGCTGCGCGAGCTGCCGCACCGCCATGAGCTGTACGGCCCGGACGGGCCCTGGACCTGGGACATGGGCCGGCGGCTGATCGCCGACAACGGCTCGTTCACGGCCCTGATGTGGTCCGACAGCCATCTGTGGTTCGAGATCGTCTATGCCCTCGCCGTGCTCTCCAGTGCCCTGCTGCTGGTCGGCTGGCGTACCCGGGCGATGTCCGTGGTCTTCATGGCCGGGGTGCTGTCGCTGCAGAATCGCTCCATCTTCATGGGCGACGGCGGCGACAACGTCGTCCACATCATGGCGATCTACCTCGTCCTGACCCGCTGCGGCCAGGTCTGGTCGCTGGACGCGCGGCGGGCCGCCCGCGCCCCGCAGGACCCGGAGCGGCGGGACGTCGTGGGGCCGCTCCTGTGGACGGTGCTCGGCGGGTTCCTGCTGGCCGCCACGTACTTCTCCGGCCGCACCGGCGAGGCCTGGCTCCTTTCGCTGCTCTGGGTGCTCTGGCTGTCCCAGGCGCTGTGGTGGATGGTGTGCCGGTACGCCCCGGGCGAGCCGCGCACGCTGCTCGACGTCCTTGCGAACCTCGTGCACAACGCGACGCTGGTCGTGATCATGGCCGAGGTCTGTCTGATCTACGCCACGGCCGGCTGGTACAAGATCCAGGGCTCGCGCTGGCAGGACGGCACGGCCCTGTACTACCCGCTCAAGCTGGACTACTTCACGCCCTGGCCCGCGCTCTCCGACGTGCTGGCGTCCAGCGGCGTGATGGTGATGCTGCTGACCTACGGCACGGTCCTGGTGCAGGTCGCGTTTCCGTTCACGCTCTTCAACCGCAAGGTCAAGAACGTCCTGCTGGTCGCGATGATGCTGGAGCACGCGGGGATCGCGGTGCTGCTCGGGCTGCCGTTCTTCTCGCTGGCGATGATCGCCGCGGACGCGGTGTTCCTGCCGACGGCGTTCCTGGTGTGGCTGGGCGCGCGGGCGATGCGGGGCCGGGACCGGGCTCTGGCGCGGGTGGGCCGGGGCACGGTGCCGAGGCCGCGGCCGGCGGAGGCGGAGGGCGCTCCCCGTACCCTCGTCGGGTGAGCACCAGCACCGCCGAAGAGCCGAGCACGCCGGACGAGCCGAACCGATCGGACGACTCGGGCGCGCCCGTCCAGCCGGACGTGCCCGTCCAGCCGGGCGAGCCGATCCAGTACGACGAGGGCTACGGGACCGAGGTCGGCGTCGGGCCGCACCCCGAGCCCTGGCCGCGCGGCGAGCGGTACGACCCTGAGCTGCTGGCCGGCGGCGACCGGCGCAACGTCGTCGACCGCTACCGATACTGGACGCGGGAGGCGATCGTCGCCGATCTCGACACCCGGCGGCACGACTTCCACGTGGCCGTGGAGAACTGGGGCCACGACTTCAACATCGGCTCGGTGGTGCGGACCGCGAACGCGTTCCTGGCCAGGGAGATCCACATCGTGGGGCGGCGGCGCTGGAACCGGCGCGGGGCGATGGTCACCGACCGGTACCAGCATGTCCGCCACCACCCGGACACGGAGTCGCTGACGGCCTGGGCCGCGGCCGAGGACCTGCCGATCATCGGGATCGACAATCTGCCGGGCGCGGTGCCGCTGGAGCGGACCGTGCTGCCGCGCCGCTGTGTGCTGCTGTTCGGGCAGGAGGGGCCGGGCCTCACCGAGGAGGCCCGGAAGCACGCCGCGATGGTGTGCTCGATCGCCCAGTTCGGCTCGACGCGGTCGATCAACGCGGGCGCGGCGGCGGCGATCGCCATGCACGCGTGGGTCCAGCGGTACGCGGACGTGCCTGAGGTCCAGTAGCCCCCAGGCCCGCCCGCGCATCGCACGGGCGGCCGGGCCTCAGGCCTGGCGGCGGACCTCCACCACGCGGAAGCGGTTGGCGACGAACGCGCCGTCGCACAGCGCCGCGTTGGCAGCCGGGTTGCCGCCGGAGCCGTGGAAGTCGGAGAACGCCGCGGTCTGGTTGACGTAGACGCCGCCGGTCAGGTTCAGCGAGAGCTGCGCCGACTCCTCCAGGCAGACTTCCTCGACGGCGCGCTCGACGTCCGCGGACGTCGTGTACGCGCCGACGGTCATCGCGCCCTTGTCGCGGATCGTGCGCCGCAGCAGCTCCACCGCGTCCGCGGTGGACTCGACGCGGACGGCGAAGGAGACCGGGCCGAAGCACTCGGCGAGGTACGCGGCCTGCGCCTCGGGCTTGGAGCCCTCCAGCTTCACGATCACCGGGGTGCGGACGACGGCCCCGGGGAAGTCCGGGTTCGCCACCTCGCGCGACTCCAGGGCCACCTCGCCGAGCCCCGCGGCCGCCTCCAGGCGGGCCTTCACATCGGGGTTGACCAGGGCGCCGAGCAGCGCGTTGGCCCTGGCGTCGTCGCCGAGCAGACCGCCGACGGCGGCCGCGAGGTCGGCGACGACCTCGTCGTACGACTTGGGGCCGGCGTCGGTGGCGATGCCGTCGCGCGGGATCAGCAGGTTCTGCGGGGTGGTGCACATCTGGCCGCTGTAGAGCGAGAGCGAGAAGGCCAGGTTGGAGAGCATGCCCTTGTAGTCGTCGGTGGAGTCGACGACGACCGTGTTGACGCCGGCCTTCTCCGTGTAGACCTGGGCCTGGCGGGCGTTGTCCTCCAGCCAGTCGCCGAAGGCGGTGGAGCCCGTGTAGTCGATGATCTTGATCTCGGGGCGGACGGCCAGGGTCTTGGCGATGCCCTCGCCGGGCCGCTCGACGGCCAGCGCGACCAGGTTCGGGTCGAATCCGGCCTCGGCGAGCACCTCGCGGGCGACCTTGACGGTGAGCGCCAGCGGGAGCACGGCGCGCGGGTGCGGCTTGACCAGGACGGGGTTGCCGGTGGCGAGGGAGGCGAACAGGCCCGGGTAGCCGTTCCAGGTCGGGAAGGTGTTGCAGCCGATCATCAGCGCGATGCCGCGGGCGACCGGGGTGAACTGCTTGGTCAGCTCCAGCGGGTCGCGCTTGCCCTGCGGCTTGGACCAGGCGGCGTCGCCGGCGGGGGTGCGGGTCTGCTCCGCGTACGCGTACGCCACGGCCTCCAGGCCGCGGTCCTGCGCGTGCGGGCCGCCGGCCTGGAACGCCATCATGAAGGCCTGGCCGCTGGTGTGCATGACGGCGTGCGCGAACTCGTGGGTGCGGGCGGAGATCCGGGCGAGGATCTCGACGCAGACCAGGGCGCGCAGCTCGGGCCCGGCGTCGCGCCAGGCGGCCGCGCCGGCGCGCATCGCGGGCAGCAGCACGTCGATGTCGGCGTGCGGGTACTCGATGCCGAGGACGGGGCCGTACGGCGAGATCTCGCCACCGGTCCAGCCGTCCGTGCCGGGCTGGTCGAGCTCGAAGCGGCCGTCGAGGAGGGCCTGGTACGCGGCGAGGCCGTCGGCGGCGCTCAGCGAGCCGTTCTCCCCGTAGGCCTTGGGGTGCTCGGGGTGCGGGGACCAGTAGGCACGGGTGCGGATGGTGTCGAGTGCCTGGTCGAGCGTCGACCGGTGCCTCTCGGCCAGGTGGTCGGTGGTCAGCTGAGCGGCGGCCATCAAGGACCAACTCCTCGGTGAGCTGGGCAGGAATAGGCGGACAGAGTTAGAGTAACCGAACGATCGGTCGGTACAAGGGGGTCCGCAGAACCTGTGGATGACCGAGTAGGGGAGGATCACCGACATGACCGCCATCGAGCACAGCCGAACCGTCTCCGTCGTCGGCACCGGCACCATGGGCCAGGGGATCGCCCAGGTGGCGCTGGTCGCGGGCCACCCGGTCCGGCTCCACGACACCGTTCCCGGTCGGGCCGAGGCCGCCGCCGCGGCGATCGCCGCCCGGCTGGACCGCCTGGTCGAGAAGGGGCGGCTGGACGCGGAGGCACGCGCCGCCGCCGTCGCCCGACTGTTCCCGGCCGAGCAGCTCGCCGAGCTGGCCGACAGCGCCCTCGTCGTCGAGGCCGTGGTCGAGCGTCTCGACGTCAAGCAGGAGCTCTTCGCCGCGCTGGAGAAGGTCGTCGACGACGCCTGTCTGCTCGCGACCAACACCTCCTCCCTCTCCGTCACGGCCGTCGCCGGTGCGCTGCGGCTGCCGGAGCGTTTCGTCGGGCTTCACTTCTTCAATCCGGCGCCCCTGCTGCCGCTCGTCGAGGTGGTCAGCGGGCACGCCACCGCCGATGCCGCCGCCACCGCCGCGTACGACACGGCGAAGGCCTGGGGGAAGACCCCGGTGCGCTGCGCCGACACCCCCGGCTTCATCGTCAACCGGATCGCCCGCCCCTTCTACGCCGAGGCGCTGAAGGTGTACGAGGAGCGCGCCGCGGACCCGGCCACCATCGACGCCGTGCTGCGCGAGAGCGGCGGCTTCAAGATGGGCCCGTTCGAGCTGACCGACCTGATCGGCCAGGACGTGAACGAGGCGGTCACCCGTTCGGTGTGGGAGTCCTTCTTCCAGGACCCGAAGTTCACGCCCTCGCTGGCTCAGCGCCGCCTGGTCGAGTCCGGCCGTCTGGGCCGCAAGTCCGGCCAGGGCTGGTACTCGTACGCGGAGGGCGCGACGCCCCCCGAGCCGCACACCGCCCCGGCGACCGAGCCGCCCGCGGAGATCGTCGTCGAGGGCGAGCTGGGGCCGGCGAACGAGCTGATCGCGATGGCCCGCGAGGCCGGGATCACGGTCCGCGAGACGGAGGAGGACCGCGGCACCCGGATCCTGCTGCCGAGCGGCGGGCAGCTCGCGCTCGCCGACGGCCAGACCTCGGTCGAGTTCCGCGACGTCGTCTACTTCGACCTGGCGCTGGACTACCGGGCGGCGACCCGGGTCGCGCTGGCCGCCTCGGAGGTCACGTCCTGGGAGACGCTCCGGGAGTCGATAGGCCTGTTCCAGGCCCTCGGCAAGAAGGTCAGCGTCATCGGGGACGTCCCCGGCATGATCGTCGCCCGCACCGTGGCGATGCTGGTCGATCTCGCCGCCGACGCCGTCGCCAAGGGCGTCGCGTCCGCCGAGGACATCGACACCGCGATGCGGCTGGGCGTCAACTATCCGATCGGCCCGGTCGAATGGGGCCGCAGGCTCGGCTCCTCCTGGGCGCACGAACTGCTCGACGAACTCCACACGCGGGTGCCCACGGGGCGCTACGCGCCCTCCCTGGCGCTGTACCGCCGCACCTACGCCGAGATGGGGGGCGAGTGAGCCATGACGACGGCGAAGCGTGACACCTACACGCCGGAGACGCTGCTCTCGGTGGCGGTGCGGGTCTTCAACGAGCGCGGCTACGACGGCACGTCCATGGAGCACCTGTCCAAGGCCGCCGGCATCTCCAAGTCCTCGATCTACCACCACGTGGCGGGCAAGGAGGAGCTGCTGCGGCGCGCGGTGAGCCGGGCGCTCGACGGGCTCTTCGGGATCCTGGAGGAGTCCGGGGCGCTGCAGGGCCGGGCGGTCGAGCGGGTCGAGTACGTGACGCGGCGGACGGTCGAGGTGCTGACCGCGGAGCTGCCGTACGTGACGCTGCTGCTGCGGGTGCGCGGCAACACCGGGACCGAGCGGTGGGCGCTGGAGCGGCGCCGCGAGTTCGACCACAAGGTGGCGGAGCTGCTGAAGGCGGCCGTCGCCGACGGGGACCTGCGGGCGGACGTGGACATCCGGCTCGCCACCCGCCTGCTGTTCGGCATGGTGAACTCACTGGTCGAGTGGTACCGGCCGCACCCGGGGGCCGGCGGCGAGACGGACCGCGAGCAGCTCGCGGACACCGTCGTGCACCTCGCGTTCGACGGGCTGCGGACGGCGCGCTGAAGCCTTTGCGCAGGCCCGCACGTCAAACCTTGTCCCCGGGCCACGCGCTGAAGCCTTGTCCCCGGGCCACGTGCTGAAGCCTTGTCCCCGGCCAACGCGCTGAAGCGCTGTCCCCGCCCCGTCCGCGCTACGGCCGGTCGGGGTCCAGGTCCGTCTCCTCGAAGACCAGCAGGGTGCGGGTGGACAGCACCTCGGGGATCGACTGGATCTTCGTCAGGACGAGCTCGCGCAGCGTCCTGTTGTCCGGCGTGTGCACCAGCAGCAGCACGTCGAAGTCGCCGCTGACCAGGGCGATGTGCGCGGCTCCGGGCAGGGCCTGGAGCTGTTCGCGCACCGTGCGCCAGGAGTTCTGGACGATCTTGAGGGTGATGTACGCGGACGCGCCGTGGCCGGCCCGTTCGTGGTTCAGGCGTGCGCTGAAACCGCGGATCACGCCGTCGTCGATCAGCCGGTTGATCCGCGCGTAGGCATTCGCCCGGGAGACGTGCACCCGTTCGGCCACGGAGCGTATCGAGGCGCGACCGTCCGTCTGGAGGATGCGCAGGATGGCCTTGTCGATCGCGTCGAGCGGGCGCGGCGCGAGCGCGTGCTCCCCGCTGTCGGTCCCGCCGTCGGCCATTTGTTCATCCGCCATGTCCCCCCGCCTCTCTCCTTTGGACGACCTGCCTCTATCCCAGGCTGTGGAGAACCGATTGTCCACAGGCTGAGGGCGCCTGTAGCCAAAATGCGTCCACGACCGAACAATCGGTAGGTGAGGCGCGCCACATTCGCGCCACCCGCCTTCGGGTCTTATGCCCGCTCCCACGAGGAGGTGGACTCGTTGCAACAGCGCAGTTCGACAGTCCAAGCGCCGCCCGCTGCCGTCGCCTACCGGCCCACCCCGCCGCCGGCCTGGCAGCCGCGCACCGACCCCGCGCCGCTGCTGCCCGACGCCTCGCCCTTCCGGGTGATCGGCACGGACGCGATGGCCGACGCCGACCCCGCGCTGCTGCGCCGGCTGTACGCCGAGCTGGTGCGCGGCCGGCGGTACAACGCGCAGGCCACCGCCCTCACCAAGCAGGGCCGGCTTGCCGTCTACCCCTCCACCACCGGCCAGGAGGCCTGCCAGGTCGCGGCCGCGATGGCCCTGGAGGAGCGGGACTGGCTCTTCCCCTCGTACCGCGACACCCTCGCGGCCGTGGCCCGCGGGCTCGACCCCGTGCAGGCCCTGACGCTGCTGCGCGGCGACTGGCACACCGGGTACGACCCGCGCGAGCACCGCATAGCCCCGCTGAGCACCCCGCTGGCCACCCAGCTGCCGCACGCCGTGGGTCTGGCGCACGCCGCCCGGCTCAAGGGCGACGACGTGGTCGCGCTGGCCCTGGTCGGCGACGGCGGCACCAGCGAGGGCGACTTCCACGAGGCGCTGAACTTCGCGGCCGTCTGGCAGGCCCCGGTGGTCTTCCTCGTGCAGAACAACGGCTTCGCCATCTCCGTGCCGCTCGCCAAGCAGACCGCGGCCCCGTCCCTGGCCCACAAGGCGGTCGGCTACGGCATGCCGGGCCGGCTGGTCGACGGCAACGACGCGGTGGCGGTGCACCAGGTCCTCACCGAGGCGATCGCCCGCGCCCGGCGCGGCGGCGGACCGACCCTGGTGGAGGCGATCACCTACCGGATCGACGCGCACACCAACGCCGACGACGCCACCCGCTACCGCGGGGACAGCGAGGTCGAGACCTGGCGCGAGCACGATCCGATCCGGATTCTGGAGCGGGACCTGACGGAGCGCGGAGTGCTCGGCGAGGACGGCGTACGGGAGGCGGCCGAGGCCGCGGAGACGATGGCGGCGGCGCTGCGCGAGCGGATGAACGCCGACCCGGTGCTCGACCCGATGGACCTCTTCGCGCACGTGTACGCGGAGCAGACGGCACAGTTGCGCGAGCAGGCGGCGCAGCTGCGGGCCGAGCTCGACGCCGAGAGCGAGGCGTGATGACGAGAGCGACGACGGTGGCGAAGACGGTGGCGGCGAAGCCGCGCCCGGCCACCATGGCGCAGGCGCTGCAGCGCGCCATGCGGGACGCGATGGCCGAGGACCCGACGGTCCACGTGCTCGGCGAGGACGTCGGCACGCTCGGCGGCGTCTTCCGCGTCACCGACGGGCTCCAGAAGGAGTTCGGCGAGGACCGCTGCACGGACACGCCGCTCGCGGAGGCCGGCATCCTCGGCACCGCCGTGGGCATGGCGATGTACGGGCTGCGGCCGGTCGTCGAGATGCAGTTCGACGCCTTCGCCTACCCGGCGTTCGAGCAGCTGATCAGCCATGTCTCCCGGATGCGCAACCGCACGCGCGGCGCGATGCCGATGCCGCTGGTGGTGCGGGTGCCGTACGGCGGCGGAATCGGCGGCGTCGAGCACCACAGCGACTCCTCCGAGGCGTACTACATCGCCACCCCGGGCCTGCACGTCGTCACCCCGTCCTCGGTGGAGGACGCCTACGGGCTGCTGCGGGCGGCGATCGCCTCCGACGACCCGGTGATCTTCCTGGAGCCGAAGCGGCTCTACTGGTCGAAGTCCGACTGGTCGCCCGAGTCGCCGGCCGCGGTCGAGCCGATCGGCAAGGCGGTCGTGCGCCGCCCGGGGACCAGCGCCACGCTGATCACGTACGGCCCGTCGGTTCCGGTCTGCCTGGAGGCGGCCGAGGCCGCGCAGGCCGAGGGCTGGGACCTGGAGGTCGTGGACCTGCGCTCGCTGGTGCCGTTCGACGACGAGACGGTCTGCGCGTCCGTGCGGCGCACCGGCCGGGCGGTCGTGGTCCACGAGTCGACCGGCTTCGGCGGGCCCGGCGGGGAGATAGCCGCCCGGGTGACCGAGCGCTGCTTCCACCACCTGGAGGCGCCGGTGCTGCGCGTCGCCGGCTTCGACATCCCGTACCCGCCGCCCATGCTGGAGCGGCACCACCTGCCCGGCGTGGACCGGATCCTGGACGCGGTGGGGCGGCTGCAGTGGGAGGCGGGGAGCTGATGGCCCAGGTGCTCGAGTTCAAGCTGCCCGACCTCGGCGAGGGTCTGACCGAGGCGGAGATCGTGCGCTGGCTGGTCGCCGTCGGCGACGTGGTCGCCGTGGACCAGCCGGTCGTCGAGGTCGAGACGGCCAAGGCGATGGTCGAGGTGCCCTGCCCGTACGGGGGCGTGGTCACCGCCCGGTTCGGCGAGGAGGGGACCGAACTCCCGGTCGGCGCACCGCTGCTGACGGTGGCCGTGGGGGAGCCGGCCGACGGTGACGGGGCCGGAGCGGCCGCGGCCGCGCGGCAGCCCGAGGCGAAGGACGCGGAGTCCTCCGAGTACTCCGGGAATGTGCTGGTCGGCTACGGCACGGCGGGCCCCGCGGCCCGGCGTCGCCGGGTCCGACGGGACGCTCCGGCGGTGGCGTCCGCGCCTGCCGCTGTCCCGGCTGCCCCGGCTCCTGTGACGGCTCCGGTCGTGGTCGACGGGCCGGTGCCGGTCATCTCGCCGCTGGTGCGCAAGCTGGCCCGCGAGAAGGGCCTGGACCTGCGCGCGCTGCGCGGCTCCGGTCCCGACGGTCTGATCCTGCGGGCCGACGTCGAGCGCGCCGTGCGCGCGGCCGAGACGCCCGTGGCAGCTCCGGCTACGGCCGCGGCCCCTTCGGTCGTCGCCGTCGGCGAGCGAAGCGAGATGGGGGCGCCCCCGGCCGAAGGCTGGGAGAGGGTTCCGCTGCGCGGGATCCGGGGTGCGGTCGCGGACAAGCTGTCCCGCAGCCGTACCGAGATCCCCGACGCGACCTGCTGGGTCGACGCGGACGCGACGGAGCTGATGGCGGCGCGCACCGCGATGAACGCGGCCGGCGGGCCGAAGATCTCGCTGCTCGCGCTGCTTGCCCGGATCTGCACCGCCGCGCTCGCGCGGTTCCCGGAGCTGAACTCGACCGTGGACATGGCCGCGCGCGAGATCGTCCGGCTGCCGTCCGTGCACCTGGGCTTCGCCGCCCAGACCGAGCGGGGTCTCGTCGTCCCGGTGGTCCGTGACGCGCACACGCGGACGGCGGAGTCGCTCACGGCCGAGTTCGCGCGGCTGACGGAGTCCGCCCGGCAGGGCACGCTGACTCCGGCGGACCTGACCGGCGGCACGTTCACGCTGAACAACTACGGGGTGTTCGGGGTCGACGGATCCACGCCGATCATCAACCACCCCGAGGCGGCGATGCTGGGCGTGGGCCGGATCATCCCCAAGCCCTGGGTCCACCAGGGCGAGTTGGCGGTGCGTCAGGTCGTGCAGCTTTCCCTCACGTTCGACCACCGGGTCTGCGACGGGGGCACGGCGGGCGGCTTCCTGCGCTACGTCGCGGACTGCGTGGAGAACCCGGCGGTACTGCTCCGCACGCTCTGACCGGACCGCACCGGACGGGATCGCACCCGACCAGCCCTGACGCCCGGACCGAGGCTCTTCCCCTGCCTCGGTCCGGGCGTCTTTCGTCGTCGTATCCGGCGTCCTATCCGTCTCGTAGGCGTCTCGTAGGCGTCTTGTACGCGTCTTCGTCCGTGAGACGTGTCGCACGGTGGGGCCGGGTTCGCGAAGCCGCGGATCATACTGCTGGGGTGACCACCTCGTATGACGCCATCGTGCTCGCCGGGGGCGCCGCCACGCGGCTCGGCGGGGCGGACAAGCCCGGTGTGAGCGTCGGCGGGCGCGCGCTGCTCGACCGCGTGCTCGCGGTGTGCCGGGCCGCGGGGCGGACCGTCGTCGTCGGCGACCCCCGCCCGACCGTCCGGCCCGTGGCCTGGGCGCGGGAGGAGCCGCCCGGCGGCGGGCCGCTCGCCGCGTTCGACGCGGGGATGCGGCAGGTCGACTCCGACGTCGTGCTGGTGCTCTCCGCGGATCTGCCGTTCCTCGGCGAGACGACCGTACGGCGACTCGTCGACGCCCTGACCGGCGACGGGACGACCGACGCGGTCCTCGCGGTCGACGCCGACGGACGCGACCAGCCGCTCGTCGCCGCGTACCGGACGCGGTCCGTACGGCAGCTGCTGGCATCCGTGGCCGAGGAACGCGGCGGGCTCGCCGGGCTGCCGCTGCGACTGCTCACCCAGGGGCTCCGGACCGCCCGGATCGCCGCGGACCCCCTGGCCTCCTTCGACTGCGACACCTGGGAGGACATCGCCGCGGCCCGGGCACGGATCAGGGAGCATGGGAACGTGCTGGACGAATGGATCACCGCAGTCAAGGACGAACTGGGCATCGAACTCGACGTCGACACCGGCGTCCTGCTCGACCTGGCGCGCGACGCCGCGCACGGGGTCGCCCGGCCCGCCGCCCCGCTGACCACCTTCCTGGTCGGGTACGCGGCGGCGCGGGCGGGCGCGGACGGCGGCCCCGAGGC
>NZ_DATCVQ010000623.1:0-8157 GCF_036566765.1 Streptomyces sp.
GCCTCCACGCGAGCCCCGTCGCCGGCCGTCACCCGCAGCCGGACGGTGACCGCGTCGAGGGCGGGACGGTCCGGCCAGGGCTCGGTCAGCGCGCGCCGCTCGCCCGGGCGCAGCGTCGGCGGCAGGGCGCGGGCGGGCCGGTCGAGGACGGCGCCGAGCACGCCGTCGGCGCGTACCGAGAGCCGGGGCGTCAGCGCGGTGTTGCCGCGGTTGACCAGGATGTAGTGGATCGTGCCGGCGGCGTCGACGCGGACCTTCTCCACGGTGAGCGCGGCCAGCCGGGGTCCGGTCACCCGAAGGTGGATCCGCACCCGGGCCTCGCGCCCGCCGGCCGTGACGACGACCGCGGCGGTCCGCTCGCCGGGCGCGGCGTCCGCGGGCACGGTCACCGCGAACGGGACGTCGGCGCGGGTGCGGGCCGGGACGGTGACGGCGCGGGCGGCGAGCGCGAGGGGAGCGGGCCCCATGCTCGTACCGCCGTCACCCGCGAGCCGTACCGTCACCGGCCGCGTGCCGGAGTTCGTCACGGACACCGTGTCCTGCAGGACGCTGCCCGCCGCGCCCTCCAGGTAGACGTACGGCCGTCCCGCGGCCGGTCCCGCCGTCCACGCGGGCGGCGCGTCCGCCGCCAGCGCCGCGGGAACGGGAGCGGTCACGGCGAGGCAGAGCAGCGCGGCGGCGGGGGCCACGTCCCGCGCCCGCATCAGCGCGCCGTGCGCCGGGTGAGCCAGAGCACTCCGGCCGCGCCGGTCAGCAGCACCGTGCCGCCGAGGGTGCCCAGGGCCGCCGCGGAGTCGAGCGGTCCGGTCTTCGGCAGCTCGCCGCCGCCCGAGTCGTCGCCCCCGCCGCCCGATGCCTGCACCTCCAGTTCGAGGGAGGGCTTCGGGTTGTTCTTCGGCGTGCAGGTGGCCGCGTCCATCCCCAGGGCGTGGACGGTCAGCACACCTGCCGTGAAGGTGACCTTGCCGCTCTTCTTGGGCGTGTACGTGCCCGTCAGCTCACCGATCTTGATCGGGGTGTTGGGCGGGATCTTCTCGGTGTTCGGGGCACCGGTCACCTTCAGCTTGCCGCTGTCCGCGCCGCCGAGAAGCAGCTCGGCACGCGGCTTCATCACTCCCTTGGGCAGCTCGATGGGGCTGTCGGAGACGCCCTTCTCGAAGGACATCGTGATCGTGTAGCCGTCGCCGCTCTTGACGGCCTTGATGTCGACGGGCGACACGGCGCTCTTCGGGCCGATCTTCGTCACGCAGCCGTAGTCGACGTCGACGACGGCGGCGTGCGCGGCGGAGGCGGCCGTCAGCACCGCCGAGCCCGCCAACGCCGCGGCCAGTGTCGCGGCGGCAGCCGTCCTCTTCCGGTTGGACACTTCGAGCACCCCTCACGCCGGGCCTCGCACCGCCGAAGTTACTGACGGCACATCAGATTGGGCGCTCAAGGTACGCCCGGGGCCTTGTCGAGGGAAGACAAAGAGCGCGCCGTATCGACGCGCTCCCCAACAACTCCACAAGCATCACGCGGGGGCGGCGAGCTCCGCCCACACCGTCTTGCCCGGCGCCCCCGGCGTGCGGTCCACGCCCCAGTCGAGGCAGAGCCGCTGGACGATGAACATGCCGTGCCCGCCCGGCCGGCCGGCCCGGTGCGGGGTGCGCGGCGAGGGGTGCCCGGCGCCGCGGTCGACGACCTCGAGGCGGAGCGCCTTCTCGCCGCGGACGATGCGGAGCCGCTCGGGGCCCTCGGCGTGCAGGCAGGCGTTGGTGACGAGCTCGGAGACGACGAGCAGCACGTCCTCGGCGGCCGCGCGGCGGTCCGCGGTGGCGGCGGGCAGCCAGCCCCACTCGTGCAGCACCTGCCGCGCGAAGTCGCGGGCGAGCGGAACGACACCGGGCGCGTCGCCGAGGGCGAGCGTGCGCACCTCAAGGGCGACGTCGCCGGCACCGGCAGCAGTGTCCATCAGCGCTTCACCTCACCGATTACCGAACGACCAGGGACCAGGACCAGGGACCAGAAGACCTGTGCGGCCCGTTCCGGCCGGACAGACAGACGGAGCCGGGGCTCTCCTGCCCCGCCGTGTCACGACAACACACGCTTTCTCAGTCGGCGAGCGCCGCCTCTAGCGAGTCGTGGACCGTGAAGACGGCCTCCGCACCGGTGATCTCGAAGACCCGGGCCACCGCGGGCCGCATCCCCGAGAGATGGACTCCGCCCCCTGCCGCCTCGGCTTTCAGGCGGGCGCCGAGCAGCACATTGAGTCCGGTGGAGTCGCAGAAGTCGAGCCCCGAGCAGTCGACCACGAGGCGTGAGCGACCCTCGCCGAGGGCGTCGTGGAGTGGCGTACGCAACAAATCGGCGGTGTGGTGATCGAGCTCACCCATCGGCTTCACGATCTCGCTGACACCCAGGGTCCGTGCCTCGACCCGAAGCCGGGCCGGTCGTGCGTGGCCCACGGTCTGGCGGTCCATGCCCGTGCCTCTTCTCGCTCTCCGGATGCCGGTTGACGCTCGAAGAACCATACAAGTGCAGCGCTCCGCTCGACACCCCGACTCCACCATGAACCAACTCAAAATGGACATTTGGGACTTGCGGCCGCCACCGTAAAGCGGGTACGCCTTGTAGAGACACCGAACACGACCGGCTTTGGAGGCGCCGCAAACCGCAGCGAATGATGACGATGGAGGAGACCATGTCACCCCGGCTCGACGCCTCGCGTTCCCCCCACGCGCCGTCGACGACTCCGCCCCCGCAGGATCTCCCCGAGATCCCCCCGTTCGAGCAGATCGACCCGCTCGACGCGCGTGCTCTGTCGAAGACCCTCTTCGCCCGGCTCGACGCACTCGAGGAGGGCACTCACGAGTACGCCTACGTCCGCAACACCCTGGTCGAACTGAACCTCGCGCTGGTCAAGTTCGCCGCCTCCCGGTTCCGCACCCGCAGCGAGCCGATGGAGGACATCGTCCAGGTCGGCACCATCGGCCTGATCAAGGCCATCGACCGCTTCGACCTCAGCCGCGGCGTCGAGTTCCCGACGTTCGCGATGCCGACCATCATCGGCGAGATCAAGCGCTTCTTCCGCGACACCTCCTGGTCCGTGCGCGTCCCCCGCCGCCTCCAGGAACTCCGCCTCGACCTGGCCCGGGCCGGCGACGAACTCGCCCAGCGGCTCGACCGCGCGCCCACCGTCGAGGAACTGGCCGCCGAACTCCACCTGACGCACGACGAGGTGGTCGAGGGCATGTCGGCGAGCAACGCGTACACCGCGAGCTCGCTGGACGCCCAGGCCGACGAGGACGAGACCGAGGGCACGCTCGCGGACCGCATCGGCTACGAGGACCACGGACTCGAAGGCATCGAGTACGTCGAGTCGTTGAAGCCGATGATCGCGGCGCTGCCGGCCCGCGACCGCAAGATCCTGTCCTTGCGCTTCACGGCGGGCATGACGCAGTCCGAGATCGGCGAGGAGCTCGGCATCTCGCAGATGCATGTGTCGCGGCTGCTCGCGCGCACCCTCGGCCGGCTGCGGAAGGGCCTCACCCTGGAGGAGTGACCGCGGGCGCACCCCGCCCGACCGCGGGTCCCCCACCCCGCCGCGGTCACTCCCCTCCGTGGGACTCCCCCCTGCCCACTCCCGCCCGTCACCGGACGGGCCCCTCCGCGTTATTGACGGGGCCGTCCGGAATGGGCGACATTGAGCCCGGGATTCAGGGGGGAATCGCATGGTTTTCGCATGCTCTGCATACGCGGAACTGGAACGCCTGATGCGCGGCCGACTCGGCAGAGAGTGTCTCTACGTGCCGTCCTGCCGGCTCGGGCTCTATCTGGCACTGCGGCGCTGGTGCGAGCCGGGTGGCCGGGTGCTGATGTCCCCGGTCAACGACGACGTCATCTTCTTCGTCGTCCTCGCGGCCGGCCTGCGGCCCGTACAGGCGCCGCTCGATCCGCGGGACGGCTCCATCGACGTGGCGGCCGTGCCCGAGGAGACCTGGCGGGACCTGTCCGCCGTGCTCACCACCAATCTGTACGGGAATCCCGACCCGGCGCCCGAACTCCGGGCCCGCTGCGACGCGTCGGGCATCCCGCTCCTTGAGGACGCGGCGCACGCGATCGGCTCCTCGGTCGGCGGGCGGCCCGTCGGCACGTACGGCAAGGCGTCCGTGTTCAGCCTGTCCAAGCACACCGGCGCGAAGACCGGCGGCTTCCTCGCCGTCGCGGACCCGGCGGAACGCGCCGAACTGGCCGCGGCCCGCGATGCGTTGCTCGACCCGTACCGCGCCGGCGCCGAACTCGCCTACCTGTTACGGCCGTACGCGGAGGCGACCGTGCGCGGCCTGCGCCTGGTCCGCGCCGCGCACGCCATGATGCGGCTGCTCGGCATGGAGGAGCGCGAGGAGATCCGGATGCCGCTGCGGGGCGACGAGCTGAAGCAGGCGCTCGCCGACGCGCCCCGGCTCACACCCTTCCACTCCTGGGTCCGGGTCGACATGCACGACTACCGGCTCCGGCCGGGCCGCGCCCGGCTCCGCCGCACCGGCCGCCGCCTCGCCGGCCTCGACGCCGTCCTCGACGCGCATCGCGCCGGGACGGAACTGCTGTCTCAGAGCGAGTTCGGCGCCCCGGGGCCCGGGCCGGTCCAGCCGCTGTTCCGGGTCCCGCTGCTGGTCGCCGACCGCGACGCGGCGATCGCGGCGCTGGCCCGCCGCCGGATCACCACCGGCTACCTGTACGACCCGCCGCTCGACGCGTACGCCCCCGGCTTCACCGACCCGTCCCCCGCCCCGGAGGCAGCGGCCTGGTTCGCCCGCCACGCGCTGCCCGTGGACCCCCGCCGCGCCCCCGAGATCCTCGCGACCCTGCGGGCGGCCGGCGCCGAGCCCGTACGCCCGCCGCGCGGCGGAAGCCGGCCCGGTGTCTGACGCGGTCCGGCTGCGCCGGCCGGACGCGGGGGACGATGGGGACGAGGGGGACAGAGCCGGGAGCGAGCACGACGCCCCGCCCGCGCCCGTCGCCGGGTCGCGGGACGAGCGCTCGGACTCGCTCTTCCGCAACGCCTACGCGCTCATGCTGTCGACCGGGGTGTCCGCCGCGCTCGGGCTCGGGTTCTGGCTGGTGGCGGCGCGGTACTACAGCGAGGAGGCCGTCGGGCAGGGGTCCGCGGCCATCGCGGCGCAGCGGCTGCTCGCCTCGATCACCGCCACCACCATGATCGGCGCGGTCGTCCGGTACGTGCCCCGGGCCGGCCGGGCCACCGGCCCGCTGGTCGGCCGGATCTACCTGGTCAGCTCCGTCGTCGTCGCCCTGGCCTGCGGGGTCTTCCTGCTCACGCTCGACTGGTGGGGCCCCTCGTACGCACCGCTCGGCAGCCTGGCCGCCGGGCTTTTCTTCACCGCCTCCTGCGTCGGCTGGGCCCTGCTCACCCTCCAGGACGGGGTGCTGACGGGGCTGCGCCGGGCGATCTGGGTGCCGGTCGGCAACGCGGGCTTCTCCGTCGGCAAGCTGCTGCTGCTCGTCGCCCTGGCCACCACGACGCCGGTGCTCGGCGTCTTCGTGTCCTGGTCGGCGGCGATCGCGCTGTCCGTGCTGCCGCTGGGCTGGCTGGTCTTCCGCCGGCTCATCCCCCGGCAGGCCGCCGCCGACCGCGACCGCGAGCCGCCCACCACGCGCGAGATGGGCCGCTTCCTGGCCGGCGACTCGGTCGGCGCGCTGTTCAGCCTGGCGATGATCAACCTGCTGCCGGTGATGGTCGCGGTCCGCTTCGACGCCGCCCACAACGCGTTCTTCTACACCGCGTACACCGTCGGCGGCACGATGGAGTTCATGGCCATCAACATGGCCTCCTCGCTCACCGCGCACGCCTCCCACAGCCCCGAGAGCCTGGCCGCCGGGGTACGCGGCGCGCTGCGCCGCATGGCGCTGCTGCTGGTCCCGGTCGTCACCGTGCTGATCGTCTTCGCGCCGTACATCCTCGCCCCGTTCGGCGCGGACTACGCGGAGCACGGCACCACCGTGCTGCGGCTGCTCGCCGCCGCCGCGCTGCCCCGGGTCGCCGTCGAGCTGTACATCGGGGTGCTGCGGGTCCAGGGCCGCACCGGGATGCTCGCCGTGCTTCAGGGCGTGATGTGCGCGCTCGTCCTGGGCAGCGCCGCCACGCTGCTCGGCCCGGTCGGGATCTCCGGGGCCGGGCTCGCGGTGCTCTGCTCGATGACGCTGGTCGCCGCGGGGTGCGCGCCGGGGTTGCGGACGGCGCTGGCGGGGCGGCGGCCGCGCGGGCGCAGGGAGGAGGTCGAGTACGGGACGGAGTGGGCCCGGCAGGCCGCGTACCTGCGCGGGGCGCACGACGCGGCGACGCCCGCGTTCGGCATCCCGGTGCCGGTGCCGGAGGCGGAGGCGGAGCCGGCGTCGAAGTCGGCGTCCGCGGCGGAGTCGGCGGCGGCCGGGGACGAGAGCCGGTCCGCGATCAAGCTGTGGCTGCTGCTCGCCCTGGCGAGCGGACTGTTCTGGATCCCGCTCGCCCGGTCCGGCGAGCTCGGCCTCGCCCGGCTGTCCGGCACCGCCCTGATCGCGGCCCTGCCGCCGGTCACCCTGGCGGGCGGCGTGCTTCTGATCGCGCTCTGCGGCGCGGCGGTCCTCCCGCGCCGGGTCTCCCCGCTGCTCGCCGGAGCCGTCCTGCTCGCCACCTTCCTCGCCCTGCACACCGCGCCGCCGCTGCTCGGCGTCCGCCCGGCGGCGCTGGCGGGACCCGGCGCGGACGTCCTGGCCGAGCTGCTCGCCGCCGCCCCGGAGGCGACCTTCCACGTCCTCCCGCTCGCCCTCCAGGCCCTCTGCCTGATCCTGGCCGCGGTGCTGCTGCACGCGCTCGGGGTCTCCGTACGGGGCACGGTCTGCGCGGTCTGGGTGCTGGTATGGGCGGGCTGGGCGGCGCAGCAGACGTTCGCGGCGGCCGCGCTGCCCGTGTTCCTGGTCCTGGGCTGCACGACCGCCGCGGTGCTGTTCCGCTCCTCGCGCCGCGGACGTCGGGCCGGGCCCGGCGCCCGCCGCTAGCGCGTCGGCAGAGGCTGCTTGAAGTACGGGTCCGTCCCGGCCTCCCGGTAACCCTCGAGCGCGGGGCCGGAGTTCACCGTCAGGTCGCAGCCCGGCCCTGGCACCGTCCGGTTCCAGTGGACCAGCGCCCGGAGCCCGGGGAGCCTCGGCGCGACGCGCGGGATCTGCGCGTACCAGTCGCGCTGACGCTCCGGACGGGCCGGGTCCGGGGCAGTGGCGAACTCCGACGCCATGATCGGCTTCTTCGCCGAGACATCGGCTCGCAGCCACTCGTAGCTCGGGCGCTGACTGCGCTCGAAGTCCAGCCAGTTCGTGGACTTGTGGCAGAGGTAGTAGTTGTACTGGTCCATGCCGATCCAGTCGACGTACGAGTCCCCCGGGTACAGCCGCCTCATCGCGTCCGCGTGCCCCAGGTAGCCGGAGACCGTCCACACCCACACCACGTTGGTGACGCCCAGCTCGCGGAACCGGTCGTGGAGGTGGCGGTAGGCGGCGACGTACTCCTCCGGCGTGCCCGCGCCCTCCTTGATGCGGAAGTCGGTCTCCTGGTCGAAGGAGAAGAAGACCCGCTTGCCGTACGCCTTCAGTCGGCGGGCCTGCGGGTCGATGATCTCGGCGTCGTACTTCCCCGACGCGATGTTCTTCCAGCCGAGCTGGGTCTCGGTCCAGTTCGCGTGGTGGGGCTCCTTCCAGACGGTGGACTCCCAGGCGAGCATCAGCATCCGCTCCCGGCCGAGTTCCTGCTCGTCGGCGGTGAGCAGCTCGCCGTCCAGCGGCGCCCCGGACATGTCGTGGTACGTGTAGACGAGGTCGAGCCTGCGGCCGATCTTCTTCTCGAAGGCGTGCACCGGGGCGGTGAGCGAGCCGTCCGCGTCGTGCGGGACGTACGCGCCCCACCAGGCCCCGCAGCGAGGGGTCAGCCGGGCGTCGGGGGCGCAGCGCCCCCCGTCCCCGTCCCCCTCGTGCCCGGTCGCCCAGACGCCGATGCCGGCGAGCAGGGCGGCCACGGCGGCGGCGAGCACGACCGCGGTGTAGGCGCGGCGGCGCGGTAAGGCGGCGTGGCGGCCGGGCATCACCATCACCTGCGCCCGGGCCTTCGTTCGGCGCGCTCGGCCGCGCCGCGGG
>NZ_DATCVQ010000624.1:0-17102 GCF_036566765.1 Streptomyces sp.
CCGGAAGCCGTCGAGGCCCGGGCGCCCGCCGTCCTTCGTGCCTGCAGTCACTCGTGCCCGCCGTCATTCGTGCCTGCAGTCACTCGTGCCCGCCGTCATTCGTGCCCGCAGTCGTGCATGCCCGTACACACAGAAGCGCCGTGGCGAGCAGGTGCTCGCCACGGCGCTCGTGCAGGTCCGAGGGTCAGTACGACGCCGCCACCTCGAACAGCGCGAACGGGCTGCCGCGTTCGGCGTCCTGGTACGGCCGCAGCGGCGAGGTCGTCCCGCGGTGGGCCGAGCCCGCCTCCCAGTCGCGGAAGGCGGCCATGCTCTCCCACTCGCTGAGCACCGCGTACGCGCCCTCGTCGGTGATCTCGCGCAGCAGCTCGTTGCCCAGCAGGCCCGGCGTGCCGGCCAGGTCCTCGCTGATCCGGTGGTACGCCTTCTCCACCTCGGGCACCTCGCCGGGCGCGGGCCGCAGCCGCAGCAGGATCCGTACCCGGCCCGGCGCGCCGCTCATCCGGCGACCTCCACCATGCGCATCATCGCCAGCGAGCCGCCCGTGCGGTACGGGTGCAGCTTCTCGCGGTGCTTGATGTGCTCCGGGCTGCTCTCGAAGGCCAGGAAGGACTGCTGGTCCGTCCAGTCGCTCACCACGTAGTAGACGGACTCCTCGCCGTCCTTCGCGCTGCGCGCCAGGGTGTGCCCCAGGTTCGCCGCCTGAGCGGTGACCTCCTTGCTGCCCTCCGTCCAGACCTGCTCGAAGTCCGCCTCCAGGCCCGGCTTCACCTGGACGGTCAGGAGCACCCGGAACGACCCGGTCCGCGCGGCCATCTCAGACGCCCCCGTCGACGTGCAGGGTCTCGCCGTTGACGTACGTGGACAGCTCGCTCGCCAGGAACAGCACCGCGCCGGCGATCTCCTCCGGACGGCCGAACCGGCCCAGCGCCATCATCCGCAGATAGCGCTCGTTGTACGCGGCCCGCTGCTCGTCGGTCAGCTCGTCGGGCTCCGAGGTGTCGATGACGCCCGGGGCGACGACGTTGAAGCGGATGCCCTTGCCGCCGAGCTCCTTGCACAGCGAGCGGGTGAGCCCGACGAGACCGGCCTTGGAGGCGGTGTAGTGGCCGCGCAGCGGGATGCCCGCCATCGCGCCGCGGGAGCCGATGTTGATCACCGAGGAGCCCTCGCGCAGCATCGGGAGCGCCTTGCTGATCACCATGAAGGGGCCGGTGAGGTTGGTGGTGATCACCCGCTCCCACTCCTCGAACGGCAGCTGGGCGAACGGGATCTGGCTGATCACGCCCGCGTTGTTGACCAGGACGTCCAGCGTCTCGAACCGGCTGCGGCACTCCTGGAGCAGCAGCTCCACGCCCTCGGCCGTGCCCACGTCGGCGCGCACCAGCGCGTGGTCGCCGCCGATCTCCTTCAGCTCGCGGGCCAGGCTCTCGACCGCCTCGCCCTCCTGCCGGTAGCAGGTCACCACGGTGGCACCGGCCTTGGCCAGCTCCAGCACGACGGCTCGGCCGATGCCCCGGCTGCCGCCGGTGACCAGCGCGTTCTTGCCCACCAGTCGAAGTTCCACGTCATCCTCCGGTCTCACGCGGCCGTGGCCGCAAGGGGGTTCAGGTAGTCGGCTGCTCAGCGGGCGGCGGGGACGGGGCGGCACTCCAGGACCGCCCAGCGCCCGGCGACCGGCTCGTTCACCAGCTCGAAGCCCGCGGTCGCGAGCAGCGAGCGCCACTGCTGCTCGGACCGCTCGCGCCCGCCGAAGCGGACCAGCATGTCCAGGTCGAGGAGCTTGCCCCGGTCCCACTCGTTGGCCGGACCCACCAGGAACTCGCAGATCAGCAGCCGTCCTTCGGGGTCGCCGGCGAGCGCCTCGCGGACCCGGCCGAGGATCGCGGCGGCCTTCTCGTCGTCCCAGTCGTGCAGGACGGCCTTGAGGACGTACGCGTCCCGGCCCTTGGGCAGCTCCTCGAAGAAGTCGCCCGGGACGACCTCGACACGCTCCGCGACGCCGGCCTCCTCGAACTGCTTCTCCGCCTCCGCCACCACCGTCGGGCGGTCGACCAGGGTGCCGCGCACCTGCGGGAAGCGGGCGAGCAGCTGGGCGAGGAACAGGCCCCGGCCGCCGCCGATGTCGGCGATCTCGCCGAACCGGCCGAAGTCGTAGCCGTCGAGCAGCATCCGGGCGGTGGCGTGGCTCATCCCGGTCATCGCCCGGTCGAACAGCGCCCCGGCCTCGGGGTCCTGCTCCAGGTGCTCGAAGAAGGTGTGCCCGTACGCGGCCTCGAAGGCGGGCTCGCCGGTGCGCACGGTGTGCATCAGCCGGCCGTAGGAGCGCCACAGCATCTCGTCGCCGTTGTAGAGCACCATGTCCCGCTGGCTGCCGGGCACCCCGGAGCGCAGCGCGGCGCCGACGTCGTTGAGCGCGTACCGGCCGTCCGCCTCCTCGGCGAACACCCCGAACGCGGCGGCGACGCGCAGCACCCGGCCGAGCGAGTCGGCGTGCGCGCCGGCCCGCTCCGCCAGCTCCGCGACGGTGAGCGGGCCGTCGGCCAGCTCGTCGGCGATGCCCAGCTCGGCGACCACGTGCAGCACCCGGGATATCCGTTTGCCGTCCGTCAGCAGCAGCAGCCGTACGTGCGGCGGCAACGCGGCGGTCATCGCCGGGCCGACCACACCGGTCATGGTGTCCACGCCTTCTCCTATGTCCGGGGGTTGGTGCGGGGGTCAGATGAGTACGGCGGTCGCGCCGACGTTCGCCAGCAGGGCGGTGACGGCCAGCGCGCCCCGCACCCGGTTCCAGCGGATCCAGCGCTCGCGCGGGTCCAGGCGCTCGAAGTCCGCGGGCAGCGCCTGCGGGTCGAGCGTCGACAGCCAGCGGTTGATCGGCACGTTCTTGGTCAGCGACACCGTCATCGCGGCGGCCAGCAGCAGCGCGCCCAGCGCGGCCAGCAGCCGCACCGCGGTCTGCGGCGCGGCGACGACGAGCGCGATGTCGCACAGCAGACAGCTGAGCAGCGAGATCGGCATGAACGGGTCGAACCGGGTGACCAGTCCCTTGTGCACCGGGACGTACATCCCGGTCGGCAAGGTGGTGAACAGCGGGGCCGCGAGCACCGAGACGGCGAGACCGCCGGCCGCGAGACCGCCGGCGAGAAGCGCCGCGGGCATCAGTATCCGCATCGGATCCACCACGAATCACCCTCCCGAACCTGCCGCCGCGCCACGCGGCGGGACCACTGCCGACGACTCTCGGAGCAGCAGGTCGAAGCGGACTCGAAGACGGCTCGATCGCGCCGCGGCCGGGTCCGGGGCGCCGCCGTCGAGCACCCCTCCACAGCGAATCGAGCAGGTGGCAGCAGGGTGGCCGGGACATCAACCATGGGACCGGGAGTCGTGATGCTTGAGGAAGTACTGAGCGGGGTCGTGCTGATCGGGACGGGGATCGTCACGGGGATCTTCGTGGCTGTGCTGGTCAGCGTGGGTCCCGCCATGTCGGCCATGGGACGCGCCGAGTACCTCCGGGCCCACGCCCTGCTGGGCCGGGGCTACCACCCGATGATGCCGATCCTGGTCAACATCGTGACCGTCAGCGGATTCGTGCTCGGCTGGCTCGCCGAGTCGCCGGGCCGGGTGCTGTTCCCGGTGGCCGCCGTGCTGCTCATCGGGGTACAGGCCGTCTCGCACCTGGGGAACGTGCCGATCAACCGCTCGCTGAGCGGGCTCGCCGAGGACGGACCGTGGCAGGACCCGCGGCCGCTGTGGCGCGCCTGGCACCGGCTGCGCACGGCGCTCGCCGTGCTCGCCCTGGCGGCCGTCACGGTCGCCGTGCTCGCCGCACCTTGAACCCCCCACGCCACTCCTGAGGAGAAGGAACCGCCATGCCGCTCGATGCCATCACCTACCGCGTCCGTCCCGGATGCGAGGACGAACTGGCCGAGGTGTTCTCGCCGCACAACTTCACCCGGGTCGACTCGCCCGTCATCAAGGACGACTCCGGCGCGACCGTCGGAATGCTCCTGGGCACCGGCCTGTTCGTCCAGGGCGACACCGTGATCCGGGTGATCCACCACGACGGGGTCAGCGCGGCCAGGGTCGCCCGGCACATGTCCGTGCAGAAGGGGGTCCACGAGGCGGAGCGGGCGATCCTGCCCTACCTCGTCGAGGCGCGCGACACCGAGACCCCCGAGGGCTTCCGGCAGCACTTCCACCGCAGTCTCATGACCGCGCTGGAACAGCACAGCCCCGACGAACGGCCCGCGGCCGGCACCGTCGCGCTCCGCCACCAGCTGCGCAAGGGCGCCGGCGAGGAGCTCGCCCGCGAGCGCGGCACCGTCAACCGCAGGGCCTCCCTGCTGCTCTCCGAGGACCACCCGACGATCGTCCGGACGGCGCTCTTCCTGCACGAGGACACCCTCGTCCGCGTCGTCCAGTACGACGGGCACCCGTACGACGTCGTCGGCTACCTGACCGACCGCTGCTTCGGCCAGGACGCGGACGCCTGGCTGGAGCCGTACCTGGAGGACCTCGAGAGGCCCGTGCACCCGGACGCGTACCTGGCCCTGGTGCACGAGCAGGCCATGGTGTCCGTCTCGCACATGTCCGTCCTGGGCGTGGACTGACCCGCGAGGGGACATCGCCGTACGACGAAACCGCCGCCGGACCCGAGGGGCCCGGCGGCGGTTTCGTGGGCGCCGCTCCGCGTCACACCTCGGGGTGGTCGAACCACTCGCCGAGCTTGGTGCCCATCAGCGGGCTGCCGCGCAGCTTCAGCTTGCCGGTCAGGAAGGCCTTGGCCCCGGGCAGCTTGCCGACGCCCATCGCCATCATGTCCGGGAACTTGATCCCGATCGTGATGTCCGGGCTGTCGTGCTGCCCCTCGTCGGTCCGGCACTCGCCGGCCTCGACGTGCACGTAGTGGAGCTTCTTCCCCTCAAAGGAGGCGATGTCGAACTGGAAGACGCCCTTCTGGCCCTCCGCCTTCTTCGGGTTGAACTCCGACACGAGGAGTTCGAAGATCAGCGTCAGCGCCGCGTCCAGACCGCCTTCGCGCTCGGCGACGGCCGCCTCCAGCTGCTTGGACGGGATCGTCTCGACCAGCTCGATGAGCTCGTCCACCTGTTCCTGCTGCACACTCACCGGTTCCTCCTGGAACGAGAAGTCTCGAGAACTCACGGTCCGGCCGTGACGGCCGGCGAACTGTCATGGAGCGGGTCGAGCAGATGCATCTCGCCGCCCGCCCGCATCGGCCAGAGCAGCTGGAGATACGCCTGCTGCTCCGCGCTCTGCTCGAACGCCCGGAAGGACGGCTCGTCCGTCCAGTCGGTCAGCACGGTGTAGTCGCCCGTCTCCCCGCGCAGCCGCAGCAGTTGCTGGCCGTGGTTGTCGGGGAAGCGGCGGACGGTCTCGGCGTGGCCGCGCCACAGCTCCTCGAACTCCGCCTCGCGGCCCGGCGTGATCCGGATCCGGAGCAGGACCCGCAGTCCGGGCGCGGGGCGGGTCACGGCCGCACCGCCGCCGACCGCTCCGCGGCCGCCTGCTCCACCAGGCCCTTGATCCGGGCCATCTCCCGGCGGGTGTTGGTGTTCAGCCGGTCGGACATCTCCTTGTCGCCGAACGGCAGCCCGGAGCGGACCGTGAACTCCTGGCGCCAGCGCATCTCCACGCCGCCGTCGGTCTGCTCGTACGTCCAGAACAGGTCCATGAACTCGAACGGGCCCGTCTCGATCCGCCGGGCGCGCACGGTCCGCGTGGCGGGGTCGGGGGTGCGCTCGGAGACCCAGCTCCAGACGGCCCCGTCCTCGTCCGGGTGGAGGGTGAGCCGGAAGCGCAGGGTGGCCCCGTCGCGCTCCAGGATCTCGGCCGCGGCGTACTCCGAGAACAGCTGCGGCCAGGACTCGACGTCGTTCGTCATGTCCCACACCAGGTCCATCGGCGCGGCGATCACGATGCTGTTGTCGGTGGCTGCCATGTCAGGCCGCCGCGAGGCTGGTGTTGACGTAATTGATCACGTCCTGGGGAGAGTTCATCTCCTCGATGGCCTCGTCCGGGATCTGCAGGCCGTACTCGCGCTGGATCTGGCTGGCTATCTCCAGGACCGCGAGGGAGTCGTAGCCGATATCGGTGAAGTCGACGGCGAGGTGGTCCTCGGTGAGCTCCTCGGTCTCACCGGTGCACCGGCTCATGATCTCCTTGAGGTCGCCGAAGGTCATGTTGCTGCTCATCTCTACTTCCTCCTGGGGACGTGGGTGTTGCGTGTGCGAGCGGATGACTGCGGGGGATGCGGGGCAGGGGAGCCGGCCGGCACGGGGAAGCCGGCCGTCGTACTGGTCCTGCGGTCACTCGGAGCGCAGGACCATGGCCGCGTTGAACCCCCCGTAGCCGCGGCTGAGGACGAGCGCGGTGCGCAGCCGCGCCTCGCGCGGCCGGTCCGTGACGAGGTCGAGCCGGTGCGCGCGGTCCGGGCGGATGTTGACCGACGGCGGGATCACCTGGTCGCGCAGGGCGAGGACGGCGGCGGCCGCGTCGAGCGCCGCGCCACCCGCGTAGAGCCGGCCGGTCATCGTCTTGGGCACGGTCACCGGGACCGCGTCCGGGCCGAAGACGGCCGTGATGGCCTCGGCCTCCTGCCGGTCGAGCTCCGGCACGCCGTAGCCGTCGGCGAAGACCACGTCGACGTCCCCCGGCGCGGCGCCGGCCTCGGCCAGGGCGAGCTCGGCGGCCCGCCGGAGGCCGGGCGGCCGGCCCGAGCCGGGACGCGGGTCGAAGGTCGCCGCGTAGCCGGCGATCTCCGCGTAGATCCGGGGGACCTCGCGGCGCCGGGCGTCGTCCCGGCTCTCCACGATCAGGATCGCGCCGCCCTCGCCCGGCACGTATCCGCTCGCGGCGCCGTCGAAGGGCACGAAAGCGCGGTCCGGCCGCGGCTCCTCGCTGAGCCTGCCGTTGGACAGCTGGCAGACCAGACCGTACGGGGAGAGCGAGGCGTCGGTCCCGCCGGACACCACCAGCTTGGTGCCCTTGGCGAGTACGCGACGGGCCTGCGCCAGCGCGTCCAGGCCGCCGGCCTGTTCCGAGCAGACCACGCTGCAGGGCCCGCGCATGCCGTGCCGGATGGACAGCTGCCCGGTCGTCGCGGCGTAGAACCAGGCGATGGCCATGTACGCGCCCACGGCCTGGGGCCCCTCGGCGTACAGCTTCTGCAGCTCGCGCTGGCCGAACTCGACGCCGCCGGAGGAGTTGGCGGTGATGACCGCCATGTCCAGGTCGGCGAACGCGTCCGGCACCACGGCCGCGTCGGCCAGCGCCTCGTTCGTCGCGGCGAAGGCGTACTGGGTCATCGGGTCGGTCTCGCTGACCAGCCGCTGCGGCGCGTGGTCCGCCGGGTCGAAGCCGTCGGCCTGGCCCGCGACCCGCACCGGATAGCGCTCGGGGTCGAACCGGCTGATCCGGCCGATGCCCGACTTCCCGTCCAGGGTCGCCTGCCACCACGCCTCGCGGTCCAGGCCGTTGGGCGCGACGACGCCCACCCCGGTGATGACGGGGGCGCTCATGAGGACCTCCTGGGTGAGGTGAGCACCACGGCGCTCTGGAAGCCGCCGAAGCCGCTGCCGACGCTCAGGACCACGTCGAGCTCCGCCTCGCGCGCGGTGCCCGGCACGTAGTCCAGGTCGCACTCCGGGTCCGGCTCCTCGTAGTTCGCGGTCGGCGGGATCGCGCCCCGCTCGATGGCCAGCGCGCTGGCCGCGATCTCGATCGAGCCGATCGAGCCGAGGGAGTGCCCGACCATCGACTTGATCGAACTGACCGGGATGTCGTACGCGTGCGCGCCGAGGCTCCGCTTGTACGCGGCCGTCTCGTGCCGGTCGTTCTGCTTGGTGCCGCTGCCGTGGGCGTTGGCGTAGTCGATCTCGTCCGGGTTGATCCGGGCCTCGTCGAGCGCGGCGGTGATCGCCTCGCCCATCTCCCGCCCGTCCGGCCGCAACCCGGTCATGTGGTAGCCGTTGGCGCGGGCCGCGTAGCCGGCCACCTCGCAGTAGATGCGGGCGCCCCGGGCCAGCGCGTGCTCCCGCTCCTCGATCACGAAGACCGCGGAGCCCTCGCCGAGCACCAGCCCGTTGCGCCGCCGGTCGAACGGGCGGCAGGCGTGCTCCGGATCGTCGTTGCTGGTGGAGGAGGCCCGCAGGGTGTCGAAGCAGGACACGGTGATCGGGTAGATCGGCGCGTCGGTCGCGCCGGCCACCATCACGTCGGCCGAGCCCTCGCGGATCAGGTCGACCGCATACCCGACGGCGTCGATGCCCGCGCAGCAGCCGGAGCTGACCACGGTCGCCGGGCCCTCCGCGCCCGCCGCCCACGCCACCTCCGTCGCGAGCGAGCTGGACATCACGTACGAGTACAGATGCGGCTTCATGTACCCCTGGTCGACCAGCCACTCGCGGCCGTTGTCGCTGACCGTGCGGTACTCCTGCTCCATGGAGATCGCGTTGCCGACGCCGTTGCCGATGCTCACGCCGATCCGGTACGGGTTCTCCCTCTCCAGGTCGATCCCGCTGTCGGCCATCGCCTCCCGGGCGGCGACCAGCGCGAACTGGCCGGCCCGGTCGGTGCGCCGGATCTCCTGGAAGGAGAGTCCGGCCTGCTCGGGGTCGAAGTCGCACTCCGCGCCGATGCGGCTGCGGAACGGCGTCGGGTCGAACAGGGTGATCCGGCGGGTCGCCGTACGGCCCTTGACGATCATCTCCCAGAAGTTCTCCCGGCCCGGCTGCCCGGGGGCGACGACCCCGATGCCGGTGATGACTGCGCGGCCGGTCATCCCGCGCCCCCCACCTCGGGCAGGGTGCCCTCGCCGGGCAGCGGCTCGCAGTCGACGTGGCCGAGCTCGGGCCGCGGGGCCAGCGGGCTGAGGAAGAAGGCGACGAAGGCCTGCTCGTCGCCCGGGTTCTCGATGCGGTGCCGCACGCCGATCGGCACCATGAAGGACTCCCCGGGCTCCAGGATCAGCTCCTGGCCCTCGATCCGGAGCAGGATCCGGCCGCGGATCGCGTGGAAGAACTCCTCGGAGTGCGGGTGGTAGTGCTCGGAGACGAACTCCCCGGGCTCCAGCGTGCCGACGCCCATGAACCCCGAGGTCGCGCCACAGGTCTTGGGGCTGAGCAGGACACGCAGATCGCCGCCGCGCTTGCGGTTCGGCGGCACGTCGTCGATGGCGACCTTGATGAGGTCGGTGGTCTGCATTGGGTGCTCCACAGATGGGGGACGGGTGCGGCGGACGGCTCAGGGGGTCCAGCTGTAGAAGGACTCGGCCATCGAGTCCTTCGGCTCCCGCCAGTCGGGGGAGTAGGGCGTCATGAACTCCTGGAGGCGGGTGTTGATGTCCTCGTAGAGCGGGTGGCTGCGCGCCTGGTAGAGGCTGCCGTTGATGGGCGCGTCCGCCTCCACCAGGTGGAAGTAGAGGCCGTGGAAGCGGAACAGGGTGCGCCGCTGGACCCCGATCATGTGCGGGAGTTCGGTGGCGTCGGACTCGGCGAACAGCGCGGCCACCTTGTCCGCGTCGTCGTGGTCCATGCGCGCGACGATGAGTGTGCGATGAGCCATGGGTACTCCTTACGGATGGCGCCCGGAGCGGTCGGGCTTCCGGCGGCCGTGAGCGGTTCGGCCTGCCGGTTGTGATGATTCAGGGGCCGGCTTGAGGCCCTGTCCAGGCCAACTCGACGTCAGATTCGAGCCGTTGCCGGACGCGCGTCCGACGGCTTTTCGGCAGGCAGCAGGACGGCCGTGACGGCGGCGGCAGCGGCGAATCCCGCCAGATACGTCCACAGCGGCAGCACGCCCACGAGACGGGAGAGCTGCCCGCCGAGGCCCGCGCCGAGCGCGGCGCCCAGGTAGAAGAGCCCCATCATCCGGCCGCGGTGCCCCTCGGGCGCGGTCTCGGCCGTGGTGCTCAGCCCGACCGGTCCGAAGACCAGCTCGCCGCAGGCCACCCAGAGGAACGCGGCGAGCAGCCAGCCGGGCGACACCGCTCCGTCCTCCGCCGCGAACCAGGCCCCGGTCGCGAGGACGGCGAAGCCGGCCGCCGCGCACCCCAGCCCTGCCGCGAACTTCCGCGCCGAGCCCGCCCGGCCGCCGATCCGCAGCCACAGCCAGGCGAAGGCCGGGGCGAGCAGCAGCAGGAACAGCGGGTGCGCGGACTGGAACCAGCTCGCCGGGACCGTGAAGCCCGCGATCTCGCGGTCGGTGTGCTCGCGGGCGAACAGGCTGAAGACCGAGCCGAGTTGCCCGAACATCGCCCAGAACAGCACCGACGGAGCGAAGACCCGCAGATAGCCGCGGACCCGGGCGCGCTCCGCGACGCCGAGCTCCGCCCCGCGCAGCAGCCGCCGGAAGTACCAGACGGGCGCGGCAAGGGACCCGAGACCGCACAGCGCGAGCACCGGGTGCAGCGCCGCCCCGCCCGCCGCCAGGGCCCCGGCGGCCAGCAGCACCGCGAGCGCGAGCGCCGCCCAGGCGCCGCGGACCAGCCGGCGCATCGCCTCCGGCGGCAGCGGACGGCTGGGCCCGGTCCGCGTCCCGCGCAGGGCCGGGGCCCCGTGCAGGTACTGGAGCACGCCGAAGACCATGCCGACCGCGGCCGCCCCGAAGCCCAGATGCCAGTCGACGCGCTCGCCGAGCGCGCCGGTGACGAGCGGGCCGAGCAGCGCGCTGACCTGGACGCTCATGTAGAAGAGGGAGAAGGCCGCCTGCCGCTGCGAGCTGGACGCCCCCGGGTTCATCTGGTCGAACATCACGGGAAGGTTGGGCTTGAGCAGCCCGGTGCCGAGGGCGACGAGCATCAGGCCGAGATAGAACGCGGTGGTGGCGGGCACGGCCATGCACGCGTGCCCCGCGGCGATCACCAGCGCGCCGGTCAGCATCGCCCGGTGCGTGCCGAGCACCCGGTCGCCGAGCCAGCCGCCGGGCATCGCGGCCAGGAACGACGCCGAGATGTACAGGCCGAACAGCGCGCCGGCCGTGCCGTCCGAGAGGCCGAGGCCGCCCTCCGCCTTCGGCGCGGTCGCGTACAGGAAGAGCAGGGCCTGCATCCCGTAGAAGCTGAACCGCTCCCACATGTCGGTCATGAACAGGGCGCTGAACCAGCGCTCGCGGAACATCGCCCGCAGCGGGCGGTCCGGGCCGCCGGGCAGCAGGGCGGGGGACTCGGCCGTCGTGCCGTGCGCGGTCATGCCCGGCCCCTCAACGCGCTGTGCCGCCGTCTCACAGCGCTATGCCGCCGTCGATCTGCACGACCTGGCCGGTGATGTAGTCGGCCGAGTCGGACAGCAGGAAGGCGACCAGCTCGGCGACGGACTCGGCGCTGCCGAAGCGCCCCATGGCGACCTTCCCCAGCGCGGCCTCCCGGGCCTTGGCCGTCATGCCGTCGAGCATGTCGGTCTCGATGAACCCCGGCGCCACCGCGTTGACCCGCACCCCGTACGGGGCGACCTCCTTGGCGAGCGCGCGGGTGAGCCCGTTCAGGCCGGCCTTGGCCGTGGCGTAGTTCGTCTGGCCGGGGTTCCCGTACACCCCGATCACGGACGACACGTTCACCACCGCGCCCGCCCGGCGGGTGATCAGGCCGCGCACCACCGCGCGGGTGACGTGGAAAGCCCCGTCCAGGCTGGTGCCGACCACCGACTGCCAGTCCTGCGCCGACATCAGCGCCATCGGGCGGTCCCGCAGCACCCCCGCGGAGTTGACCACCGCGTACGGCGCGCCCAGCTTCTCCTCCGCCCCCGCGACAAAGGCCTTCACCGCCTCCGCGTCCGTGACGTCGCAGACCGCGTGGTGCACGGCCGCCCCGGCCTCGGCGACGAGGCGGGCCGTCTCCAGGGCCGCCTCGTCCGCGGACCGGGAGCAGAACCCGATGTCGTAGCCCGTCTGCGCGAGCCGGACCGCGATCGCTCGGCCGATGCCCCGCGAGCCGCCGGTCACCAGCGCACAGCGCCTCTCCCCCATCACATGTCCCCTTCGACGAGCCGCGGCCGGGGCGGCTGCCGCGGCCGCGGCGAGCATCGCCCGGCGGCCTCGAGGCAGACTCGAAGGGCACGCGTCACGCTGCCCGCATGGTGGAGAACCTCTTCGAGCAGAACCTGTTGTGGGCCGTACTGGCCGCGGTCTTCTGGGGATTCGCGGCGCGCGGGGCCCGCTGTCTCGCGACCCGGCGCACCGCGCACTCGCTCCGGTCCAGAGCCCTCCTGGGCCTGATCCTGCTGTCCGTCTCGCTGCTCGTCCTGGCCCTGCGGGTCGCCTTCGTCTTCGCGCTGGCCGCGGAGGCGGGATGGCCGGCGGCCACGGACTTCGTGCTGTTCGCGGCCGTGCCCCTGATCCTGGCGGGCGCGGCCGTGGCGGTGTTCTCGGTACCGGCGTACCTGCGGCTCGCCCGCCAGGCGCCTTCGGAGGAGGGCCTGGCCGCCCTGCGCCGGGCCGCCGCCGACCCGCGACTCGTCGTTCCCGTCCGGGCCTGCTTCAGTGCCACCGTCGTCGCCGCGGCGCTCACCCTCCACCCGCCCGCCCCGGCGTACACCGGCCCGTTCCTCCTCGAACTGGCCGTGCTGGCCGTGGCCGCGGGCGCGCTGCTGCTGTTCCAGCAGCGCTTCCGCGCGGACCTGGCCGCCCCCGGCTGGACGCCGCCGTCCCGCGCCCGGCGCATGGTGCGCCCCACCGCCCTGGTCACCACGGTCGTGCTGCTGTCCACCGGCGGCTGCACCCTGATGGCCCAGGAGAGCCGGCTGCCGAGCCGGGTCGGCAACGCCCACCACCAGCACGCGTACGACACCGGCGGCGGCCCGGCGGCCGGGAAGGCCCCGGTCCGCGACCTCGCCAAGCTCTCCGGGCCGCGGACCGAGCAGCCCGCCCGGCGCTTCACCCTCACCGCGACCAGCCGCACGATGCGCCTGGCCTCGGGGGAGGAGGTGGCCGCCCTCGCCTTCAACGGAAGCCTCCCCGGCCCCGAACTGCACATGCTGCGCGGCGAGTTGATCGAGGTCGTCCTGATCAACCAGAACGTCGCCGAGGGCGTCACCGTGCACTGGCACGGCGTCGACGTCCCGAACGCCGAGGACGGCGTCGCCGGAGTCACCCAGAACGCGGTACGGCCCGGCGGCCGCCACGTGTACCGCTTCCGGGCGCCCCGCGCGGGCACCTTCTGGTACCACTCGCACCAGCAGTCCAGCACCGTCGTGACCCGCGGCCTGTTCGGCGCGCTGATCGTGGACGAGCCCGGCGCGCGCCCGGCGGGCCTGGACCGGACGGTCGTCGCCCACGCCTGGCCGATGGCCGGCGCGAAGGGCGAGGCCGGCGGACCGCACCGCGGCGGAGGCGGAGCGCTCAGCGGCCAGAACGGGGCGGGCGGCCTGCTGCGCACCGCGCTCGGAGACGACACCCGCCTGCGCGCCGAGAAGGTCCCCGCCGGGACCCCGGTCCGGCTGCGCCTGGTCAACGCCGACAACTGCCCGCGTACGTACTCCCTCGCCGGGACCGGGTTCAAGGTCGCCGCGATCGACGGCAACGAGGTGTCGGGACCCACCGAGGTGAAGGACCGCCTGCTGCGGATCGCCGGCGGCGGCCGGCTCGACGTGACCTTCGCCCAGCCCGCCGGTCCGGTGCACCTGACGATCGTCGGCGACGCCAACGCCTCCGGCGGCGGCCGTGGCTTCGAGGGCTGCGGCGAGGACGGCGCGTACGGGACGGGCCGTACGGAGAAGGCGTCGCTGCTGCTCGACCCGAGCGGCGCGGGCGACCCGCCGCCCGCCGTCAAGGGCCCGCTCTTCGACCCGCTGCACTACGGCTCGCCCGCCGCCGCCCCGTTCGGCCCCGGCACGACGTACGACCGGAACTTCCACCTCGTGCTCGGCAACAGCGTCGGCTTCTTCGACGGCCGGCCCATGATGATGTGGACCGTCAACAACGCCGTCTACCCGGACATCCCCGCGCTGCTGGTGCGGGAGGGCGACACCGTGCGCACGACCTTCGTCAACCGGAGCCTGGACGACCACCCCATGCACCTGCACGGCCACCGCATGCTCGTGCTCTCCCGCAACGGCGAGCGGGCGACCGGCAGCCCCTGGTGGACCGACACCCTGAACGTCGCGCCCGGCGAGCGGTACGAGGTCGCGTTCCGCGCCGACAACCCCGGCCTGTGGATGGACCACTGCCACAACCTCGACCACGCCCGCGACGGAATGGTCCTCCACCTGGCCTACGACGGCGTGACCAGCCCCTACGAGGCCGGAAGGTCCAGCGGCAACCTGCCCGAGTGATCCGTCCGCCCACTGCTGGTCAGCGCCAGCAGCCGCTCGCGCGCCGCGTGCACGCTCCGCCGGTCCTCCCCGGGCCCCAGGGCCCGGGGAGGCAGCGTGGCGATCACCGCGCTGCGACCCGAGCGCACGGACTCGTGGCCGCGGGCGATCACCGTCAGGCTCTGCGAAGGCCCGGCCTCCACCAGGATCCGGTCCTCCACCCTCAGCACCTCGTCGAGCGTCGGCCAGAACATGACCGGCGTGGTCGGCTGGGCCGCCCAGAACGCCGCGCGGACCGCCTCCTCAGGGGCGAGCAGCCGGCCCGTGTACGCGGAGTACAGCGGCGTACGGGGCGGCGCGAGCCGCATCGTACGGATCAGCGCCTCGGTCGGTTCCACCAGCGGCGCCAGGGCCGGGCTGTGGTACGGGCTGCGGGCGGCGAGCCCCCTGAAGGTCCGGCCGTCCGCGGTCAGCCGGCCCGCCACCGCGTCCAGTGGCGCGTCGGGACCCGAAAGAACCGTGTGCCGGGGCCCGTTCACCGCCGCCACCACGACGTCGTCGCCCAGGTACCGGCTCAACTCCCCCGGCGCGGCGGCGACCGCGAGCATCCCGCCCGCCGGGGTGGTCCGCTGCATCAGCACGCGCTCCCACAGCAGCCGCACCGCGTCGTCCAGGGCGAACACCCCGGCGAGCACGGCGGCGGTGAACTCGCCCATGCTGTGGCCGAGATACGCGTCCGGCCGCACTCCCCAGCTCTCGACCAGCCGCCCCATGGCGTAGTTCACGGCGAACAGCAGGGGCGCGGACCGGGTGTCGGCGTCCATCGGCACCGCCGGTTCCGGGGCCAGCCAGTCCGACCTGGCCTCCTCGCCCTCCGTCCCGAGCAGGTCCACGACCTCGTCCACGGCCCGGGTGAAGACCGGCTCGTGCTCGTAGAGCCCGGCCGCCATGCGCGCGTACTGCGCTCCGGTCCCCGGGAACATCAGGACGACGGAGCGGCGGTGAGGAAGAGTCATGGCACCAGGGTGGTCCGCACCGATCGAGCCGTTCTCCAGCGCCTCATGCAGAAGCGTTCGAGCCCGCCTTGAGCACGGCGGCGCATGCTGCACCCCATGAGCGTCGTCGAGGAAACGCCCCCGATACCGGGGAACAGGACGAGCACACTGGCCCCCGCGGACGGCTGTCTGCGCGACCGTGCGGCGGAGCTCGCCGCACTGCACGAGCGCGTGCGACGCGGCCCGAGCGACCGGGCGACCGAAGCACAGCACGCCAAGGGGAAACTGACCGCGCGCGAGCGCATCGCGCTGCTCTTCGACGCGGGCACGTTCTCCGAGATCGAGGAGCTGCGCCGGCACCGGGCATCCGGCTTCGGCCTGGAGGACCGCCGCCCGCACACCGACGGCGTCGTCACCGGCTGGGGGAAGGTGCACGGCCGGACCGTGTTCGCCTACGCCCACGACTTCCGGATCTTCGGCGGCGCCCTCGGCGAGGCGCACGCCGAGAAGATCCACAAGCTGATGGACCTGGCCGAGGCCGCCGGAGCGCCGATCGTCGGCCTCTGCGACGGCGCGGGCGCCCGGATCCAGGAGGGCGTCACCGCGCTCGCCGGCTACGGCGGCATCTTCACCCGCAACGTGCGCAACTCCGGGGTCATCCCGCAGATCAGCGTGATCCTCGGGCCGTGCGCGGGCGGCGCCGCGTACTCCCCGGCGCTGACCGACTTCGTCTTCATGGTGCGCGGCACGGCCCAGATGTTCATCACCGGGCCCGACGTGGTGCAGGCCGTGACCGGCGAGGTGATCACGATGGACGCGCTGGGCGGCGCCGACGCGCACGCCTCGGTCTCCGGCGTCGCGCACTTCGCCTGCGACGACGAGGAGTCCTGCCTGGAGGACGTGCGCCATCTGCTGTCCCTGCTGCCCTCGAACAACCGCGAACTGCCGCCCGCCGAGCCCTCGCAGGACCCGCCCGACCGGCGCACCGAGGCCCTGCTCGACCTGGTGCCGGCCGACCCGGCCCGCGCGTACGACATGCGGGCGGTGATCGAGGAGATCGTCGACGACGGCGACTACGTCGAGATCTCCGAGAGCTGGGCGACCAACATCGTCTGCGCCCTGGCCCGGCTCGACGGCCAAGTGGTCGGCGTCGTCGCCAACCAGCCGTCCGCGTTCGCCGGCGTCCTGGACATCCACGCCTCCGAGAAGGCGGCCCGCTTCGTCCAGACCTGCGACTCGTTCAACATCCCGCTGGTCACCCTCGTCGACGTGCCCGGCTTCCTGCCCGGCGTCGACCAGGAGCACGGCGGCATCATCCGGCACGGGGCCAAGCTGCTCTACGCGTACTGCAACGCCACCGTGCCGCGCGTCCAGTTGATCCTGCGCAAGGCGTACGGCGGCGCGTACATCGTCATGGACTCCCGCTCCATCGGCACGGACGTCTCGCTGGCCTGGCCGAGCAACGAGATCGCCGTCATGGGCGCGGAGGGGGCGGCGAACGTCGTCTTCCGGCGCGAGATCGCGGCCGCGGCCGACCCGGACGCGACCCGGGCCCGGCTGGTCAAGGAGTACCGGGCGGAGCTGATGCACCCGTACTACGCGGCCGAGCGCGGCCTCGTCGACAGCGTGATCGACCCGGCGGAGACCCGGATCCGGCTCATCGGAGCCCTTGCGATGCTCCGGGCCAAGCACGCGCCGCTGCCCAGCCGCAAGCACGGGAACCAGCCGCAGTGAGCGCCGTCCGCGTGGTGCGCGGCACGCCGACGGCGGAGGAACTCGCCGCCTGCGTCCTGGTCCTGCAGGCGCTGGCGGCCGGCCGGGACCGGGCCGCGGGGTCCGGCGG
>NZ_DATCVQ010000625.1:0-12699 GCF_036566765.1 Streptomyces sp.
CCGCGGGCGCGCCGCCCGCCGCTCCCCAGCCCGGCGGCAGCTCGTGGATCCCGGCCCCCGCGAGGACCGAACGCAGGATCGTCGCCCGGGCGTCGGGCTGGACCCGCAGCGCCTCGGGGAGCTCGCGGCAGGCCCGTACGACCTGGTTGTCGAGGAACGGCGCGTGCAGCCGCTGGCTGCGGATCTCCGCGGCCTGCTCCAGGATCCGGTGGTCCGCCGCCGCCCGCGCCAGGGCGGCCCGCGCCCGGGACTCGCCCGGCCGCTGCACCGATGTCGGCAGCGTCGCCGCCCGGTTGAGGCGAACCGATACTTCCGCCAGCGCCTCCCCCGTCAGCCAGCGCGCCGCCGGCCCCGGGCGCGCCCAGGTCAGCGCGGCGAGCGAGGCCCCGAGCGGCCCGTTCGCGGCCTGCGCGGTGCGGTTCGCCTCAAGGAGGCCGGCCGCTGCCGTCTCCAGGCCGGTGCGGTACGGCGTACGGGCCAGCCGCCGGGCCGCCCGGTACACCGTCAGCGGCACGAGCAGCGCCTCCGCCGACGGCCCGGTCGCCCGCGCCAGCGCGGTCACCGGGCGCACCAGGGACCTGCGCCGCCGGTCCATCAGCAGGTCCGCGAGCCGCGCCGGGTGCGCGTCGAGGACCTGCCGGGCGCCGAGCCCGGTGAAGTGGTCCGCGCTGCCGGCCGCGAGCCGCCTGCGGTGCCGCTCGGCGATGACCAGCGACGGGCCCGGCTCGTCGGTGAGCGGACCCTCCAACTCCGCGTACGGCAGGGCCTCCTCGCGCGCGGCGACGACGACGTGGTGCAGCCGCGGGTTCGCCGCGATGACCCGGGCCCGCTCCAGCTCGTCCTCCCGGCCCCGCGTCGCCAGGTCGTTGAAGGTGACCGCGAGCAGCCGCTCGCCCGCGCCCGTTCCGTGGCCCAGGATCGTGCCCGGCACCCCGGGCAGCCCGGCGGCGAGCAGTGCGAGGGTGCCCGACGCGCTGCCGCCCGACAGGTCCGCCCCGATGCCGGGCGCGGGCCCCGCGCCCCGGGCGGCCCGCCGGTCGGCGGGCCCCATGCCGGGCACCGGCCCCGGGTCCGGCGGCAGGGTCTCCGGCGCGTGCCGGGGCGCGGTGAGGCGCGCTCGCACGGCCTCGACGAGCGCGTCCCGCACCCCGTCGACGGACCGGCGCGGGTCCTTCTCCGGCGCGGCGACCGCGAGCGAGGCGACCGGCTCGTACCCGGTGATCTCGCGCGAGCCCTCGCGCAGTACGAGCGCGTGGCCGGGCGGGATCCGCCGGACCCCTTCGTACGGGGTGGAGTCGCGCAGCGCCTCCGGGGTCTCGGGGCAGGCGAGCAGCGCGGCGAGGTGCCCGATGTCGAGCTGCGCCTCGATGAGGTCGGCCAGCGGCAGGGCGGCTGTGGCGTACGCGGTGCCGCCCGCCCACGGGGTGTGGAACACGGGCCGCGCGCCGGCGAGGTCGCCGGTGACGGTGATCCGGCGGCCGGCCTGCACGACGACGGTGTAACTGCCCGCCCAGGCGGTGAGATGCCGCAGGGCGCCGCCGCGCGCCGCGAAGAGCGCCACCTTCAGTTGCTCGTCGCTGGCGGCGCAACAGCCGAGCACCGCGAGGCGGGTGTCGGCGTCGACGGACACAATGCGGACCTCGTCGGGACGCCAGTCGCCGACCGCCCAGAGCGGATCCGGGTCTCCCCACAGGAGTTGGGCCCCGACGGGGTGGAGGGTGAGCCCCTCGGACTCGTCGCCGACCGCGCCCGCGGAGCCCGACGAGCCCGCAGAGCCCAAAGGGCCCACAGCATCCGGGTAGCCCGCCGGTCCCACCCGCGTACGCGTACCGAAGCGCGCGGCGATACTGCTCCAGCCCACCAGCCACCGCATCGCTGCCTCCACAGACTGTGGACAACTGTCGTCAGGCCCAGTCAGGCCCAGCCAGGGTCCAGTCAGGTCCAGTGGAGAACATGCTGCCACGACAAAGGGCGCACAGGAGCGGCTCCGGGTCGCGCACGCAAAACGCGAATGCGCCCCTGGCATTGGCCAGTTGCCGACGGTTCACACCCTGGACGCGCACCGTCGGCATTCGGCCAATCTCGGCGCGTGACGGTTCGGGTGTGTCGTGGGACGAAGGGCGCCGCGTGCGGCGCTCAGTGACAGTCCGGGAGGCGCCGCTCGCCTCCCGGACCCTTCCGCCGCCCGCGGGGATTGGGGCGGCGGCATCCCCCAGCCCACTGCCGCTTCGCGCAGCGGGCCGACCCACGCACCACTCATGGAAGCGCTCCCCGCAGCCACCGACGAGAGCGCACAGGTGGGCGCACGGCCACACGCCCGGAGCACGAGGACCGGCCGACGGCCCTCGGCCATCCACCTGAGCGCACCACAATCCCGCCATAGGGAACACCGCCTCTTAACGGTAGGGATGCGGCGAACTACGCTGGGTTTACGAATGCCGCGCGCCTATGCCGGGCGTCGCGGCGGCCGTCTGTGTGTCGAGGGGTGGCGCATGTCCAGGGAACAACGCGGGCCGAACGACAAGCTCGGCACGGTTCTCGCCCTCGCGGGAATCAGCAACGCCGGGCTCGCCCGGCGGGTGAACGACCTCGGCGCGCAGCGCGGTCTGACGCTTCGTTACGACAAGACGTCGGTGGCCAGGTGGGTGTCGAAGGGCATGGTGCCGCAGGGTGCCGCCCCGCATCTGATCGCCGCCGCGATCGGGCAGAAGCTCGGCCGCCCCGTCCCTCTGCACGAGATCGGGCTCGCGGACGCCGACCCGGCGCCCGAGGTGGGGCTCGCCTTCCCGCGCGACGTGGGCGAGGCGGTCCGCTCGGCGACGGAGCTGTACCGGCTGGATCTCGCCGGTCGGCGCGGTGGCGGGGGCGGGATCTGGCAGTCGCTCGCCGGGTCGTTCTCGGTCAGCGCGTACGCGACGCCCGCCTCACGCTGGCTGATAACCCCCGCCGACTCGTCGGTGGAGCGCCAGGTTCCGGCGGTCGGCGCGGTGGCGGGATCTGTGAGCAGCGGCGGAGGTGAGCGGGCGGCCGGTGACGCCCCGGCGCCCGAGGCCGCGGCCCCCGAGGCCTCCGACGAGGGGTACGCACGGGTCGGCCACAGCGACGTGGCCAAGCTGCGCGAGGCCGCCGAGGACGCGCGCCGCTGGGACTCCAAGTACGGCGGCGGCGACTGGCGCTCCTCGATGGTGCCGGAGTGCCTGCGGGTGGACGCGGCGCCGCTGCTGCTCGGCTCGTACTCGGACGAGGTAGGCCGGGCGCTGTTCGGCGCGACGGCGGAGCTGACCCGGCTGGCCGGCTGGATGGCCTTCGACACCGGGCAGCAGGAGGCGGCGCAGCGGTACTACATCCAGGCGCTGCGGCTCGCCCGGGCGGCCGCGGACGTGCCGCTCGGCGGGTACGTGCTCGCCTCGATGTCGCTGCAGGCGACGTACCGGGGCTTCGCCGACGAGGGCGTGGACCTGGCCCAGGCGGCCCTGGAGCGCAACCGGGGCCTGGCGACCGCGCGCACGATGTCGTTCTTCCGGCTCGTCGAGGCGCGGGCGCACGCGAAGGCGAACGACGCGGCGGCGGCGGGCGCGGCGCTCAAGGCGGCCGAGGGCTGGCTGGAGCGGTCCCGGGAGGGCGACGGGGACCCGTCGTGGCTCGGCTTCTACTCGGAGGACCGGTTCGCGGCGGACGCGGCCGAGTGCTACCGGGACCTGAAGGCGCCGCGGCAGGTGCGGCGGTTCACGGAGCAGGCGCTGTCCCGGCCGACGGAGGAGTTCGTCCGCTCGCACGGCTTACGCCTGGTGGTGAGCGCGGTGGCGGAGCTGGAGTCGGGGAACCTGGACGCGGCGTGCGCGGCGGGGGTCCGGGCGGTGGAGGTCGCGGGCCGGATCTCGTCGGCCCGGACGACGGAGTACGTACGGGACCTGCTGCACCGCCTGGAGCCGTACGGCGACGAGCCGCGGGTGATGGAGTTGCGGGAGCGGGCGCGGCCGCTGCTGATGACGCCGGCGTGACGCACGTCCCAACTCGGTGAGCGGCGTTTAACAGGATTGTCAGTGGGCCAGTGCACTATCGGGGTGGGAGGTGGCACTGGTGTCCGGGTCCAGGTATGCGTACGACTGCGATGTGCTGATCGTCGGCGGCGGGATCGTCGGCCTGTCGACGGCGTACGCGCTCACGCGCGCGCGGCCGGGCACGCGGGTCACCGTCCTGGAGAAGGAGCTCGCCCCGGCGCGGCACCAGACAGGGCGCAACAGCGGGGTGATCCACAGCGGGATCTACTACAAGCCCGGCTCCCTGAAGGCGCGGTTCGCGGTCGCCGGCGCAGCGGAGATGGTCAAGTTCTGCGCGGAGTACGGCATCGCGCACGAGGTCACGGGCAAGCTGATCGTCGCCACCGGGCGGGACGAGCTGCCGCGGCTGCACGCGCTGGTGCAGCGGGGCCGGGAGAACGGGATCCCGGTGCGGGAGCTGGGGCCCGCGCAGATCAGCGAGTACGAGCCGCGGGTGCGGGGGATCGCGGCGATCCACGTCGGGACGACGGGGGTGTGCGACTTCGGCGCGGTGGCCGCGCGGCTCGCGGAGGCGTCGGGCGCGGAGATCGCGTACGGAGCGGAGGTCGTCGCGGTCGACCGGCGGCCCTGGGGCGTGGCGGTGCGCACGGCGGACGGGCGGATCGTGCGGGCCCGGGTCCTGGTGAACTGCGCGGGGCTGCACTGCGACCGGGTGGCGCGGCTGGCGGGGGACGACCCGGGGATGCGGATTGTGCCGTTCCGGGGGGAGTACTACGAGCTGACGCGGCCGTCGCTGGTGCGCGGCCTGGTGTATCCGGTTCCGGATCCGGCGTTCCCCTTCCTCGGGGTGCATCTGACGCGCGGCGTCGACGGCGGCGTGCACGTGGGGCCGAACGCGGTGCCGGCGCTGGCCCGCGAGGGCTACGGCTGGACGGTCCTCCACCCTGGCGAGCTGGCGGCCACGCTGGCGTGGCCCGGGGCGTGGCGGATCGCGCGGGAGCACTGGCGGTACGGGGCGGGGGAGCTGCGTCGCTCGGTCTCGAAGCGCGCCTTCACGGAAGCGGTCCGCAGAATGCTGCCCTCGGTGGAGGAGTCCGACCTCCGCCGAGCCCCGTCGGGCGTCCGCGCCCAGGCGGTCCTGCGCGACGGCACGCTGGTGGACGACTTCCTGATCAAGCAGTCCCCCCGCACGATCCACGTCCTGAACGCCCCGTCCCCGGCGGCGACGGCGTCACTCCCCATCGGCAGAGAGATCGCGACGCGGGCCCTGGCGTTCCTGTAGCGGGGCCCACTCCCTGCCGCACGGCCCGGAGCGGAGCCCCGCGCCCTGCCGCACGGCCCGCAATTTGCTCCCGCCCGTAAAATTGGTCGCACTGTGTCTGAGATTCGTGAAACCGTCGCCCCCGCCCCCCGCCGCGGCAGCCGTATGTTCGCGCCCGGTGAAGGGCCCTCGCCCGATCCCGCCGGGTCGCATCATGAGCGGCGGATTCGGAGTTTTCAGCCGCGGCGGAGTCGGGTGACCGCCGGGCAGGCCGAGGCGATGCTGAAGCGGTGGCCGGACTGGGGGCTCGACATCGACGGGCACCGCGTCCTCGACCTCGATGAGATGTTCACCGGGCGGCCCGTCGTCCTCGAGATCGGGTTCGGCATGGGTGAGGCCACCGCGCAGATGGCCGCCGCCGACCCCGACACCGGCATACTCGCCGTCGACGTCCACACCCCCGGCCAGGGCAACCTCCTCGGCCTCGCGGACCGCAACAACCTCGACAACGTCCGCGTCGCCAACGGCGACGCGATCATCCTGCTCCGCGAGATGCTCACCCCCGACGCCCTCGACGGCGTCCGCGTCTACTTCCCCGACCCCTGGCCGAAGAAGCGCCACCACAAGCGCCGCCTCATCCAGCCCGAGTTCCTCACCCTCGTCGCGACCCGGATGAAGCCCGGCGCCGTCCTGCACTGCGCCACGGACTGGGAGCCGTACGCGGAGCAGATGCTGGAGGTGCTCTCCGCACACCCCGACTTCGCGAACACCGCCCCCGACGGCGGCTACGCCCCCCGCCCCGCCTTCCGGCCCCTCACCCGCTTCGAGGGCCAGGGTCTCGACAAGGGGCACCGGGTGCATGATCTTCTTTTTCGCAGGAAGTAGCCCCCACCCCTCGGCTAGCGTCGGACCGTGCCGAATCACCCCGTGCCCACCGCGGACGCCGACGCCCCGCCCACCGCGCCGAGCGACCGCGCCCAGTGGCGCTACCGGCCCGTGCACGCCTTCCGGCACCACCCCGCCCTGCGCGCGGCCACCGTCTTCGCCGTGCTCGCGCTCTGCGGCCTGGTAATCCTGGTCCTGCTCCGCAAGAAGACCGGCACCGAGGGCTTCCTCGTCGGCATCGGCCTCGCCGTGCTCCCGGTCCCGCTGCTCCTCGCCGCGTTCCGCTGGCTCGACCGGGTCGATCCGGGCCCCTGGAAGAACCTGATCTTCGCCTTCGCCTGGGGCTCCGGCGCCGCCGCGCTCATCGCGCTCACCGCGAACACCTTCGCGATCCGCTGGATCGCCACGGCCACCACCACCACCGACGAGGACGACCTCCTCGCGCTCGGCGCGACCTACGTAGCCCCGATCGTCGAGGAAAGCGTCAAGGCCGCCGCCGTCCTCCTGCTGTTCCTGCTCCGCCGCCGGCACTTCACCGGCCTCGTCGACGGCGTCGTCGTCGCCGGCTTCACCGCGACCGGCTTCGCCTTCACCGAGAACATCCTCTATCTCGGCAGCGCCTTCGGCGAGGACCTGGCGAACGGCGCGAGCGTCCTCGGCTCCAAGACCTTCGGGACCTTCTTCGGGCGGATCGTGCTCACGCCCCTCGCGCACCCGCTGTTCACCGTGTGCACCGGCATCGGCTTCGGGCTCGCCGCCGCCACGGCCCGCCGGCACCGGGTCCGCCGCGTCCTGCTGCCGCTCGGCGGGCTGCTCCTCGCGATGGGGGTGCACGCGCTGTGGAACGGCTCGGCCGTCCACAGCCCGCTCGGCTTCCTCGCGGTGTACGGGGCCTTCATGGTGCCGGCCCTCGCCCTGCTGACCTGGCTCGCGATCTGGACCCGGCAGCGTGAGCTGCGCACGATATCGGGGCGGCTCCCGGCGTACGCGGCGGCCGGCTGGCTCACCCCCGCCGAGCCCCTCGCGCTCTCCTCGATGCGGGCCCGCGCGCTGGCCCGGTCCCTCGCGTCCCGGGCGCACGGCCCCGCCGCGGCGCGCGCGGTCCGCGAGTACGAGACCTTCGCGACCACCCTGGCGTTCCTGCGCGACCGGGCCCACCGCGGCGCGGCGGGCCCGGACTTCCCTGCGCGTGAGCAGGAGTTGCTGCACCATCTGTGGCAGCGCAAGGCGGTCGCCGCGCCCGCGCTGACGTACGCGGCGCGGGCGACGGGCCGCGTCTCGACCCCGCCGCCGCACCGTGACTACGCGGGCCCGAATCCGTACCGCGGCTGACGCGCCGCGGCCCTCAGGCCCGTACGATCCGCGGAGGTCAGACCGACAGGCCCTTGGACTGCAGCCATCCCGCCGGGTCGACGCCCGCGCCGCTCGGGGTGTGGACCTCCAGGTGGAGGTGCGGGCCGGTCACGTTGCCGGTCGCGCCGACGCGGCCGATGGTGTCGCCGGTGCCCACGGACTGGCCCGCGCCCACGGTCATCGAGGACAGGTGGCAGTACCAGACCTCGGTGCCGTCCTCCAGCTCCAGGACGATCCGGTAGCCGTACGAGCCGGACCAGCCGGCCGACTTCACGGTGCCGCTGTGCACGGCCTTGACCGGGGTGCCCGTCGGCGCGGCGAAGTCCAGGCCGGTGTGATAGCCGGAGGACCACATCGAGCCGGCCTGGCCGTACGTCGAGGTGATCGTGTACGAGGACGTGGGCAGCGAGTAACTCGCGGCGAGCTTGGCCAGCCGGTCCGCCTCCGCCTTGGCGGCCGCCAGTTCCGCGGCCTTCTTCTGCGCGGCGGCCTCCGCCGTCGCGGCGGTCTGCTGGGCCTTCGCCTCCGCGGCGGCCTTCTCCGCGGCCGCCTTCTCCGCCGCGGCCGTGGCCTCGGCGTCGGCGGATGCCTGGGCCTGCTCGGCCTGCTGGAGGATGCGGGCGCGCAGGGCCTCGCCCGCGCCGCCCGCCTCGGCGGAGCTCTGCTCGCCGTCGGCGGCGGGGGCGGTCAGGGAGGCGTTGGTGAGCGGTTCGAGGTTGCTGTCAGCGAGGCTCGCGCCGCCGCCGTTGCTGTCGCCGTCGGAGATCAGGTCGCCGACGCCGGGCAGGTCCTTGGCCTCGGGCAGGTCGACCTCGGGGAGGCCCATGTCCGGCAAGGAGATGGCGACCGGGGGCTTGTCCTGCGCGGTGGCGATGCCGCCCGCGCCGACCGCCGCGATGACGCCGACGCCGAGGACGGTGGAACTGCGGGCGATGCTGCGCTGCTTGACGACGCGGTGCCGACCGCGGACCGGCGGGCGGAGCGTGTCCTCACCGGGGTTCCACTCCTCCCACTCGCCACCTCCGCTCGGGGCGCCGGGAGCGCCGTACGGGTCGAAGTGGGTAGGGGGAGCAGCAGGGTTGGACGCCACGGAGGCGCACTCCTTTCCTTCCTTCTCGCCTACCGGGTTAGCTGACGGGTTCGGAGCAGGAAGGTCTCCTACGGGTCAGGTTCGACCCGATTCACCCCAAGAGGTGGTTCCCCGGTTCCCTTGCGGGATTCGGCGCACGCGCACGGTGCCGTCTCTTGCGACGACTGGGACGACCGCGCTGCGTTATCGAACGTTAATAGACACCCGGGTCCGATTCCAAGCTGTTCCTCTTGATCGTTCCGGCCATTGGCCTGGACTTAACCAGTCACAACAGGGTGGAAACGGGCGAGTTGACCACCCCTCGACCACCCTGCCCCGAGCGTTCACCTCCTGACGATTCGTCAGCCGTTATCTCTCCGAGATCCTGCGGCTACGGATCGTCACGGCGCTCTCTTCACGGCACCACCGGCATCGTCCGGCGCCGCTCCGGCTGACCCTCCGCCGGCCGGCTGACCGCGAGCAGCGCCATGTCGTCCGTCGACCCGCCCCCGGTGTGCAGGCGCACGTCGTCGACCAGGGCGTCCAGGAGTTCGTCGGGCCCCGGGAAGATCCGTCCGGACAGCCGCTCCCCCGGGGCGTAGAAGACGCCGTCCGAGCCGCGCGCCTCGGTCAGCCCGTCCGTGTAGAAGAGCAGCGTCGCGCCCGACGGGTAGCGCCGTTCGTCGACATGGTCCGGCCAGGCGGCGAGGTCGCCCATGCCGAGCGGCAGCGCGGCCACGGTCGGCTCCAGCCGCTCCAGGCCCCCGTCCGAGTACAGCAGCAGCGGCTCGGGGTGCCCGCGGTTGACGATCCGGACCCGGCCGTCGTCGCGCGGGATCTCGGCGAGCACAGCCGTGGTGAAGCCCTCGAAGGCGTCCAGGGTGTCGCGCCGCGTGCCCTCCCGGGCCAGCGCCCGCTCCAGCCGCTGCGCCACGCCGTCCAGGCCGCTCTCCTGCTCGGCGGCCTCCCGGAAGGCGCCGATGACGACCGCCACCGCCTCGACCGCGTCGAGCCCCTTGCCGCGGACGTCGCCGACGACGAGCCGCACCCCGTACGGCGTGTCCTGGACGGCGAACAGGTCGCCGCCGATGAACGCGTCGGCCTGCGCCGCCTCGTACCGCGCGGCGATGTGCAGTCCGCCGATCCGCTCGGCCGGCGCGGGCAGCACGGCCTTCTGCGCGGCCTCGGCGATGACCCGCGCGGACGCCAGACGCTCGCCGCTGCGCTGCACTACCCGGTTGATCAGCAGCGCGAGCGCCGAGACCGTCAGGACGGTGAGGGTCTCGATGATCGCGGGCACATCGGTCGCCGTCCCGTTGTACGTGTGCAGCGCCACGCTCATCACGACGGCGACGATCGCGGTCAGCAGCGTGGTGCGGAACGAGAAGAACGGCGCGGCGATCAGCGGGGCGGCGGAGTAGAACGGGGCGGCGGTGAACTCCGGCGGGGTCGACAGGTCGAAGACCGCCCCGCCGACGATGACGAGCGCGGGCAGGACGCGTACGAACCGCCGCGTCCGCGGCATGGGGCTCGCCTCGCCCGTCCCGCCGTCCGCCGTTCGTCGCCCCACCTGTCGTCTCCTGCCCTCCGCCTGGGCTGCGGACGGTGTTCCGCCCCACTCAGGCTGGCCGGAGCCGCGCCGCACGGCGACCCGCCGCAGGCCGTCCGGGGGACACGGGACCCCCGGACGACCGCACGCGCTCAGCCCGTCGCGGTCACCGCCGCCGTCTCCTCCCCCTTCGGCTCGGGCGCGGCCAGGTGCCCGCCGCGCGACAGCAGCGCCACCGCCCCCGCGCATCCGACGCCGACGGCGCACATCACCAGCCACGGCACCGGCGAGCGGACCCCGGTCGCGTCGAGGAGCACGCCCGTGCCCAGGTTCCCCAGGGTGATCCCGATCCCGCAGACCGTGTTGTAGAGGCCGTAGTGGGTGGCCACCCAGCGGTCCCGGGCGAGCGCGACGACGGTGTCCATCTCGAACGGGTAGAGCACCGCGTTCGCCACCGCCAGGACCGCCGCGCACAGCAGCAGCCCGGCCACCCCGCGCACCGCCGCGGGCAGCAGGAACGCCGCGCCCATCAGCCCGAGCCCGAGGACCAGGCAGCGGGTCCGGGTCAGCCGCCGTCGGCACCAGTCGGTGATCCGCAACTGGCCGCCCAGGGTGACGAGCGCGGAGACCACGAACAGCGCGGTCGTCGCCGTCGTGCCGCCCGCCGCCAGCGGCAGCGCCAGGTAGACCTGGAAGGACAGCACGTACGAGCCGGTCATCGCCAGCGAGAACAGCCAGAAGGACCGGTTGGCGAGCACGACCCGGAACTGGCCCCGGACGTCAGCCGCCGCCTGCCCGCTGTCCTTCGACCGCGCCGGAAGATGCCGCAACTGCACCGCCGTCAGCAGCGCGAACAGCACCGCCGCGACCGTGCAGGTCAGCCGGAACGACACCCCGGTCAGCGCCACCCCGATCAGCGGCCCGAGCAGGATCCCCGCCTGGTAGTACGTGTTGAACAGCGCGAACGCCTCCACGCGCCGCTCCCCCGCCTCCGCCGCGAGGTACGCCCGCACGGCCGGGTTGAACAGCGCGCCCGCGAGCCCGGTCGCCACCGAGGCCGCGATCAGCACCGGCAGCGACTGTGCGAAGGCCAGCGCGCCGAAGCCGACCGTGCGCAGCGCGCACCCGGCGACGATCAGCGGCTTGAACCCGAGCCGGTCGGCGAGCGCCCCGCCGACCAGGAACATGCCCTGCTGGGAGAGGTTGCGGACACCGAGGACGAGTCCGACCGCCCAGGCCGCCATGCCGAGCCCGTCCGCGAGATGCGCGGCGAGGTACGGCATCAGCATGTAGAAGCCGAGGTTGATGGTCAGCTGGTTGAGGAAGAGCAGCCGGACGGCCGGATCGAAGCCGCGGCTCTGCCGCACGATCCGCATCACCGCACACGCTCCCGGTTCAGGGCGCGCCGGGTCCAGCCGGTGACCGCGCCGCCGGTCGTCTCGTACCCGACGGGCTCCTCCCGCACCGGGCCGTCGAGCAGCCCGTGCGCGGCGCAGAAGTCGTCGTTGAAGACGGTGTCGAAGTAGCGCTGCGGCCCGTCGGGGAAGACGGCCGCGATCCGAGTGCCGCGCGGCCGGGTGCGGGCCAGCCAGCCCGCGACCAGCGCGACCGCGCCGACGCTCCAGCCGCCGGTGGCGAACTGCCGGGCGGCCAGCCGGCGGGCGGCCTGGACCGCCTCGGCCGGCGCGACCCAGTGGACCTCGTCGAAGGCGTCGTGGTCGACGTTGCCGGGATGGATGGAGGAGCCGAGTCCGCGCATCAGCCGCTGCCCGGCCGGGAGGCCGAAGACGGTGGAGTTGATGCTGTCGACGCCGACGAGTTCGAGCGCGGGACTGCTGGTGGCGCGCAGCGCGCGGGAGATACCGGCCGAGTGGCCGCCGGTGCCGACCGCGCAGACGAGCACGTCGATCCGGTCGAGCTGCTGGGAGAGCTCGGCGGCGAGCCCGCCGTACGCCTGCTGGTTGTCGGGGTTCTGGTACTGGTTGGGCCACCACGCCCCGTCGAGGGCGAGCAGCAGCTCGGCGACCCCGTCCATCCGGGCCTGCTGCCAGCCGCCCTGCGGACTGGGCTCGGTGACGACGTGGACCCGGGCGCCGTGCGCGACGAGCATCCGCTCGACGATCGGCTCCAGGCCGGGGTCGGTGACGACGTGGACGGGGTGGCCGTGCAGCACGCCGGCGAGGGCGAGGCCCAGGCCGAGGGTGCCGGAGGTCGACTCGACGATCGGGGCGCCGGGCCGCAGATCGCCGCGGCGGCGAGCCTGTTCGACCATGTGGAGGGCGGCACGGTCCTTGATGCCGCCGAAGTTGAAGCCTTCGAGCTTGGCCCAGTAGCCGGTGCCGGGGCCCTCGTCCACCCAGAGGGTGGGGGTGTTGCCGACGGTCTGCTCGGCGATCTGCTCGGCGGTGGACAGCAACTTGCTCATGAGGTGCACATCCTGGGAGTGGGTACGGAAAGGAGCCGGGTCGTGGTGCGTGACCCGGCTCAGTTCCGGTCGACTCCGAGGGCGAGGCGCAGGCTGCCCGGCGCGGGGCCGGGCCCGGCCCGGCCGCGGACGCACGCGAGGTGCGGGGCGGCGGGC
>NZ_DATCVQ010000626.1:0-2480 GCF_036566765.1 Streptomyces sp.
CCCCGCTCACCGGGCCCCATCCGGGGGATCCGGCGCGGTTCGTGCCGGGTCCCTGCCCGAACGCGCCCGACCCGATTCCCGGCCGGTGCGGGGTCCTGGAGGTGCCCGAGAGCCGGGCCCACCGCGGCGGACGGACCATCAGCGTCGGCACCTTGCGTGGCTCGCCGGCGGCCCCGGCGCGTTTCTCACCTGGCTCCACCAGGACTGCCGCGCCTGGGACGTCCCCCCGGCAGACCCCTCGGTCCGGCAGGTCTCCAGCCGCCTACGTTCGAGATCGCGCCGTAGACCGCCCGGAGGGCGGAGTGCCGGACGCTCCCAGAAGGCGTCTGACCCGGGCGAACCCGGGTCAGACGCCTTCTTCCGTTCTGAGGCCGAGTCGGTCCGCTCCTGATGTTGGTTAGGCTGACGGCGAGGAGCGGGTGTCCGCGGGGTAGTTGTGGTCGCTCGAGGGTGGGGTCGGACATGACGGGGGCTCGCGTTGGATCGCCTGGCCGGAGCGGATCTGGAAGTCGGCCCGGCCCAGCCGGCGCCCGCGGTGCTGCCCCCGTTGCTGCGCGTGTGGCTCGGGCTGATCGCGACCCTCGCCGCGCTGGTGGCCGTCGTGCTCGGGGCCCTGTACGCCGGCCACAGCGAGCCCGGCAGCGTGGACGTGTGGATCCAGCCGGCGGTGGACGGTGTGCCGTCGTCGTGGCGGAACGCCGCTCTGGCCGTGGACTACTTGGGGGAGCCCGCAGGAGCGGCGATGCTGGTCATGGCCACCGTGGCGGGCTGCCTGCTGCTTCGGCGTCCCCGTGCAGCGGTGCTCGTCGTTGCCGGCACCGGCATGACCGTGGGGACGACGACGCTGCTCAAGCCCCTGGTGGGGCGCACCATCAACGGCCCGTACCTGTCCTACCCGAGCGGGCACACCGCCTTCCTCGCTGCGCTCGCCCTCGTGGTGGCGCTGCTCGCGGCCGGCCGGCTCGGCCTCGGCAGGGCGGCCGGCACGGTACTCGTGCTCGCCGCGGCGCTGGTCGCCGGCGCCGCGATGGGCTGGGCGCAGGTCGCCCTGGGCGCGCACTACCCGACCGACGTCCTCGGCGGCTGGTGCACCGCGCTGGCGGTGACACCGGCGACCGCGTGGCTGGTCGATCGGGTGGCCGACGCCCGTGTGAGCTGACGCTACTTCACGCCAAGCGGCGGAACACAGGCTTCACCGGCCGCCCCGCCAGCCAGGGGCTGGGGTCGGCGGCGTCCAGCGCCTTCCGGTACACCGCACATGCCTGGGCCACCACGTCGACGGTGTGGTCGATGTCGGTGTCGTCGAGCGCGCTGCTCACCACGAACGACGGGGCCAGCACCCCGCCCGCGAGGAGTCGGCGCAGGAACAGGGTGCGGTACTCCTGCGACGGCTGCCGGTTCTCGTCGAGGGTGGCGAAGACCAGGTTGCTGGCCCGGCCCCGGACGACGATGTGGTCGCCGACGCCCATGCCTGCCGCGGCCTCGCGGACGCCGGCGGCCAACCGCTCGCCGAGGGCGTGCAGTTGCGCGGTGACGCCCTCCTCGGCATAGGTGCTCTGCACGGCCATCGCGGCGGCCAGCGAGTGCGTCTCCGCACCGTGCGTGGTGGACAGCAGGAACACCCGGTCGCCGGAGTGACGCAGTCCGCCCCGCTCCATCAGGTCGCGGCGCCCGGCCAGCGCGGAGACGGCGAATCCGTTCCCCAGCGCCTTGCCGAACGTGGAGAGGTCGGGGACGACTCCGTACAGGCCCTGGGCGCCCGCCTCGGACCAGCGGAAGCCGGTGATCATCTCATCGAAGATCAGTACGCAGCCGTGCCGGTCGGCCAGTTCGCGCAGGCCGACCAGGTACCCGGGCGGGGGCTCGGTGTGGCCGGCGGGTTCGAGGATCAGGCAGGCGACCTCGTCCTGGTACCGGGTCAGCAGCTCCTCCGTGGCGGCCAGGTCCCCGTAAGGGAACGCCACGGTGAGCTCGGTGGTCGCCGCCGGAATACCGGCGGACATCGGCGTGGTGCCGATGAACCAGTCGTCGACGGAGAAGAACGGATGGTCGCCGCAGACGGCCACCCGCGGGCGCCCGGTGACGGCGCGGGCGAGGCGCACCGCGGCGGTGGTGGCGTCGGAGCCGTTCTTCGCGAACTTCACCATCTCGGCGGTCGGCACCGTGGCCAGGAAGCGTTCCGCGGCCTCGACCTCCACGATGGACGGCCGCACGAAGTTGCTGCCGCGGTCGAGTTCCCGCCGCACCGCCTCCAGCACGCGTGGGTGGGCGTGGCCGAGGCTGACCGACCGCAGGCCCGAGCCGTACTCGATGTAGCGGTTGCCGTCGACGTCCCACACGTGGGCGCCGCGGCCGTGGCTGATGACCGGGGCCAGGTTCTCGGGGTACTGGTCGTCGCCCTTGGCGTAGGTGTGCGCGCCCCCGGGGATCACGGCGTGCAGCCGCTCGTTCGCGGCCCGCGACCGGGGGAGCTGGAATTC
>NZ_DATCVQ010000627.1:0-4314 GCF_036566765.1 Streptomyces sp.
CGGCCCGCGCCGTGGCATGGCCGGCCGTCGCCGCGGTGCTCCTCGTCGCGGTGCTGCTGCGGGACGACGCGCCCGCGGCCGTACGGCTCTCCGCGGCGGACCGGGCCACGGGCGTGACGGCGTCCGCCGACCTGGAGGACCGGGCGTGGGGCGCCGCGGTGGGCCTGCGGGTGGCTGGGCTGCGCGGCCGGCGGGTGTGCACCCTGTACGCGGTGGACCGCGGCGGTCGCGAACTCCCGCTGCTCACCTGGCACGCCGACCGGGACGAGGCCGACCCGCCGCTGATCGAGACGGCCGCGCCCGTCCACGCGGCCGAGATCGACCACCTGACCGTCCGCACCGCCGACGGCGCCCGCCTGGCGGACCTGCGCCGCTAGGGCCTGTCCGGCGGATCAGGGGCGACCCCGGCCATGATCCGCCGGACAGGCCCTAGCCGCCCAGAAGTCAGCTGAACGGCTGGGCAGAGAGGCGTCGAGGGTGTCCCGGACGTGCTGCGGCCCCCGCCGGGACGTCTCTCGGCGGGGGCCGCGGGCGTGTGCAGACGCTGTTACCAGAGTACGGGGAGGCGCTCGGGGATCCGCTTCATGAAGCCGGTCCGCCACACCAGTTGCTCGATGGGGACGGCGAGGTCGAGGCCGGGTATCCGGTCGAGGAGTACCTCGATCGCGATCTGTGCGTGCCGCTTGCCGAGGGCGGTGGCGGGGCAGTAGTGGCCGCCGCCGCCGAAGCTGAGGTGCGCATTGGGGTTGGGCCGGTCGAGGCGCACGCTGTGCGGGTCCTCGAACTCCTGCGGGTCGTGGTTGGCGGCCTCGACCAGGACGAGGACGAGCTCCCCCTTCTGTACCTCGACGTCGCCGAGCCGCATGGTCTCGGTCGCGATCCGCGGCAGGCCGTCGGCTATCGACAGGTTGATACGCAGCAGCTCGTCGACGGCCGCGGGGATCAGGGACGGGTCGGCGATCAGCATGGCCTTGAGGTCGGGGTGCTGAATGAGGGAGACGATGCCCATCGTGAGGAACCCCATGACGCTGATGACGCCGGCGCCGAACATGGTGACGCCGACGGTCGCCAGCATCTCGTCCGTGAGGTGCGCGTAGTCGGGGTCGTCGCGCAGCGCCGCGAGCTCGGCCATGAGGCCGGTCGTGGACGGGTCGTCGAGTCGGCCGACCATGTGGGCCATGTCCCGGTCCCAGTTCATGCCCGCCGCCGGGATCTCCCGGGGGCTGTTCATGAAGGCGACGTGCAGCGACTCGTACAGGCCGGCGGCGTCCGTCTGGGGGATGCCGAGGATCTGGCAGTGCAGGCCCGTCGAGTACGGGACGGTGAAGTCGCGGCGCAGATCCGCCGGCGCGCCCTTCTCCACGAGCTCGTCGACGAGCCGGTTCGCGTGCGCGGTGAGCCAGTCCTCCAGGCCGGGGGCCTTGGGGTTCAGGGCCTTCATCACGGCCTTGCGGAGCCCGGCGCCGGTGATGTTGCCCATGTTGTTGACGACTTCGGGCGGGATCGTCAGCGCGTACTGGCGTGGCGCGCCGGGTGCGGACGTGTCCTTGAGGGAGAACCGCGGATCGTCGAGGACCTGGCGGCACAGGCGATAGGAGGACACCAGCCACGCCTCCGCGCCGGCGATGGTGCGGACCTTCTTCACGGGCTCGTTGGCCAGGAGGTGGGCAACCTGCGCGGGGAGCTTGGTGCCGTCGGCGTCGAAGGGGAATGCCGTGAGCTGCCCGGCGGCGGGGTCGACGGTGGTGGTCATGCGGAGCGCTCCTCGGTGTCGGCGGGGGTGATGACGGCGTGGCCCTGGTTGCGTGAGGCGCGCAGGCCCCAGCCGCGGGCGTAGAGGAGCTCTGCGAGGGGGAGCGCCTGGTGGTAGCAGTTGAGGGATGAGGGGACGTCGAGGATGGCGGGGGTGTCGAGGAAGAGAGGGACCTCGGCGCACACGTATTTGATGCAGACCTCGCGTTGCCGGTCGGTGGGCGGCCGGCCGTTGAGTTTGTCGGCGAGGAATCGGGCGGCGAGCTGGTCGCACACCTCGCGGAATTCGGGGTCCTGGGTGAGGAGCGCATCGAGCTGTGTGCGGATGCGCTGGTATGCGGGCAGCTCCAGGAGAGCGGACATGGGCCGGCCGCGCAGCCTCTCGCCATCGGGGTCGAGCGAGGAGACGGCGGCGGTGACCTTGGCGCGGACACCGCGAAGGTTCTTCACGGCCTTGCGCTGTGCTTCCACCGGCGGATAGCCGAGGGCCTCGAACATCTCGGCGACGTGCATGTCGGTCCAGATCAGATCGACCTGTCGGAACTGGGCGAGTCCCCAGCCGGCCAGGTCGAGAACCCGTTCGTGGGTGAAGTAGCCGTTACCGGAGGAGATGCCGATGACGGCGTGGTCTCCCTCATCGTGGATGACGCGGCAGTGCGGGGTATAGGGGCGGACGGCGAACGTGCCGGTGCGTATGGCAGTCGTCAACGTCGTTGACTTCCCTTAGCGTTGCTAGTCCCAGCAGGGCCTTGTGCCCTGGGTGTGGCGACGCGGTGAAGACGCTAACCGAGTCCGCCCATGATGATCTAGGGCTACCCGCCGGTCATGTACGGATTTCGTTGCGGACGAGGCGAGTTGGCCGGCAGCGGAGGTTCGGTCGCAGAAGCCGAACCGCTCAAGGCCGGTGAAGCAGGCTCGCTCCAGGCTCACTTGAGGAGTCGGGACAGGCGGCGGTCGGCGAGGGGTTTGCCGCCGGTCTGGCAGGTGGGGCAGTACTGGAGGGAGGAGTCGGCGAAGGACACCTCGCGGATCGTGTCGCCGCAGACGGGACACGGCTCGCCGGTGCGGCCGTGGACGCGCAGTCCGCTCTTCTTCTCCGCCTTCAGGCGGCCGGCCGCGAGGCCGTGCGAGCGGGCGACGGCCTCGGCGAGGGTGCTGCGCATCGCCTCGTACAGCGCGGCCGTCTCCTCCTCCGTCAGGTTCTGGGTGGGCTTGAACGGGGACATCTTGGCCGCGTGCAGGATTTCGTCGCTGTACGCGTTGCCGATCCCGGCGATCAGTCCCTGGTCCCGCAACGCGCCCTTGATCTGGCGGCGTTCGCCCTCCAGCAGCGCGGCGAAGGCCGCCAGGTCGAAGTCCGCGGCAAGCGGGTCGGGCCCGAGGCGGGCGACACCGGGGACGTCCGCCGGATCGCGGACCAGGTGCACCGCGAGCCGCTTCTGCGTGCCCGCCTCGGTGAGGTCGAAGCCGTCGCCTTCGGTGAGCGCGACGCGCAGCGCGAGCGGCCCCTTGCCGGGGCGGGGTGTCCCGGACGGCAGGACGTCCTTCCAGTGCAGCCAGCCCGCGCGGGCGAGGTGGATCAGCAGATGGAGGCCGCCGGCCTGGATGTCGAGGAACTTGCCGTGCCGGGCGACGCCGGTGACCTCCGCGCCCTCGACGGCGCTCAGGGGCGGGTCGTACGTCTTGAGCACGCTGATCGCGGCGGGCAGCACGCGGGCGATCTCCTTGCCCACGAGGTGCGCGCCGAGGAACTCGCGCAATGCTTCGACCTCGGGCAGTTCAGGCATGACACCACCCTGCCCCACGACCCCGGAGCCCGCACGCCGCTCGCGGCGCACGCCCTACGACATGCGCCGCGAGCGGCGTGCCTCACTGCGCTTCGGGCCCCCGCCCCGCCAGCGCGTCCAGCTCCTGCGTCAGCCCCGCGGCCAGGGCCTGAAGGTCCGGGACCGCCTTGCCGTCCGCGACCAGGCCGACGTGGACCTGGCCGCCGTACGGGGACATGGCCACGGCCAGCGCCTGGCCGCGGGCCAGCGGGGCCATCGGGAACAGGGCGCGCAGCGGGGCGCCGCCCAAGGAGAGGGCCGAGCGGGGCAGCGGCACGTTGGTGACCAGCAGGTCGAACAGCATCCTGGCCGCGCCGGAGGCGATCGGCGCGCCGAAGCGGTGGGCCAGCGGCGGGAGTTGGTCGGCGAGCACGGCGACCGCACCGGCGCCCCGCAGCGGCCCGGCGGCCTTGTTGCGGTCCATCGCCGCGCGCACCGCGGCGAGCCGGGCCGGCCCGTCGGGCTCGCTCACCGGCAGGTCGACCAGGTACGCGGAGAGCCGGTTGCCGGAGTCCGGCGGCGCGCCGGGCCGCCGCCGGGAGACGGGGACGAGGGCGCGCAGGTCGGTCGCGGGCAGCGGTTCGCCGCGGCCGTCGAGCCAGCGGCGCAGCGCCCCGGCGACGGTGGCGAGCAGGACGTCGTTCGCCGTGCCGCCGCAGGCCCGGCGCACGGCGTGGACCCGCTCCAGATCGAGGGCGACGGTGGCGACCGCGCGGGTGCCGCTGGACGCGGCGGC
>NZ_DATCVQ010000628.1:0-6161 GCF_036566765.1 Streptomyces sp.
CGTCCGGGGCCGGCTGGGCGCGGGCGGCGGCGCTGGTGATGCGCCGGGCCCCGGTCTTCGCCGTGGCCACCGTCGTCGGCCTGGTGCTGCTCGGACTGCCCTTCCTGAACGTCTCCTTCGGCACCGCCGACGACCGTCAGCTGCCCACCAGCTCCGAGTCCCGGGTCGTCCAGGACACGCTGCGGGACGACTTCCCCGGCAGCCCCGGCGGCACGCTCACCGTGCTCGCCGAGGGCCGCGCCACCCCCGCGCAGTACGCCGAGTACCGCACCCGGATCGACGCGCTGCCCGGCGTCGTGCGGGTGGACGGGCCGGTGGTCCAGGGGACGCACGCCTACTTCAGCGTGCAGCCGGAGGGCGAGGGCGTGGGGCCGCGCGCCCAGGCCCTGGTCGGCGAACTCCGCGCCGAACAGGCCCCCTTCGAGACCTCGGTGAGCGGCATGGGCGCGGTGCTCACCGACTCCAAGGACGCGATAGGCGAGCGGCTGCCCTGGGCGCTGGCGATCATCGTGGTGGTCACGCTCCTGCTGATCTTCCTGCTCACCGGCAGCCTGCTCATCCCGATCCAGGCCGTGCTGCTCAACGCGCTCAGCCTGACGGCGATGTTCGGCGCGATGGTGTGGGTCTTCCAGGAGGGGCACCTGTCCGGGCTGCTCGGCTTCACCCCGACCGGCGACATCGAGACCACCCTGCCGGTGCTCATGTTCTGCGTCGCCTTCGGACTCTCCATGGACTACGGGGTGTTCCTGCTCTCCCGGATCAAGGAGGAGTACGACGCCACCGGCGACCACGAGCACTCCGTGCGGTTCGGGCTGAGCCGCACCGGCGGGCTGATCACGGCCGCCGCGGTGATCCTGGCCGTCGTGATGGTGGCCATCGGCACCTCGCGGGTGACCAACACCAAGATGCTCGGCCTCGGGATCGCGCTGGCCGTCCTGATGGACGCGATGGTCGTGCGCAGCCTGCTCGTCCCGTCCGTGATGAAGCTGACCGGCCGGCTGACCTGGTGGGCCCCCGGCCCGCTGCGCCGCTTCCACGACCGGTTCGGCATCAGCGAGGGCGGCGAGACGATATCCGACGTGGCGGCGCCCGAGCGCGACCGGGAGAAGGAGCCGGTGGGGAGTTAGCAGCCCCCTCCGCCCCGGACGTGGAAGGGCCCCGCACCCCGGTTGGGTGCGGGGCCCCGTGCGTGTGGGGGCGGGTCAGTCCCGGCGGCTCCGGTTGCTCGGGCGGTTGGCCACCCAGGATCGGATCGTGTCCACGTACCAGAAGGGCTTGCCGCCCTCCACCCGGTCGGGCGGCGGGAGCAGGCCGTGCTTCCGATAGGAGCGGACCGTGTCCGGCTGCACCCTGATGTGCGCGGCGATGTCCTTGTACGACCAGAGCCTTCTGTCCGTCATGCGTGGCACCTCCCTGCGTGCGTCGCAGCTGCGGCCGGGGGGTGCCGTCGGGGGAGCTGCGGGCGCGAACGCTGGCGATCACTGAGCCTGTGCCCGTTGAACGAGGGCCCCCTTCCGCGGGAGAGGGCTTGTCGACCGGCTGTGACGGAAGACCTGCGTAATGGAGACATGCGTGACGAGGGAGGGACGGACGTGACAAAAGTGACGCGTCGTCATGCGCCGCAGGAGCGCAGGAAACGACGGGTGCGCTCGGCGATCGGGAAGGGCTTGTCCGGCGGGCAGGGGTACATGTCCTGCTCCACGATGGCGAACAGCTCCACGCCCAGCGCCTGCGCCGCCGCGAGGACCGGCTCCAGGGCCGGCGCCCCGGCCGGCGGTTCGCACATCACGCCCCGAGCCACGGCCGGGCCGAACGGCACCTCGTCGGCCACCACCCCGGCCAGGATCTCCGGATCGACCTGCTTGAGATGGAGGTAGCCGATCCGCTCGCCGTAGGTCTCGATCAGCTTGACGTTGTCGCCGCCGCAGTACGCGTAGTGGCCGGTGTCCAGGCAGAGCGCGACCAGCTCCGGATCGGTGGCGTCGAGGAACCGCGCCACGTTCTCCTCGGTGTCGATGTGCGTGTCCGCGTGCGGGTGGACGACGATCCGCAGCCCGTACCGGTCCCGGACCTCCCGGCCCAGGCGCTCGGTCAGCGAGGTCAGATCGCGCCATTGCCCGGCGGTGAGGGCGCGGTCCTCCAGGACCTCGCCGGTCTTGTCGTCCCGCCAGAACGAGGGGATGACGACGAGGTGCTCGGCGCCCGTCGCCCGGGCCAGGGCCGCGTTGTCGGCGACGTGCGCCCAGGTCCGCTCCCAGACGGCGGGCCCGTGGTGCAGTCCGGTGAAGACCGTGCCGGCCGAGACGCGAAGCCCGCGGCGCGCGGTCTCCTCGGTGAGTCGCGCCGGGTCGGTGGGCAGATAGCCGTACGGGCCGAGTTCGATCCATGCGTACCCGGCCCGCGCGACCTCGTCGAGGAAGCGTTCCCAGGGCACTTGGCGGGGATCGTCGGGGAACCACACTCCCCAGGAGTCGGGGGCGGAGCCGATCCGGATCCGGGACAGGGACGACTGCGGGGACGTCGGTGTCATGCGGCTCAGCTTGGCCGTGGGCGGAAGAGGGGTCAAGAGTTCGTCCGAATGTAAGGACAAAATGTTGACAGGCTTCCGGACCGGGACTAGATCTGGTGCCGGGCCACACGAGAGGCGGCGTGCATGCAGCGGCAGGACCCGTACGACGTGATCACCATGGGGCGGATCGGCGTGGACCTCTACCCGCTCCAGGCCGGGGTGCCGCTCGCCGACGTGGAGACCTTCGGCAAGTTCCTCGGCGGCTCGGCCACCAACGTGGCCGTCGCCGCCGCCCGGCTCGGCCGGCGCACCGCCGTCGTGACCCGCACCGGTGCGGACCCCTTCGGTGACTACCTGCACCGCGAACTGCGGGCCTTCGGCGTCGACGACCGCTGGGTCACCCCGGTCGAGGGCTCTGCGACCCCGGTCACCTTCTGCGAGATCTTCCCGCCGGACGACTTCCCGCTCTACTTCTACCGCCGCCCCAAGGCCCCCGACCTGGAGATCCGCCCCGAGGAACTCGACCTCGCCGCCATCGGCGCGGCCCGCGTCTTCTGGATGACCGGCACCGGCCTGAGCGCCGAGCCCAGCCGCACCGCCACCCTGGAGGCCCTGCGCTCTCGGGCCCGCACCGCGACGGACGGGCAGCACACCGTCTTCGACCTCGACTGGCGGCCGATGCTCTGGAACGAGGCGGCCCCCGGCGCGGGCCCCGACCCGGCCGAGGTCCGGCGGCACTACCGCGAGGCCCTGCGGTACGCCACCGTCGCCGTCGGCAACCTCGACGAGTGCGCGATCGCCACCGGCGAGCGCGAACCGCACGCGGCCGCCCGCGCCCTGCTGGCCGCCGGGGTCCGGCTCGCCGTCGTCAAACAGGGCCCCAAGGGCGTCCTCGCTCTCGCCGCCGACGGCGAGGGCGCCGACGTGCCCCCGGTCCCGGTCGAGGTGGTCAACGGCCTCGGCGCCGGCGACGCCTTCGGCGGGGCGCTCTGCCACGGACTGCTCGCGGGCCGGTCCCTGGAGGACACCCTGCGGTACGCCAACGCCGCCGGGGCCCTCGTCGCCGCCCGCCTCGCCTGCTCCTCGGCCATGCCGTACGACGAGGAGATCGAGCAGGTCCTCGCCGACGGCGCGGTCCGCCCCACAGGAGTCCGCCCATGATCACCCCTGCCCCACCCGACCCGGCAGCCCCGGAGGCCCCCGAGCGGGGAGCCCTCGCGCCGATCGACCTGGGCGAGCTCGTCCAGGTCCGCGTCCGGCACCCCGAGGCCGTGGCCGAGGCCGCCGCCCGTCGGCCGCGCCGGCCGCTGCTCGGCGAGCGCGGCCGGCTGCTGATCATCGCGGCCGACCACCCCGCCCGCGGCGCCCTCGCCGTCGGCGACCGCCCGCTCGCCATGGCCAACCGGATCGACCTGCTCGAACGGCTCCGGCTCGCCCTGTCCCGGCCCGGCGTCGACGGCGTCCTCGCCTCCGCCGACATCCTCGACGACCTGCTCCTCCTCGGCGCCCTGGAAGGCCGGCTCGCCGTCGGCTCCATGAACCGCGGCGGTCTGGCCGGCGCCGCCTTCGAACTCGACGACCGGTTCACCGGCCACCGCCCCGAGGACCTCGCCCGGCTCGGCTTCGACGCCGGCAAGCTGCTGCTGCGCATCGACTACGACGACCCCGGCTCCCTCGACACCCTGCACACCGCCGCCCGTACCGTCGACGCCATGGCCGCGCTCCGACTGCCCGTCTTCGTCGAGCCGTTCGTCTGCCGCCGCGGCCCCGAAGGCCGGCTCCGCAACGACCTGTCCGCCGAGGCCGTCACCACCTCCCTCGCCGTCGCCTCCGGGCTCGCCGGCACCTCCGCGTACACCTGGCTCAAGGTCCCGGTCACCGAGAACCCCGACGACATGGCCCGGGTGATGGAGAGCTCGACGCTGCCCGCGGTGCTGCTCGGCGGCGACGTCGGCCCCGACCAGGACGCGACGTACGAGAAGTGGCGCGGTGCGCTGCGCCTGCCCACCGTCCGCGGCCTGGTCGTCGGCCGGTCCCTGCTCTACCCGCCCGACGGCGACGTGGCCGCCGCCGTCGACACCGCCGCCGGGCTCCTCGACGCACGCTGAGGAAGCGCCGACGATGAGAGGACACATGGACAAGACCGGCTCCGACCTCCATCTGCCCGCCGGGTGTGCCGCCGAGGCGCCCTACGTCCTGCTCGTCGACCCCGAACGGGCCGGCTGGACGTACTCCGCGCTGCGCACCCTCGCCCTCGGACCCGGCGCGAGCCACGCCTTCGACAGCGGAGAGTTCGAATGGATCGTGCTTCCGCTGACCGGCGGCTGTACGGTTCAGGTGAACGGCGAGATCTTCCAACTGCGGGGCCGCACAAGCGTGTTCGACGGAGTCACGGACTTCGCGTACGTGCCGAGGGAGGCCCGCGCGCTGATCGCCTCCGGTGCGGGAGGCCGCTTCGCCCTGGCAGGAGCGAAGTGCGAGCGACGACTCCCCGCACGCTACGGCCCCGCGCCGGAGGTTCCCGTCGAGGCCCGCGGCAGCGGCGTCCAGGCCCGCGAGGTGCGGGGCTTCGCCGCCGCCGGCGCGTTCGCCTGCGACCGGCTGATCGCGGTCGAGGTCGTCACGCCCGGCGGCAACTGGTCCTCGTACCCGCCGCACAAGCACGACGAGCACATCGCCGGCGAGGAGTCCGAGCTGGAGGAGATCTACTACTACGAGATCGCCGGCGACGGCCTCGGCTACCAGCGGATCTCCCCGTCCCGCCCCGGCGGCGCCGACATGCTCGCCGAGGTCCGCACGGGTGACGTCGTCCTCGTCCCCGACGGCTGGCACGGCCCGTCCGTCGCCCAGCCCGGCCACCCCATGTACTACCTGAACGTGATGGCGGGCCCGGGCGCCGAGCGGGAGTGGCGGATCCGGTTCCACCCCGACCACCCGGAGGGCTACCGATGAGCTGCACGGAGGGTTGCCGATGAACACGGAGCGGCTGACCGTCGCACAGGCCCTGGTGCGCTTCCTGGCGTGCCAGTACACCGAGCGGGACGGCGTCCGGCAGCGGCTGATCGCGGCGACCTGGGGCATCTTCGGCCACGGGAACGTCGCCGGGATCGGACAGGCGCTCGTCGAGTACGCCGACGACATGCCGTACCTCCAGGGCCGCAACGAGCAGGCCATGGTGCACGCGGCCGTCGGCTGGGCCCGCCAGTCGAACCGGCTCTCCGCGCAGGCCGTCACCACCTCCATCGGCCCCGGCGCGACCAACCTGGTCACCGGCGCGGCCCTCGCGACCGTCAACCGGCTGCCCGTGCTGCTGCTGCCCGGCGACGTGTTCGCGACCCGCCCCGCCGACCCCGTCCTGCAGCAGCTCGAAGTCCCGTACGCGGGCGACCTGTCCGTCAACGACTGCCTGCGGCCGGTCTCGAAGTACTTCGACCGGGTCACCCGCCCCGAGGCGCTGATTCCCGCCGCCCTCGCCGCCGCGCGGACCCTGTCCGACCCCGCCGAGACCGGCGCGGTGACCCTCGCGCTGCCGCAGGACGTCCAGACCGAGGCGTACGACTGGCCCGTGGAGTTCTTCGCCGAGCGGGTCTGGCGGGTGCGCCGGCCGCGGCCCGACGAGGCCGAGCTCGCCGCCGCGGTCCGCGCGATCCGC
>NZ_DATCVQ010000629.1:0-1830 GCF_036566765.1 Streptomyces sp.
CGACCAGCCGCCCGTACGCGGCCGCGGCAACCCGCCGCGCGGGCCGCCCGTCGTCGTGCGCCCACCGATCGACGGCCCGACACAACGCGGCGGGCTCGTCCTCGGCAAGAGCGGCGAGCAGCTCGTCGGCCCGGGGGTGAGCGGTCGCGACCAGGGCCTCGCAGAGGTCGTCGACGGCAAGATCCCGCCGCGCGTACAGCAGCGCCTGCGCGGCGGCGGCGACGGTGGCCCCGGGCGCGGCCGGCAACGGCCGCTCGTCGGCGAACCACCGACAGAGCAGCGGCTGCACGCCCCGAGGATCGGCGACGAGCCGCTCGGCGACGGCGTCGAGGTAGCGGGGCCGGTGATCGCGGTACTGGTCCTGGCCATGCCGGTCGCCGTACCGGTCGCGACTGTCCAGTTCGCCGCCCCGGACCGGGCGGTCCCCATCCCGGCGGTCCCCGTCCCGGTCTCGGCACTGATCCGGGCGGACCTGATCTCGGCGGCCCCGGTCCCGCCCGGACCGTTCCCAGACCTCCCCGACCTGCTGGTCCCGACGGTCCTGGTCCCAGACTTCCGGGTCGCCGCCGGGGACCCGGCGGCCCCGGTCACGGCCGTCCCGGTCCCCGTCCCAGCCGTCCCGGTCCGCGGGCACGAGGCGGCGCAGCAGGTCGATGCGCTCGTCCTCGGCGAGGCGGAGGCGGGTCCAGAAGCCGGGGGCGAAGGCCTCTGGGGCGACGCCGCCCGTGCCGATGCGGTCGGCGAGCTCGCGCAGCACGCCGAGGTACGCCCGGGGGTTCGGGACGCGCAGCAGGGCGTCCCGCACGAGCCGCCCGGCCCACCATCGGGCGTCCTCGACCCGCGCCGCCGGGTCCCAGGGGTCGCCGCCCTCAGCGTCGCCGCCGGGCTCCGCCCCTGCGAGCCGCTCCACGGCGTCCAGCAGATCCCCCAGGCGACCGGCCAGCGCCGCCGGCCCCTGCACCCGGTCGACCAGGAGCAGCGCCTGCAGCACCGGGCCGATGCGGTGGCGCGGGACGGGGTGGGAGCTGCTCGGCTGCGGGTCGGGCCGTACGTCCCCGTCGTAGCGGTGGATCAGGGAGTGGAGGGCCGTGTCCAGGTCCAGGTGGGCGCCCTGGAGCCAGTCGGCGAGCTCCTCGTGGGCGAAGCGGTAGCCCGTGCCGGCGGGGGCGAGGAGGCCCTCGGTGAGGACGGCGGAGGCCCAGCCGTCGCGCCAGGGGAAGAGGTCCTCGAAGGACTCCCGGTCCAGCTCGCCCTGGCCAGGGCCGAGGCAGCGCCGCGCGGCCTCGTGGACCTGGCCCGCCACCCGCGCGGCGAGCCTGCGCACCGCCGTGCCGCGGAGCAGCGGGCGCGAGCCGGCGGCGATCCGGACCGCGATGCGCAGGCACATCAGGTCCAGGTGCGCGGTGAAGATCTCCTCCCGCCCGGGCCGCCCCGCCACGTCCCCGGGCAGCGCCGCCCGTACCTCGGCGAGCAGCCGCAGCGCGAGCGGATGCCGTGCGTCCGCCGGCGCGAGGACGCCTTCCCCGATCCCGTACCGCTCCCGCAGGGCCCGCGCGTCCGGCTCGTCCAGCGGGCCGAGCAGGACGGCCCGCGCCCCGCGCCCGTACAGTTCCGCGGCCTGCTCCCAGTGCTCGGGGCGGCAGCCCGGCGTCAGGCGGGCGGCGTGGGCGCGGAGCCAGTGCTCGGTGGCCCTGGTCCAGTCGGGGAGGCGGTGGGCGAGGGCGGGCGGCATCTCCTCGGGGGCGTCGAGGACGACGAGCAGGGGGCGGCCGGCCTCGCGGGCGAGGCGGGCGGCGTGTTCGGGGGTCGTGGCGGCCGGGTCGCCGGCGG
>NZ_DATCVQ010000630.1:0-6312 GCF_036566765.1 Streptomyces sp.
CCCCGGCGACCGGGTCACCGCGGGCCAGGAGCTGGCCCGCTGCGGCAACTCCGGCAACTCCACGGAGCCGCACGTGCACTTCCAGCTGATGGACGGCCCGGACCTGGAGACGGCTCGGGGCGTCCCGTTCACCTGGCGCGGCGTGGGGGTGCCGAAGAACGGGGAGACGTTCGAGGCGTCGCGGGAATCGGTCTACTCGGCCTGACCCCAGAAGGCGTCGGACGCCTCGATGTCCTCGACGCACTCGTCGATGTCGGAGATCTTGCCGCCGACGATCGTGAAGAAGAGCGCGCCGTTCATCTCGATGCCGCGGTCGCCCCGTTCGGCGAAGAACCTGTTCGCCGCCACGGCGTGGCCGCGGCCGTCGACGGAGATGTGGTCGAGCTGGACCTGCATCTTGCCGCCGGTGAGCTCGAACATCTTGCCGTACATGGCGATGATGTTGGCCTTGCCCTTGAAGTGCCCGGACACCTGGCTCTCGCCGGGCACGTGGTGCGTGCAGTCGTCCGTCATCAGGGAGGCGACCGTCTCCATGTCTCCCTTGACCCATGCTTCGAAGCCCTTGCGTATCAGGGCGCTGTCGGGGTGTTCAGCCATGGTCCTTCGACCCCTCTCGTGGCTCCCTTTCAGTCTCCGCCGCGCGTTCCCTCCCCGCCATGCGGCAGCGACTAGCCTCGGCCCCATGCCACCTGCCAAGAAGCGCACCCGCTCGTACGACTCCGCCAAGACCCGCGCCGCCGTGCTCGCCCAGTTCGAGAACGTGCGGACGGCCGTCGCGACGCTCACGCCCGAGCAGCTCGACGGGCCCACCCGGCTCGGCGCGTGGACGGTACGGGAGCTGGCGGCGCACCTGACGGCGGTGGTCGGCGCGGTCGCCCGGTATCTGGCCGCGCCCGAGCCGGAGAGGCAGGAACTGACGCTGCTCGACTGGCCGTTCGCGACGATCACCGCGGCCGAGCAGGTCGACGAGGACACCCGCGCGATCGACGCCGACGACCTGGCGGCGCTGTACGCGGCGACGGCGGAGCAGTACACGCAGCGGCTGGCCGGCGCCTCCGACGACCGGCTGGTGCCGACGCGGTTCGGCGGGATGCGGCTCGCCGACTTCCTGGTCACCCGGACCGTCGAACTCGTCGTCCACACCGACGACCTGAACGCCGCGACCGGGCTCGACGTCCCGTACGACCGCCAGGCCCTCGCCGCCTGCACCCGGCTGCTCGCCGACGCGCTGGCGGTGAAGGCCGCGGGCGGGGCGGTCGAGGTCAGGATCCCGCCGTTCGCCGTGGTCCAGTGCGTGGAGGGCCCCCGGCACACCCGCGGCACCCCGCCGAACGTCGTCGAGACCGACCCGCTGACCTGGATCCGGCTGGCCACCGGCCGTACGGACTGGGCGACGGAGCGCGCGGCGGCCCGGGTGAGCGCGAGCGGGGAGCGGGCGGACCTGGCGGATCTGCTGCCGATCATGGGCTGATCGCTGCCAGGGCCACGGCCTTCCGGGCGGGATCCGGAGCCGTCCCGGGCGGGAGCCGCGACCGTACGCGGAACCGCTCCGCCCGCCGCCCCGTCCCATCGGCATGCAGAAGCCGCGCATCACCGCAGCCGCCGCCCTGGCCTCCCTCGCCCTGCTCACCGCCTGTGGCACCGAGACCGGCTCCGGTGCGGGCTCGGGCCCCGGGTCCGACCAGACGGTCGTCACCGACGTGGCCGTCACCGGTGTCCGCTGGTCGTTCGACAGCATCACCGTGGACGGCAAGCGGACCCCGGCCCCGGACGGCGCGTACGTCGAGATCGCCGAGAACGGCCGGGCCAAGGGCAACACCGGCTGCAACCACTTCGGCGGCGCCGTCGCGGTCAAGGCCGACACCCTCGACGTCAGCCTCGACGAGACCACCGAGATCGGCTGCCCCGAGGACCTGCAGCGCTTCGAGACGGTCCTGGACAAGACCTTCGACGGCAAGCTCAAGGCCGTCGTCGACGGCGACAAGCTCACCCTCACCCGGGCCGACGGCGACACCCTCGTCCTCAGCTCCCAGAAGCCCGTCCCGCTCCAGGGCACGCCGTGGACCGTCGAGTCGCTGGTCTCCGGCGACTCCTCCGCCTCGCTGCCCGCCGGCACCGAGGGCCGCGCGCACTTCGTCATCGGCAAGGACGGCAAGGTGACCGGCAGCCTCGGCTGCAACCGCTTCTCCACCACGGCCACGGTCTCCGGCTCCACCATCGCCTTCGGCCGGGTCGTCTCCACCCGGATGCTGTGCGCCCCGCCGCAGATGAACGTGGAGAAGGCGATGCTGAACGTCTTCGAGAGCAAGGCGACGTACGAGCTCCGCGACCGCGCGCTCTCCCTCACCGCACCGGACGGCAGGGGCGTCGCCGCGACGGCGAAGCCCGTCACCAAGGACTGAGCGGCCCGCCGCCTCAGGCGGGGTACGGCAGTAGGCCCGCGTTCACCGCCTCCCAGGCGGACCGCAGCTCCGCCAGCCGCTCGTTCTCGTACGGGGCCCGGTCCGCCTGCTCCCGTACGTCCTGCGACAGATGGAACAGCTGGTCACGGCCGCTCTTGCCGCGGTAGTACTTCCAGTCGCCGCGGCGCAGCGCCCGCTCCCCGCGCACCCGCCAGAACAGGTCCCGCTCCGGCACCTCGGCACCGCGCAGCAGATGGCCGGCCAGGCTGGTGCCGTCCAGGGGGTACGCCGGGTGGGGGCGGGCGCCGGCCAGCTCCAGCAGGGTGGCGGTCCAGTCGGGCGTGAACACCGGCAGGTCGCTGACCTGGCCGCCGTCGATCCGGGCCGGCCAGCGCAGGATCGCCGGAACCCGGATGCCGCCCTCCTGGAGGGAGCTCTTGTTGCCGGAGAGCGGCCAGTTGTAGGAGAACCGCTCGCCGCCGTTGTCGCTGGCGAAGAAGACCAGGGTGTTCCGCTCCTGGCCGGAGCGCTTCAGGGCTTGGAGGACCTCGCCGACGGAGCGGTCCAGGTCCTCGACCATCTCCTTGTACTTGGCGAGGGAGCCGCCGTCCTGGTGCCAGAGCGCGCCGCGCTCGCCGGCCCTGATCCGGCGGACGATCTCCGCGCTCTCCTCGGTGTCGCCGTCGGCGATCCATGGCCAGTGCGGGGTGGTGAAGTTCAGGTTGAGCAGCCAGGGGCGGTCGTGGTCGCGGGCCACGTACTCGCTCGCGCGCTCGGTGAGGATCCGGGTGTAGTAGCGGAGGTCCTTGTATTCGGCGTCGCCCTCGTACAGGTCGTACTCGCCGCCGAGGCCGAGCTTGGAGTAGTACTCCAGGGCCCCGCCGAAGTTGCCGAAGAACTCGTCCCAGCCGGACTTGGTGGGGGAGTAGTCCGGGAGGTAGCCGCAGTGCCACTTGCCGATCAGGGCGGTGGCGTACCCGGTGTCGCGGAGCAGTGAGGCGAGGGTGGGGTGGGTCGGCTCCAGGCCGACGGACTTGTCGGCGATCGGTTCGGCGAGTCCGCCCTTGGTACGGCCCGGGAAGCGGCCGGTGTAGAGGCTGAAACGGGTCGGGGAGCAGGTGGCGGAGCCGGAGTACGCGTCGGTGAACCGGACGCCCTGGCGGGCGAGGCGGTCGAGGTGCGGGGTGCGGATGTCGGGGGAGCCGTAGGAGGAGAGGTCGGCCCAGCCGAGGTCGTCGCCGAGGATGAAGAGGATGTTGGGGCGGGGCCCGGAACGGGCGGGGGCGGCGGCACGGAATGGCCGTTCGTGGGTCTGCGCGGCCGCCGCCGGGGCCGCCCCGAGCGCGGCCGCAGCCGCCCCAGCGACGGCGGCCCCGCCAAGGGCACGACGAGAGAGCTTCTGGACGTGCGGGGACATACGGGTGCTCCTTGAGGTGTACGAGTATGCGGGCGCGGGCCCTGCGGGCACGGGGGCGTGCGGGCGCCGGTCCTCGGGGTACGGGGGCGTGCGGGCGCACGGGCCTCCGCCGGTTCGGGCCCTCCGGCGCGTCGGGTGCTTGTCCCACCCGTCCGCCCGATCACCCCGCTGCAGAGGTGCGGGCATGGCGGTGCCGAGGTCATCGGCCTACAGAAGTGGACGGCCCCCGCCGCGCCGGGCGAACGGGCTCACCGGCTCCGACGGTTCGGGCCCTCCGGCGCGCCGGGTGCTCGACCCACCCACCCGCCCGATCACGCCGCTTCAGGGGTGCAGGGCACGGCGGTGCCGCGATCAGCGGCCTACAGGTGCGGGTGGGCCCGGGCAGGGCCTTGGAAGCCGGAGGCTTCTACGCGCAGCGACAGATCGCGCTCGCGACACGGACCAGGTCGACGTGGCGGCGCTCCACAAGAGTGACCGTGCGGTCACGGCGGGGCTGCATGATCGAGGAGCCTCGCCGACAGTGCGTGCCCCTGTCAACCACCCGTCCCGCTCCCTGGGACGCCCCCAGCGCGACGGCCCCGGTTCGGACTCCGTCCGCTCGGGGACGGCCCCGGTTCGACCCCCGTCCGCTCCCGGGACCAGCTCGGTTCGGACTCCTGCCCGCCCCCCAAAAACCGCCCCCGCTTGCGAACTCCGTCACACTCCGGGCCGCCCCCGGCCCCCGTACGAGCGTCCGCTCTCCTCCGCCCGTTCCGTGGCCGATCCCGTGGACCCCTTTTCCCACCAGGGATGCGGGGCTCGGGCCCGCTCCCGCGTACGCCGGTGGATCAGCTCGTGCGATCGCACTACCTGCGCACTCCCGCACATTCGCCAATTCGGACCAGTGGTCGATCTCGCCTACACTCGGGAACGTGCCACGTGGTGACGGTCGACTCAATCACGATCTGCTTCCCGGCGAGAAAGGCCCCCAGGACGCTTGTGGCGTCTTCGGTGTCTGGGCTCCGGGTGAAGAGGTCGCAAAGCTCACGTACTTCGGGCTCTACGCCCTCCAGCATCGGGGCCAGGAATCCGCGGGAATCGCGGTCAGCAACGGCTCCCAGATCCTCGTCTTCAAGGACATGGGCCTCGTGTCCCAGGTCTTCGACGAGACCTCTCTCGGTTCCCTCCAAGGTCATATCGCGGTCGGTCACGCCCGCTACTCGACCACCGGGGCCTCCGTGTGGGAGAACGCGCAGCCGACGTTCCGGGCGACTGCCCACGGCTCTATCGCGCTCGGCCACAACGGCAACCTGGTGAACACGGCGCAACTCGCCGAGATGGTCGCGGACCTGCCCAAGCAGGAAGGCCGCACCACCCGCGTCGCGGCCACCAACGACACCGACCTCCTCACGGCGCTCCTCGCCGCCCAGGTCGACGAGGACGGCAAGCCGCTCACCATCGAGCAGGCCGCCGCGAAGGTCCTCCCCGACGTCCGGGGCGCCTTCTCGCTGGTCTTCATGGACGAGCACACGCTCTACGCGGCCCGCGACCCGCAGGGCATCCGCCCGCTGGTCCTCGGCCGTCTCGAGCGCGGCTGGGTCGTCGCCTCCGAGTCCGCCGCCCTCGACATCTGCGGTGCCAGCTTCGTCCGCGAGGTCGAGCCGGGCGAGATGATCGCGATCGACGAGAACGGCATCCGCACCTCGCGATTCGCGGAAGCGAAGCCCAAGGGCTGTGTCTTCGAGTACGTGTACCTGGCTCGTCCCGACACCGACATCGCCGGGCGGAACGTGTACCTCTCCCGCGTGGAGATGGGCCGCCGCCTCGCGAAGGAGGCGCCGGTCGAGGCCGACCTGGTCATAGCGACGCCGGAGTCCGGCACGCCGGCCGCGATCGGCTACGCCGAGGCCTCCGGCATCCCGTTCGGCGCGGGCCTGGTGAAGAACGCCTACGTGGGCCGCACCTTCATCCAGCCCTCCCAGACCATCCGCCAGCTGGGCATCCGGCTGAAGCTGAACCCCCTCAGGGACGTCATCAAGGGCAAGCGCCTGGTGGTCGTCGACGACTCGATCGTCCGCGGGAACACCCAGCGCGCCCTGGTCAAGATGCTCCGTGAGGCCGGCGCGGCCGAGATCCACATCCGGATCTCCTCCCCGCCGGTGAAGTGGCCCTGCTTCTTCGGCATCGACTTCGCCACCCGCGCGGAGCTGATCGCCAACGGCATGACGATCGAGGAGATCGGCACGTCGCTCGGCGCGGACTCGCTCTCGTACATCTCCCTCGACGGGATGATCGAGGCGACCACGATCCAGAAGCCGAACCTCTGCCGCGCCTGCTTCGACGGCGAGTACCCGATGGAGCTCCCGGACCCCGAGCTGCTCGGCAAGCAGCTGCTGGAGAACGAGCTGGCCGCCGGCCCCGCCGCCACCGCGGCCGCCGACGCGCTGCGTCGCCCGTAAGACCCCGCTGCAACCCCGCAGTACGACACGAAAGTTCTTCAGCATGTCTGAGACC
>NZ_DATCVQ010000631.1:0-4408 GCF_036566765.1 Streptomyces sp.
CGCAGGTCTCCGCCACATCCCTCGCGGAACTTGCCGACCAGCTGGGTGTCCCCGCGCCGGAACGGCAGGACGGCTCCGCCGAGGTCACGGGCATCACCCATGACTCGCGAGCCGTCCGCCCCGGCGATCTGTACGCCGCCCTCCCGGGTGCCCGCATGCACGGCGCCGACTTCGTCACGCAGGCCGCCGGCCTCGGCGCGGTCGCCGTGCTGACCGATCCGACCGGTGCCGAGCGGGCCGCCGCCACGGGGCTCCCGGTCCTGGTCGCCGACGACCCGCGCGCGCGGATGGGCGAGCTGGCGGCCACGATCTACGGCCACCCCGGCCGCGATCTGCTCCAGATCGGCATCACGGGCACGTCCGGCAAGACCACGACGGCCTACCTCATCGAGGGCGGGCTGCGCACGATGCACAGCACCGGACTCATCGGCACCGTCGAGATGCGCATCGGCGACGAGCGCATCAAGTCGGAGCGCACCACCCCCGAAGCCACCGACCTCCAGGCGCTGTTCGCGGTGATGCGCGAGCGCGGTGTGGACGCGGTCGCGATGGAGGTCTCCAGTCACGCCCTCGTGCTCGGCCGGGTCGACGGCTGCGTCTTCGACGTCGCCGTGTTCAACAACCTCAGCCCGGAGCACATGGAGTTCCACTCCGACATGGAGGACTACTTCCGGGCCAAGGCACAGCTCTTCACGCCGAAACGCAGCAGACAGGGCGTGGTGAACCTCGACGACGCGTACGGCCGTCGGCTCGCGAAGGAGTCCGGCGTTCCGGTCGTCACCTTCTCCGCCGGGGGCGACGAGGTCGCCGACTGGCGCGCCGAGGACGTCGTCCTGGGCGCCGCCGAGTCGACGTTCATCGCCGTCGGCCCGAAGGGCGAGCGGATCTCCGCCACCGCCCCGCTGCCCGGCCCGTTCAACGTCGCCAACACCCTCGCCGCGATCGTCACCCTGGCCGTCGCCGGGCTCGACCCGCAGACCGCCGCCGACGGTGTGGCCGCCGTGCCCGGCGTGCCCGGCCGCCTGGAGCGCGTCGACGCCGGCCAGCCGTTCCTCGCGGTCGTCGACTACGCGCACAAGACGGACGCGGTCGAATCGGTGCTGCGCTCGCTGCGCGAGGTCACCGAGGGCCGGCTGCACGTCGTCATCGGCTGCGGCGGCGACCGGGACACCACCAAGCGCGGCCCGATGGGCGCCGCCGCGGCCCGGCTCGCCGACACCGCCGTGCTGACCTCCGACAACCCGCGCTCCGAGGACCCCCTCGCGATCCTGCTCGCGATGCTCGCGGGCGCCGCCGAGGTGCCGGCCGCCGAGCGCGGCGACGTCCTGGTCGAACCCGACCGGGCCGCCGCGATCGCCGCGGCCGTGGCCCGCGCGCAGCCGGGCGACACCGTCCTGGTCGCGGGCAAGGGCCACGAGCAGGGCCAGGACGTCGCCGGGGCGGTCCGCCCCTTCGACGACCGCGAGGTCCTGAGCGAAGCGATCGCCCGCCAACAATATGCACTGTCGCCACAAGAACAGTCAGGGATGAAGCAGTGATCGCCCTCTCCCTCGCCGAGATCGCCGCCATCGTCGGCGGGCAGTCGCACGACATACCGGATCCGTCCGTCCAGGTCACCGGTCCCGTCGTGATCGACTCCCGCGAGGTGCGGCCCGGCAGCCTCTTCGCCGCCTTCGCCGGCGAGCACGTCGACGGCCATGACTACGCGGTGCGCGCGGTCGAGGCGGGCGCGGCAGCCGTCCTGGCCGCCCGCCCCGTCGGCGTGCCCGCGATCGTCGTGGACGACGTCCAGGCGGCGCTCGGCGCGCTCGCCCGCGCCGTCGTCGAACGGCTCGGCACCGACGTCGTCGCGCTCACCGGCTCGGCCGGCAAGACCTCGACCAAGGACCTGATCGCCCAGGTCCTGCAGCGCCACGCGCCGACCGTGTGGACGCCCGGCTCGCTCAACAACGAGATCGGGCTGCCGCTGACCGCGCTGCGCGCCACCGAGGAGACCCAGCACCTGGTCCTGGAGATGGGCGCGCGCGGAATCGGCCACATCCGCTACCTCACCGGTCTGACCCCGCCGCGCATCGGCCTCGTGCTGAACGTCGGCACCGCCCACATCGGCGAGTTCGGCGGCCGCGAGCAGATCGCCGAGGCCAAGGGCGAGCTGGTGGAGGGCCTTCCGGAGAACGGCGTCGCGGTCCTGAACGCCGACGATCCGCTGGTCCGCGCCATGGCGAGCCGCACCAAGGCACGCGTGATCCTCTTCGGCGAGGCCGAGGACGCCGCCGTGCGTGCCGAGAATGTCCGGCTCACGGAGAACGGACAACCCTCTTTCAGTCTTCACACACCCACCGGGTGCAGTGACGTGACCTTGCGCCTGTACGGTGAGCACCACGTGTCGAACGCGCTCGCTGCGGCCGCCGTCGCCCATGAGCTGGGCATGCCTGTCGAGGAGATCGCCACCGCGCTCTCCGAGGCCGGCACCCTGTCGCGCTGGCGCATGGAGGTCACCGAGCGTCCGGACGGCGTGACGGTCGTCAACGACGCCTACAACGCGAACCCCGAGTCCATGCGAGCCGCCCTGCGCGCGCTCGCGGCCATGGGCAGGGCGGCTCAGGCCCGGGGGGCTCGTACGTGGGCGGTGCTCGGCAAGATGGCCGAGCTCGGCGACGACTCGCTCGCCGAGCACGACGCGGTCGGGCGGCTCGCCGTCCGGCTCAACGTCAGCAAGCTCGTCGCGGTCGGGGACAGGGAAGCGTCCTGGCTGCAACTGGGCGCATATAACGAGGGTTCGTGGGGTGAGGAGTCGGTGCACGTGTCCGACGCGCAGGCGGCGGTCGACCTGTTGCGCAGAGAGCTGCGTCCGGGGGACGTCGTGCTGGTGAAGGCGTCCCGGTCGGTGGGGCTCGAGCGGGTCGCCCTGGCGCTGCTCGACTCCGAGAGCGAGGTCACCGGCCGATGAGGCAGATCCTCTTCGCGGGAGCCATCGGGCTCTTCCTGACCCTGATCGGCACCCCGCTGCTCATCAAGCTGCTGGCCCGCAAGGGATACGGGCAGTTCATCCGGGACGACGGCCCGCGCGGCCACGCCGGCAAGAAGGGCACGCCCACCATGGGCGGCATCTCCTTCATCCTCGCCACGCTCATCGCGTACGCGCTCGCCAAGGTCATCACCGGCGAGGACCCGACGTACTCCGGCGTGCTGGTGCTGTTCCTGATGGCCGGCATGGGCCTGGTCGGCTTCCTCGACGACTACATCAAGATCGTCAAGCAGCGTTCGCTGGGCCTGCGGGCCAAGGCGAAGATGGCCGGCCAGCTGATCGTCGGCATCGCGTTCGCCGTGCTGTCGCTCCAGTTCGCCGACCTGCGCGGGCTGACCCCGGCCTCCACCAAGCTCTCCTTCATCACCGACTTCGGCTGGGCCATCGGGCCGGTGCTGTTCGTGGTCTGGGCGCTCTTCATGATCCTGGCCATGTCCAACGGCGTGAACCTGACGGACGGTCTGGACGGCCTGGCCACCGGCGCCTCGGTGATGGTCTTCGGCGCGTACACCTTCATCGGCCTGTGGCAGTTCCAGGAGTCCTGCGCCAACGCGGTGACCCTGACGAACCCCAACGCCTGCTTCGAGGTACGCGACCCGCTGGACCTCGCGGTCGTCGCCTCCGCGCTGATGGGCTCCTGCTTCGGCTTCCTGTGGTGGAACACCTCGCCCGCCAAGATCTTCATGGGCGACACCGGCTCGCTGGCCCTCGGCGGCGCCCTTGCCGGTCTCGCCATCTGCTCCCGTACGGAGCTCCTGCTCGCCCTGCTCGGCGGTCTCTTCGTCCTGATCACCATGTCCGTGGTCATCCAGGTCGGTTCGTTCAAGATGACCGGTAAGCGGGTCTTCCGGATGGCGCCGCTGCAGCACCACTTCGAACTCAAGGGGTGGTCCGAAGTCCTTGTCGTGGTCCGGTTCTGGATCATTCAGGGCATGTGCGTCATCGTGGGCCTGGGCCTCTTCTACGCGGGATGGGCATCGGAGAAGTGAGCGAGCAGCCGGACTGGCAGGGCAAGCGCGTCACGGTCGCGGGACTGGGCGTCAGCGGGATTCCCGCCGCCCGCGTCCTGCACCGCCTCGGCGCGGTCGTGACGGTCGTCAACGACGGCGACGACGAGGGCTCCAGGGCGCAGGCCGCGGAGCTGGAGGCGGAGGGGATCACCGTCCGCCTCGGCGACGGGGCGACCCTGCCCGAGGGCGCCGAGCTGATCGTCACCGCCCCCGGCTGGCGGCCCGACAAGCCCCTGTTCGCGGCCGCCGCCGAGGCGGGTGTGGAGGTCTGGGGCGACGTCGAGCTGGCCTGGCGCTTGCGTGAGATCCCGGCGGGAAGGACTCCCGCTCCCTGGCTCGCGGTCACCGGCACCAACGGCAAGACCACGAC
>NZ_DATCVQ010000632.1:0-6796 GCF_036566765.1 Streptomyces sp.
GCCGCAGCCGCCGCCCGCCGCGGCGAGCGCGTCCGCGCGGTGCGCGGGCAGCGTGGTCGTGCCCGCGCCCTCCACCTCGAAGCCCGCGTCCGCGATCATGTCCAGGTCGGTCTTGCCGGCCTGGCCCTCGCTGGTGAGGTAGTCGCCGAGGAAGATCGAGTTGGCGATGTGCAGCGCCAGCGGCTGCATCGAGCGCAGGTGCACCTCGCGGCCGCCCGCGATCCGCACCTCCACGTCGGGGCAGACGAACCGGACCATCGCGAGGATCCGCAGGCAGCGCTGCGGCGTCAGGTTCCACTCCTGGGCGAGCGGGGTGCCCTCGAACGGGATCAGGAAGTTGACCGGCACCGAGTCCGAGTCCAGCTCGCGCAGCGCGTACACCACGTCGACCAGGTCCTCGTCGGACTCGCCCATGCCCGCGATCAGGCCCGAGCACGCCGACAGACCGGCCGCGTGGGCCTTCTGCACCGTGTCCACCCGGTCGGCGTAGGTGTGGGTGGTGGTGATCTCCCCGTACGTCCCCTCGGACGTGTTGAGGTTGTGGTTGTACGCGTCGGCGCCGGCCTCCCGCAGCCGCTCCGCCTGGCCGTCCGAGAGCAGCCCGAGGCAGGCGCACACCTCGACGCCCTCGTTCTGCTCCTTGATCGCCTCGATCGTCTTCCCGACGCGGTCCACGTCCCGGTCCGTCGGACCGCGGCCGCTGGCCACCAGGCAGACCCGCTTCGCGCCGCCCGCGACGCCGGCGGCGGCCGCCTGGGACGCCTCGTCCGGCTTCAGCCAGGTGTACTTGAGGATCTCGGCCTTCGAGCCGAGCCGCTGCGAACAGTACGAGCAGTCCTCGGGGCAGAGCCCGGACTTCAGATTGACCAGGTAGTTCAGCTTCACCCGGCGGCCGAACCACTGGCGGCGCACCTTGCCGGCCGCGGCCACCACATCGAGCAGTTCGTCGTCGGAGGTCGCCAGTACGGCGAGCGCTTCTTCACGGCTCGGCAGCTCGCGCCGCAGCCCCTTGTCCACCAGCGTGTTCAGCAGGTCCATAAGGGCTGATCCTGGCCTACGGCACGGGTCCGGGCCAAGGAGGATCCGAACAAACGGCGCCGTTCGAGGTGTGTGCATGGCCACACCCCGACCTCGACGTCGGCCGGTTAGGGTCTGTGCGCTGCCTACAAAAGGATCTGCCATGTCCCAGGCCGTGGACCCGCGCCGCACCGCGTTCGACTGGACCGACGCCGAGGCGCGCCGTCGCGCGGAGGCCGGGCTCGTCCGGACGCTGCGTCCCCGGGCCGCCGAACCGGACGTACTGGACCTCGCGGGCAACGACTACCTCGGGCTGACCCACCGTGCCGAGATCAAGGAGGCGGCCGCCGAGGCCGCCCGCCAGTGGGGCGCGGGCTCCACCGGGTCACGTCTGGTCACCGGCTCGACCCGGCTGCACGCCCGACTGGAGCGCGAGCTCGCCGAGTTCTGCGGCTTCGAGGCGGCCCTCGTCTTCTCCTCCGGGTACACGGCCAACCTCGCCGCGCTCACCGCGCTCAGCGGCCACGGCTCGCTGATCGTCTCGGACGCCGCCAACCACGCCTCGATCGTCGACGGCTGCCGGCTGTCGCGCGCCGAGACCGCGGTCGTCCCACACACCGACCCGGACGCGGTGCGCAAGACCCTCGACGCCCACCCGGGCCGCCGGTCCCTGGTCGTGTCCGACTCGGTCTTCTCGGTGGACGGCGACAAGGCCCCGTTGGCCGAGCTCGCCGACGCCTGCCGTGCGCACGGCTCCGCCGCGCTGGTCGTCGACGACGCCCACGGCTTCGGCGTGCTCGGCGAGGGCGGCCGGGGCGCGGTGCACGCCGCCGGCCTCGCGGGCGACGCCGACGTCGTCGCCACCCTCACGCTGTCCAAGTCGCTGGGAAGCCAGGGCGGCGCGGTCCTCGGGCCCGCCCGGGTGATCGAGCACCTGGTCAACGCGGCCCGCACCTTCATCTTCGACACCGGGCTCGCCCCGGCCGCCGTGGGCGGCGCGCTCGCCAGCCTGCGGCTGATCGGCGCCGAGCCGGGGCTCGCGGAGCGGGCCCGTACCGTCGCCACCACCTTGCACCGGCGGCTCATCGAGGCCGGTCTGACCGCCGCGCGCCCCGACGCGGCCGTCGTCTCGGTGCACGCGCCCTCGCCGGAGGCGGCCCTGCGCTGGGCCGCGGACTGCCGCGAACAGGGTCTGGGCGTCGGCTGCTTCCGGCCGCCGTCGGTGCCGGACGGCATCTCCCGGCTGCGGCTGACGGCCCGCGCGGACCTCACGGACGCGCAGATCGACGAGGCCGTCGCCACGATCCTCCGGACCGCCCCGGCCGCCTGACCACGCGCGGAGAGCAGTGCGGGCCCAAATGCGGCCGGGCGTCGCAGAGTTCACCGCTTCGAGCGACAGATTTACACATATCTCGGTGAATCGCCCCCAAGGTCCCCCGAATCGGTGGCACTCTGGCGCGAAGCGCAATCCGGGGCCGGGCCCCGGTGGGAAAGGGACAGCGTCGCCATGGCAGACCATCAGGTAGCAACCGTCACTCTGCCGAGCGATCCGGCCTCGGTCTCCACCGCCCGCAGATACGTCGCCGACGTCCTCGTCGGCTGGGGCCTCGACGAGACCTGCGAGACCTCCGACACCGTCCGCCTGATCGTCTCCGAACTGGCCACCAACGCCGTCCAGCACACCTTCGGACAGTCGCCGACCTTCACCGTCGACGTCCGCCTCGAACGCGACGAGCACCTGCACATCGGCGTCACCGACAGCCACCCCCGCTGGCCCCAGCGGCTGCCCGCCGCGGTGCAGCAGGACAACGGCCGGGGCATGGTGATCATCCGCTGGCTGACCGCCGAATGCGGCGGCCGGCTCTCCGTCCGCCCCACCGACGACGGCGGCAAGACGGTGTGGATCGAGCTTCCCTGGACCGCCCCCGCCCCCTCGCCCAACTGACCGCGCCCAGGCTGCCGTTCGCCCGCCGTCAGCCTGCTGTTCCGCGGGCGAAGCCGCCGCGCAACAGGGCGCGGAACGACCGTTCGGCCGGGCCCGACGCGTCGCCGCGGTGCGCCACCGAGATCGTCCGGCGGAACGAGTCCGGCTCCAAGGCCCGTACGCCCAGCGGCGTCGCCGACATCGCGGCCACCATCTCCGGCACCACCGCCACCCCGAGCCCCGCGCCGACCAGCGCGCACACCAGGGCGTAGCCGGGCGTCGGGCAGACCACCGCGGGCCGCGCACCGATCCGGGCCAGCTCGCCCTCGACGCCGCGCCGCGCCGGACGATCGGGCGCGCTGCTGATCAGCGGCTGGCCGGCGAGCGCGGCGATCGGCAGCCGACCCGAGCCGCCGGTCAGCTCGTGACCCGGCGCCGAGATCAGGACCAGCTCCTCGACCAGCAGCGGCTCCAGCTCGACCCCCGCCGGCCGGGGCACGGGCTCCGCCGGCGTGTAGGCGTGGGTGAGCGCCAGGTCCACCTCGCCGGACGCGACCGCGAGCACGCCGCCGGGCGGCTCGTACTCGGCGACCGTCAGTTCCACCGCAGGATGCGCCCGTTTGAAGGCGCTCAGCACAGGCGGCAGCAGATGGATGCCCACGGTGGTGAACGTGCCGACCCGCAGCCGGCCGCCGGACAGCCCGCTGAGCTGGGCCAGTTCATGCCGGGCCTGCTCCATCTCGGCGAGGACCCGCCGGGCCCGCGTCACGAGCAGTTCGCCGGCCGGGGTGAGGCGCGCGCCGCGCCGGTGGCGTACGAGCAGCGGCGCGCCCGCCTCCCGTTCCAGCTTCGCCAGCTGCTGGGAGAGCGCGGGCGGGGTGTAGCCGAGCCGGGCGGCGGCCCCGGTGATCGAGCCGTCCTCGGCCACCGCCACCAGGGCGGCGAGCCGTACGAGATCCTGCATGAAGCGTTCCTTTGGGCAGACCCAGAGAATCCTGTCTCCACAGTAAAGGCTGATTCAGGCAGGCTGAGTCCATGGACGGACAGCTGATCGCCTTCATAGGGGTCGCCGCGGGCATGGTCGCCATGCCGGGCGCCGATTTCGCCGTCGTCGTGCGCAGCGCGCTCGCGGCGCGCCGGGCCGGTGTGGCCTGCGCGCTCGGCGTGGCGGGCGGGCTCCTGGTGCACACCGCCCTCGCGGTGGCCGGGCTTGCCGCCGTGCTGCTTGCGGTGCCGGTGCTCTACCGGGTGCTGCAGATCGCGGGCGGCGCGTATGTGCTGTACCTGGGCGTCCAGGCGCTCCGCGGCGCGCTGCGGCCGGCCGCCGCCGCGCCCACGGCCGACAGCGCGGGGGAGGCCCGGGTCGGGAGGGCGCTGCGGCAGGGCTTCCTCACCAACGTGCTGAACCCGAAGGCGCCGGTGCTGTTTCTGAGCCTGCTGCCGCAGTTCGTGCCGGACGGGGCCGCGGTCCTGCCCCGCACTCTGCTCCTCGCGTCGATCGTGGTCGTGTTCGCCCTGCTGTGGTTCCCGCTGCTCGCACTCCTGGTGGACCGGCTGGGCACGTGGCTGCGCCGGCCGCGGCCGGCCCGCACCCTGCAGGGGGTGACCGGCGGCGCGCTCGCCGGTCTGGGGCTGACCCTGCTGACGGCGCCGGTGGCGGGGCACTGACGCCGAGGGCCGCGGTCGTCGTCGCCGCGGCCCCTGTCGCCCGCCGCCCGGGGTCAGCCGACCCGGCCGTACAGGACCTGCGACGACCAGATCCTGTCGAGCTTCACCCAGGAACCGGTCTTGGGGGAGTGCCAGATCCTGCCGTTCCCCGCGTAGATGCCGACGTGGTAGATGCGGCCGCCGGAGTGGAAGAAGACCAGGTCGCCCTGGGTCCGGCCGGAGGCGGAGATGTGCCGGGTCCGGTTGTACTGCTGCTGCGCGGTGCGGGGCAGCTTCTTGCCGGCGCGCTTGTACGAGTAGAGGGTGAGCCCCGAGCAGTCGAAGCGGCTGGGACCGGCCGCTCCGTACTTGTAGGGGGCGCCCTGCTTCGAGGCCGCGACGTCGAGCGCGGTGCTCGCGTACGAGGTGGCCGCCTGGGCCTCGGGCGCGGCGCCCGGGGCCAGGAAGGTGCCGCCGACGGCGGCGACGGTCAGAGCCGAGACGGCTCCGGCCCGGGAGAGCAGGGACGGGACATGATTCTGCGCAGTCATGCGCAACCCTTCGTCAGCCGCCTGTGAAGGATGACCTGTCGGGTTCGGACTGGCGAAGTTGCCCGGCCGCGGTTGCGGCTTCACCCCGAGGAACGGCCGTGAGGTACGGCCGGCCCGTGTTGCTCGGGTCCTCCACTCCTGCCGATCCACTCCTGTCGACCAGACATCCGGAGCGGCGGCAGGACTCGGCGTCCGCCCGGACCGCCCCGCCAGGGATGGCGGGGGCTTGTCGTCGTCAGGGATCTTGACCCAGCTCGTGGCGATTTCCGAGCCGAAACGGCGTTATGTGAGGCTGCTCACGACTGATCCATTCGGGTGGACAGGCAGGTTTCGTGATCAACAGAGGTTTGGCGGATGAGGCCCGTACCAGCAGCGGAATGGTCGATTCCGCCAGATGCGTACACCTGTTGCGCAACTCACCCGCGCTACATATCGATTCGTCGACTACGCCGAACGAGGGAGGGTTTCTGCGACCGACTGGCCCTCGACACGACATGCGGAACTGTCAACTGGCGGGTGTGTCCGTCACGGTGACCCGCTCCGCGCGCCGCTCCCCGTCCAACACCCGCAGGGCGCGGGCCAATGTGGCCGCATGGACCTCGCTCTCGCCGCGGCGATGCATGAGTTCCAGGGCCTCCCGGAGTGCGATCGCCCGCCCGACCAGCGCCTGAGCCGCCCTCAGGGCCCCATAGGTATGCGAGATCCTGGATGGATTGATTCTCCCCAGCTGGTCGACGACTTCAAGGTAGGCGTCGACCAACTCACCCTCGGCGCGCGTCAGCGCGGGAAGCGGCGGCAGCTCGGGAACCACCTCCGGTCACCTCGTGCCGCTGCCGTTGCCGGTGCCCGCGCCGGACTCGCCGCGGTTCCGGATGACGTGATCCACCAGGCCGTACGCCACCGCGGCCGGGGCGTCGAGGACCGAGATCCGGTCGATGTCGGCGTCGATCCGCTCCGTGCTCTGCCCGGTGTGCCGGGCCAGCATCCCGGCGACCATCCCGCGCAGCCGCAGCAGTTCCTCCGCCTGGATCTCCAGGTCGCTCGGCTGCCCCTGCAACGGCTCGTCCATGCTCGGCTGCTGGAGCACGACCCGAGCCCCGGGGAGGGCCAGCCGCTTGCCCGGCGCGCCGGCGGCGAGCAGCACGGCGGCGGTCGACGCGGCCTGGCCGAGGCAGGTCGTCTCCACCTCGCAGGTGATCACCTGCATCGTGTCGTAGATCGACGCCATGGCGCTGAGCGAGCCGCCGGGCGAGTTGATGTAGAGCGAGATGTCCCGGTCGGGGTCCGCGTACTCCAGGTGCAGGAGCTGCGCGATCACGTCGTTCGCCGAGGTCTCGTCGATCGGGGTGCCGAGAAAGACGATCCGCTCCTCCAGGAGCTTGGAGTACGGGTCGAGCGTGCGGCTGCCGTAGCTCGTGCGCTCGGTGAACTCGGGAAGGACGTACCGGTTCCGCATTCCCCTCTGCGAGTGGTTCCGCGGGTGGTTCTGAGGGTGGTTCTGCGCGTGGTGCCGCGTGCTGTCGTGCATGGCGAGCCTCCTCTGTAAAAAATGTACAGGACGTACAGCCCGTAAGATGTGGAGCATGGCCTACGAGATTCCGGTGACGCAAGCGCGGGCAGAGCTCGCCGACCTGATCAACCGCGTGGTGTACGGCAA
>NZ_DATCVQ010000633.1:0-2790 GCF_036566765.1 Streptomyces sp.
GACACCGTGACCGACATCCACAACCCCACCGACTGGTCCGACTTCGACTTCCTGGAGTTCGAAGCCTTCGTCAGCAAGGTCGAGAACGAGGGCTTCACCTACGCAGCCGAGAACTACGGCCCGAACTTCGAGTCCCCGGAACTCCAGGCCATTGCCGACGACCTGGGCAGCCTGCGCCGCCTCTACCTGGAGAACGAGGCCAAGGTCGACGCCTGGTGGTCGACCGTCGGCGGCGAGCGGGCCTGCGACCTCCACAACGCGCACGTTGACGAGGGGCGCCAGCGGCGTGAGGACGCCCGCCTGTTCGGGATCCGCTGCACGGACGGCTATGTGCTCACGTCCGACTCGGAAGAGGACCGGGACAGCACCACGGCGTACCTGCTGGAGAACGAAGGCAAGGGCTGGCGCGTGCCGGCCGTGCTCCTGCGCCGCGATGTTCCCGGCGGTGAGTGGGCTGAGGAGCGACCCGCCCCGTGATCGCGAGACCGGCGCCCCGCAGTCGAAGTGCGGGGCGCCGGCCCGACAAGCATCCCACCCACCCGGAGGAACCCGTGACCACGCCCGCCGACGAACTCCGCACCGCCGCCGAGAAGCTGCGCCGTGACGCTGAAGCCGCACGCCGAGCATCGCCGCCGCCGTGGACCGTGACCGCCGAGCGCGTGGTGCGGTGCGCCGACGGGATGATCGTCGCCGATCGCAGCGGCACCGACCATCCGGCTGAGCGCGCCGACCTGCCGTACATCGCCGCCATGCATCCCGGTGTCGGGGCCGCCCTCGCCGACTGGCTGGGCAGCTGGGGCGGCGTCGAGATCGACGAGCACGCGTCCATGCCTGACGACCTTCGCCACGCCCTCGTGATCGCCCGCGCGATCAACGCCGCCTGACCGCCCTCGTTCTGCTGCCCGCACCCCACCCCTGGAGTGAACCGTGACCGACCAGACCGCCCGCTACCGCCACCGCACCGCCGAGGTCGAAGCCGTTCAGTGGACCGGCACCAACGCCGAGCAGCTGCGCGCCTTCGCCGGAGCCGACTTCGACGAGATCGAGCTCGACGACCGCACCGAGGATCCCGACCAGACTGCCGCAGTCCGCGAGGGCAAGCACGGCACGTGGCGTGGCCTGAAGCCCGGCGACTGGGTGGTGAAGCTCGACGGGGGCCTGTACGAGTTCAGCGCGGCCGACTTCGCCGAGCAGTACGAGCCTGCCGGGCGGGCGCCCGCCACCGACCAGGGCGCCGTGCTCCGGGAGGCTGCACAGCGCCTGTACACCGCCCTCTTCCCAGCCGTCTACGCCGACATGGGGCAGAAGGCCGCGGAGGGCGTCAACCGCGCTGTCTCCGAGCTGCGCCGCATGGCCGACGAGACACAGCAGCCCGAGACGCAGGCCGACGACGAGCCGCCCGCCCCGCTGCGCCGCTCCGCCGACGACTGCCCCGGCTTCCCCGAGCAGTGCCCGAACCTGCGCCCCGTCGACCCGAACCCGCCCGTGCACCTTGGCGGCATCCGCTGCGGCTGCGCCGACGAGCCCGCCGCCGCGCAGCAGCCGAAGGAGGCCTGAACCATGGCCGACTGCCCGCACTGCCCCGACGGTCACACCCCGCCGAACCGAGGCTCGCAACCCTGGAGCGCGTGGGTCGCCGAAGTCCGAGACGGCGACGGCCAACCCATGCAGATCATCGTGGCCCGCTCAGCCGGTGCGCACGTCGCAGAGTCCGACGCCCAATGGATCCGCGACGTCCTCAACGGGCGCAAGACCGCTGCCGAGGACCCGTCGTGATCGGGGAGGCCATCGACACCGCGCTCATCCTCGGCTGGGCACTGATCGAACCTGAGGTGAAGCGATGACCCGCCCGCCGGTCCGCTGGCAGCCGGATGACGGCTCCGCCGCGATCCTCGCCGCCTACGCCCGCCGCGGTGAACGCCTGCCCTCCGTGCTCCGCAGGGCGCTGCTGCTGCTCGCCCGCGCCGACGGCTTGCTCGACATCCGCGGACGCGTGCCACGGCAGGGGAGGCGGCCGTGACCGGGCTGACGCTGCGGCAGCGGCAGGTGCTGACGCTGGCCGCCTACGGCAATACCAACATCCAGATCGGCCGCGTGCTGGAGATCGCCCCGAACACGGTGAACCGGCATCTCGTCGAGGCCTACGCCGCGTTGGGTGCCCACGACCGGGCGAACGCGGTCGCCCTCGCCATCCACGGCGGGGACATCAGCCTCGCCGAGTTGGGGCGGATCGCAGCGGCGGCGAGCGAGCGGGGCGTCGTGGCGCCTCCAGCGGCCCCAGGCGGGGCTGTGAGCGCCTCGCGGCCCGTCGGCGGCGGTCGGGACGTCCGAGGCGCTGCGAGAGGCGCAGAGAGCCGCTCAGCCGATCCAGGAGAAGCCGCGGCGTGACAGACGGCCGCCAGAGCGCCCAGGAGCCACCCGGCGGACCAACTCCCCAACCCAGGGCCGAAAGGCCGTCAGAAGCGAAACCAGAGACCCGGAAGAGGCAACCATGACCGACACCGACCAAAGCGCCGCACTCGACAAGCTCGACACCGAGCAGGCGCTGGCCGAAGCCCAGGCCGCCGTCGCCCGCGTCCGCGCCTACGCCGACCGCGCCATCGACGCCGGCGACACCGGACCCGGCGTCGGACTCGGCCGGCTCCTGCTGCACCTCCTCGACGGCGAGGTGACGCCATGACCGGCCAGCCCCCGCCCGCCGCCGTGTGCCCGGCCTCCATCCGTGGCCACTGCCTTGCCGCCGCCCTCGGCGGGGACGTGTGCGCGATCCAGGACGGCGAATGCGTGTGG
>NZ_DATCVQ010000634.1:0-4931 GCF_036566765.1 Streptomyces sp.
ACCGGATCCTCGTGACAGGCAGCAGGGACTGGGCCGACTACGACATGGTCCGCGACAACCTCGCCACCGCCGTCTTCCAGAAGGTGCCCGCCGTCATCGTCCACGGCGCCTGCCCGTCCGGAGCGGACGCCATCGCCGCCGCTGGGCCAAGCGCGTACCCGGCGACCACGGACGAGCCGCAGCCCGGCAGCACATACCCGACCGACCCGTCGTCAACGTCATCCGGAGCCTCTGATGGCCAAGCCCGTCACCACCGAACAGCTACTCAACCTCGCCGACCGAGCCGAACGCGGCCCCCTGTCCGCAGACGAGGCCAGCCGGCTGCGCACCGGCATCACCCAACTCCACGACGACCGGCGATCCCTGCGGTCACGCCTCCGCGTCCAGACCCGCCAACTCCGCCGCGACACCGAAGACCTGACCGGCATCCGCAACCTCGTCGTGCACAGCCAGCGGCGCCGGATCGCCCACATCCCCGTCTGGTCCGTCGTCGCGATCCTCCGCGGTACACGGCCAGAGGAGGCAGCGTGAACCCCAACTCGCCCCCGCCAGAGGGCCTGTGCGCCCGCGAGAGCGCCTGAAACGCCGATCACGGCTCCCAGCCCGCCGAACCCGCTACGAGGCGCTCACAGGCCCCGTAGCGGCCCGCGACCTCAACCGCCGCCCCACACAACAGAACACACCAGGACAAACCGACAGCGCGTCAGCCCTCACCAAGCCCCGCCGCACCGCCAGCAAGGAGACTGCCGTGAACGACATCCCGACCTGCATCCGCTGCGCCTACGACCTCCGCGACGACGAGACCGGGCGGCAGCTTTGCGGCCGCTGTGAAGACCGGGCAGCACAGCAACTGGCCGCCATCCCCGGGCCCCGCGGCCTGTACGCCCAGCTCGCCCACCACCTCCAGCGCGGCGGCAGCTCGGGCGGGCCGACGGTCTCCGGCAGCAAGGCCGCCCCAGCCCCGCTTCGGCTCGACATCCTCAACCTGCAGACAGCCGGCGGGCCCGTCCTCGGCCCCCTCGAAGGCTGGGTCCGCGTCTGGGAGGAAGCCGGCCACGCCGAACTCAACGAAGCCGGCACCCTGCAGCAGCGCGTCGACCACGCCTGCCGCACCCTCCGGTACAACCTCCGCTGGTTCGCCGAACAAGGACCCGCACCCGACGAGTTCGCCCGCGAGCTCGAGGCCATCCATCGAACACTCACCGGCGTCACCGGCGGCCAGAAGCCCCCGCGGCGGATCACCGTCACCTGCCCGTGCGAGCAGCCGCTGCGGATCACGCTCAACGTTCAGGCACTCACCTGCCCCAAGTGCCGGACCGAGTACGGGCACAGCGAAGTACTCCGGCTGCCGCTGGCGAACGGGAGGGCCGCGGCGTAGGCAATGCGAAGGGCCCGCAGCGCGTGGTGCGCTGCGGGCCCTTCTGCGGACCTACGTCAGGTCTGCCGGCGGCTCCGAAGTCACGAACTTTGCGAGCCTTTCGGCGATCACTTCGTTCGTGAGCTGAGACTGCGCCACGGCAAGGACGAAGTCTTCCGCCGCGTCCTCGTCGAGCGGTTCCATCAGGTAGAGCCCGTTCAGCTCCAGGAAGACGATGGAGCACGCCCAGCCGGTTCGCTTGTTGCCATCCACGAGCCCGTGATTGCTGGACAGAGAGTGCAGCAAGGCCGCAGCCTTCTCCAGCAGTGTCGGGTAGGCGTCCACGCCGAAGACTGACCCTTGAGGCCGGCCTATCGCACTCTGGATGAGCCCGTAGTCCCTGACCGCCGCCGTGCTACCCAGCGTGATCTTGGCTATCTCGAGGACATCTTCGACGTCCAGGTACTCGGTGATGAGACCCCTGCCTTACTTGTCAGCGAGGCGCTTGTTCAGACCGGCGGAGATGCGGGCGACACGCAGGGCAGCAGCGCGAACCTTGCGGCGGTGGACCTCTGCCAGGACGGCGTCGTGCGCGAGCGTCTTCAAGCTGATGTCCTCCTTAGTTGCCTGGTCGCGGAGCAGCGTCATTTCCTGCTCGGTGAAGGTCACGTTCAGTGCAGGCATGCTCACCCTCCCTCTGGTACCGGAATAGGTACCAAGGTAACACCTTAGGGATACCCAGGGCCAGAGACTGCAATCCAAGCGTTCTGACCTGCACCTTTACGGCCAAGTGGTCACCCCATCGCCGCCGAGTTCGCACCTACTCCGCTGGCAGTCGCATCGGCAGGTCCGCCGCAAGCCGGCCAGCCACCGCACCCACGGCGTCACATCCAGCATCCACGGAACGACAACCGGCCCGACACCGGCCAGGACGCGACGAAGCCCGCCACCCTTCGGGTGGCGGGCCTTCGCTCTGTCCGCGGCTAGACCGCCGCCTCTTCCACCGACAGCACAGCCGGCAGCGGAGGCAGCGGGACCTGGAGCACTCGACCGAGTAGAGCGCGGGCGATCGAGTCGCGCTCTACCTCCGATCGGCCGGCCGGCATGTGCAGACTGATCCCCGCTGGCGACAGATGCGCCGCACCGAAGAACCCGTCGTCGGCGATCGACGACTCCACGACCCGGGCGCCGACCTCAGCAAGCAGGTGCTCCAGGGGGCGGGTGAGTAAATCTGCGGGAGTGGGCTTGCGGCTCTCGGCTACGCTCATAGAGGAGCCTCCATTCCGGCGAGTAGGGGTGGCCAAGGCGGCGAGCAGCAACTCGCGGTCGAACAGGCCGGGCGGCAGCAACCGCCCGGCCTTTCGCTTGCAGGTCAGCGGGCCAGGACCTCGTCGAGGTGCTCCTGCACCGGTGCGAAGAGACCGTAGGGGACGTACTTGGCGATCTCGCCGTGGGCGACCCAGGCGACCGCGTCCAGCTCGTCGTCGTCCGCGACACGAGCCTCACCCTCGAGGACGTCGCACGCGGTGTACGACATGAGCCGGTGGGTCTTCGGGTGCACGCGCTCACCGAGCAGGCGGATCGCCTTCACCGTGAGGCCGGTCTCCTCGAGCGTCTCCCTGACCGCGGCCTCTTCCGCCGATTCGCCAGCCTCGATCCCACCCGCGGGGAACTGCCACATCAGCTCGCCCTCGGAGATGCGGCGCCGGACCATGAGCACCTTGCCCCCGGCGACGATGATGGCGGCGGAGATGCCGGGCTTGTCGGTGGTCTCGGTCATGCGTCCTCCAGGGCTTTCAGGATGGGCGGGAAGATCCGGTCGGTCGGGATGAAGCGGTTGAGCGAGGAGATCGGTACCCACTGGACGTCCGCGTTCTCGAGAGGGTCCCGGTTCTCGGCCTCGCCGACGAGGAACTCGCACAGGAAGTAGCTGGCCGTGACCCCGGTGACCGGGTGCAGGCGGCTGCCGAGCTCCTGCCGGACCGTGCAGTGCACTCCGGTCTCCGCGTGCGTTTCGCGAGCGGCGACGGCCTCCGCGCTTGCTCCTGGCTTCACGACGCCGGCGGGGAACTGCCATGCGAGCGTGTCGGAGTCGCGGCGGCAGACGAGGAGAACCGTGTCGCCTTTCACGACGACCGCGATGGCCACACGGAGCGCCTGGGCCGACGCCTCGCCGGGAGCGGACTTCGCCAAGAGCTGGAACCGTGACCGCACTGTGCTGCTCGCCCCCTCGTATGCCGTGTCCAATGCCGCCTGCATCTCAGGGTTCGGCTCCTTGTCCGGTGAGCTGTGCCAGTTGGCGACAGTCCGGACGGCGACACCGAGCCGCCCTGCAAACGCTTCGTTCGACATGCGGAGCGCCTTCTGCAATGCGCAAGCGGTCCGGCCGGTCCACACGTCGACGACGTCCACTATGGGGCTCCACCTATGTCTATTTGGGGCTGCTGCACTGCGAGTGCACTGGCAGTGCACTGCCGCTGCATCGGGCGCTCATGGTGACCATGACCTGCAGTGGCTTGACTAGAGGTCATGGAAGGGATGCGTTCACCTGGCGGCGCGGGAGATCTGTTCCGCTCTGGATCCGGTGACACCGAGCAGATTCCCCACTTCGGTCCAAGACCGGTCGTGGTGAAGGCGGTTGGCGATGCCGGCCTTCCGATGCTTCATATCGGCGGCGAAGCGTTCCTCGAGATCCTTGATCGCCTTGTACTGCTCCTGGTCGGGCTGCTCTTCGAGGGCGCCGAGGAGGGCGGCGTAGGCGGTGTCCAGGGTCTCGGTCATGCACCGAGAGTAAGGCGAATTCAGCCCATCGACAAGCAGTGCTTGACGCCAGTTGCTGACCGCCCTACTGTCTTCATCAGCGCCACTTCAAGCACTGCTTGGAGGGGTGTAGCTGTCCACTCCTACCCGGCCCCGCCGGCGGACGGCACACAACAGAAGACGGACCGGAACGCTTGCGACTCCTACATCGCGCACGTCCCGGCCCGCCACACCACCAGGTTCTCTGAGAGGAACCCCTGATGGATGCTGCACAGCCTACTGCGCTCACTCTGCGTACCGTCCCCGCCCCGTCGCGTCGTCTGATCGCGGCCGGCATCCGCCGCGGCTCCGGCCCGCTGTCGGTCGAGTACCCGCAGATGTCCGCCGCCGACAAGGCCGCCCACGCCGCCGCCTCCTACGTCCGCCCGCGGCGGGCATCGTGACCGCCGCCGAAGCCCAGGAAGCCGCGCAGGCCCAGCTGGAGGAGCAGACCCGCCGGGCGCAGGAAGCGGCCCGCGCCGCACAGCAGGCAGCAGAGCAGGCGAAGTACCAGGCCGACTGCCTGGCCGCCGCGCGCCGCTAGCCCCCTAGACCGCCGGGGCCGGTAGTCCATCCCCCGCCAGCCGGCCCCGGCACCCCACCCATCCCGCACCTCTGCCACGAGGAGATTCGCCATGCGCAAGTACATCTACGCCGTCAACGTCCTGCTCGAGCTCCCGGCCCACGGCAAGTACGCGGCTGGTGGCCGCGCCGCCCTCAAGGGCGAGGTCGACTCCGAGCAGCCCTTCACCGAGGAGGGCCTGCGGCACGCCAT
>NZ_DATCVQ010000635.1:0-21993 GCF_036566765.1 Streptomyces sp.
CCGGTCGATGGTCCGCGCCAGGGCTGTCAGGGTCCAGACGTGCCCCGTTCGGCCCTTGTCGTCCGTCACCAGGCGGCGACACCCTCGCAGCTACAGGCGTCGGGGCACAGCAGTACCGGAGGCCGGTCATGAAGCACCCACCTCACGCACCTGATCCCGGAAGGCGACGCCGCACTCACCGTACGAGTCTCGGACGGCGCGGTGACGCTCGCCGGACGCCTGTCGCAGTCTGTTCCGGCGGATCTGGCCCTGCGCCTGACCCGGGCGGTGCCCGGCGTGGTGGACGCGGCGGCGAAGTTCACGACCTCGTAGCGGCCTTACCTCGTAGCAGCCTTTACCTCGTAGCGGCCTTCACGGGTCCGGCCGCCTCGTTCGTGCCACGCGGCGGGAAGTGCTGGACCCGCGCGTCCGGGCCCGGGAACACCAGAGTGACCCGGCCCGTGTCCGACCATCTGACGTCGAAGGGCGGGGTGCCGTCCTCATGGTGCAGCCCGACGATCTCACCGTCACGCCCCTCGTCCCCGACCGTGGCGCCGCCCACGATCAGCCGGTCGCCGACGCGAGCCCACAGCCCGGCGCGGGGCTTCTCCTCACCTTCTCGTGTTCCGGTCGCGGTCATGGTTCTCGCCTCCCGGCCCGAGCGCCCGGCTGCGGCCCTCCCGGGACCGGCGCTCTCGCCTTCCACCATGCGTCCCGGCCGGCCGACCGTCATAGGGGCCAACAGTCCCGGAAGGGGACCATTCGGCACTGCCCCGGGGTGGGGTTCACGCAGCAGGGTGAGATCTACCGGGGCCGCCACGGCCCGTGAAGGAGGACCGTCATGCAGCACCGTACGGTTTTCGAGGTGATGACCCATGACGTGGTCACCGCCGCCCCAGAGACCTCGTTCAAGGAGATCGCCCGTCTCTTCGCCGACAACGACGTCTCGGCGGTCCCGGTCGTCGACCCGGACCGACGCCTGCTCGGCGTGGTCTCGGAGGCCGACCTGCTGCGGACCACCGCCGAGCTCCCCGATCTGGAGGGCCGCCCAGCGGGCATCCGATTGCTGTCCCAGGAGAAGAGGCTGCCCGATGCGGAGACGGCCGCCCAGTTGATGACCTCGCCCGCGGTCACGGCCCAGCCGAACTGGAATCTCGTCGAGACAGCCCGGACGATGCACAGCGAGGGGGTGAAGCGGCTTCCCGTCGCCGACGAGACCGGTCGGCTGGTCGGGATCATCAGTCGCAGCGACCTGCTGCGGCCCTTCCTGCGCGGTGACACCGCGATCCGTGACGAGATCGAGCACGACGTCCTGGCCGGCACTCTGCGCCTCGCCCCCGACACGATCCGTGTGACCGTCGACGAGGGAGTCGTCAGGCTGGCGGGTCGGGTCGACGAGCGCGCCGACATCCCCGTGATCGTTCGGCTCTGCCGCTCGGTCGACGGAGTCGTCGCCCTGCACGAATCGATCGAGTACGCCTACGACAACCTCGCGCTCGACGTGGAACCACCGCGATGAACGCCCTGTGGGTGGCACCCGTCATGCCCGACTACGACAGTGCCCGGGCCACGTTCTCCTGGCGACGCGAGCGGTCCCGGCTCGCCGGGCTGCCGGACGGGGGCATCAACATCGGGTACGAGGCGGTCGACCGGCACCTGCGCGAGGGCCAGGGCCACGGCGAACGCGTCGCGCTGCGCTGCATCGCCCGCGACAGATCCGTGTCGACGATGACTTTCGCCCGGCTCGCGGCCGAGAGCTCCCGCTTCGCGCACGTGCTGGAGACGCTCGGCCTGGAACGCGGCGAGCGGGTGTTCACCCTGCTGGGCCGCCGGTTCGAGCTGTACAGCACCGTCCTCGGAACGCTGCGCGCCGGACGGGTCCTGTGCCCCCTGTTCACCGCCTTCGGACCCGAACCCGTCGCGCTGCGCATGGAGCTGGGCAACGCCCGGGCCCTGGTCACGACCCGTGAGCTGTACCAGCGCAAGGTCGCTCCGGTGCGGTCCCGGCTTCCGCACCTGCGGCACGTCCTGCTCCTCGACCCCGGGGCCGACCCGCCCCCGGACACCCTCTCCTTCCCCGCTCTCACGGCCGCCGCGCCAACCGAGTACACGGTGGGACCGACCGATCCAGCAGAGCCAGCGCTTCTGCATTTCACCAGCGGCACGACAGGCACCCCCAAGGGAGCGGTCCACGTACACGAGGCGGTCCTCGCCCATCACGTCACCGCCGCCTACGCCCTGGACCTGCACGAGGGCGACGTCTTCTGGTGCACGGCCGACCCCGGCTGGGTCACCGGCATGTCGTACGGCATCATCGCACCGCTCACCCACGGGGTGACGACCGTCGTCGACGAAGGGGACTTCACTCCCGCTCGCTGGTACGGGATCCTCGCCGACCAGCACGTCACCGTCTGGTACACGGCCCCTACCGCGCTGCGCATGCTCATGCGGGCCGCACCACGCAGCGGCGACGCGACGCCTGCCGCGCGCCACGACCTCTCCGCGCTCCGGTTCGTCGCGAGTGTCGGCGAGCCGCTCAACCCCGAGGCCGTGCACTGGGGCCAGGAGGCGCTCGGGCTGCCGGTCCACGACACCTGGTGGCAGACCGAGACGGGCGCGATCATGATCGCCAACTTCGCGGCCGATCCTGTGCGGCCCGGTTCGATGGGCCGACCGCTTCCCGGTGTCGAGGCCGCCGTACTGGCGTGCGGCGAGGACGGCCGGGCCGCGGTCACCGGCGGACACGTCCAGCCGCTCCAGGAACCGGGAGCCCAGGGCGAGCTCGCCCTGCGGGCGGGCTGGCCGTCGATGTTCCGTGGCTACCTCCACGAGCCGAGCCGTTACGAGGCGTGCTTCGCGGACGGGTGGTACCTGACCGGTGACCTGGTCAGCTGCGACGCCGACGGCTGGTACTGGTTCGTGGGCCGGGCCGACGACGTCATCAAGTCCGCGGGGCACCTCATCGGGCCCTTCGAGGTGGAGAGCGCGCTCATGGAGCATCCGGCCGTCGCCGAGGCCGGTGTCATCGGACGCCCCGACCCGCTGGCGGGCGCGATCGTCAAGGCGTTCGTGCTGCCGCGCCCCGAGTGTCCGCCCGACACCGAACTGCGGCGCGACATCATGGCGTTCGCCCGTCGGCGCCTCGGCCCGGCCGTCGCGCCCCGGGAGATCGAGTTCGTCGAGGATCTGCCCCACACCCGCAGCGGAAAAGTGATGCGCCGCCTGCTGCGGGCCCGCGAACTGGGCCTGCCCGAGGGCGATGTGTCGACGCTGGAGACAACCGAACCTGCCGGGACGGCCGGGCTCTCCGGGAAGGACCCGTGATGGCCACCGCACGCGGCGGCGCGTCCGCCAGTACATCGCAGACGAAGCGCCCCCGTCGCCCTCGTGGACCCGCTGCGCCCTCCCGCACTCCGGCGGCGGCCCACGACCTGGACCTGCTGAGGCGGATGCTGCTCATCCGGCGGTTCGAGGAACGGTGCGTCGAGCTGTACAGCACTGCGACGATTCGGGGCTTCGTCCACCTCTACATCGGCGAGGAGGCGGTGGCGGTCGGTGTCCACCAGGCGCTCGACGAGCGGGACGCGGTCGTTTCCACGTACCGCGAACACGGCCACGCCCTGGCCCGCGGGGTACCGCCCGAGGCCGTGATGGCGGAGATGTACGGGAAGTCCACCGGCTGTAGTCACGGCCGCGGTGGCTCCATGCACCTCTTCGACGCCGGCCGCCGCTTCTACGGCGGCAACGCGATCGTGGGCGGCGGACTGCCGCTCGCGGCGGGTCTGGCGCTTGCCGACCGGTTGCGCGGCGAGTCCCGGGTGACCTGCTGCTTCTTCGGTGACGGGGCCTTCGCCGAGGGTGAGTTCCACGAGACCGCCAATCTGGCGGCGCTCTGGGGACTGCCCGTGCTCTTCGTCTGCGAGAACAACCTGTACGCGATGGGAACGGCCCTCGCCCGGGAGCACGCCCAGACGGACCTGGCGATGCGGGCTGCGTCGTACGGCATGGCCGCCTGGGCCGTCGACGGCATGGACGTGCACGCCGTGGAGAAGGCGGCGCGCGGGGCGGTCGAGTCCATGCGCGCCGGCAGCGGACCGCACTTCCTGGAGATGCGGACGTACCGTTTCCGCGCGCACTCCATGTACGACCCGGACCGGTACCGGCCGAAGGACGAGATCGAGGAGTGGAAGCGGCACGACCCTGTCACGGGCCTCGCCGATGGCATGCGTGCGGCCGGTCTGCTCGACACGGCCGCGCTGGAGGCTCTGGACCGCGAGGTCATGGAGGAGATCGACCGAGCCGTCCGGACGGCCGAACAGGCTCCCGAGGAGCCGGCCGAAGACCTGCTGCTCCATGTCACCGGGCGACAAGAGGAGGGTCCGCCATGAGCGCGCGTACGCGACCGCGGGCGCATCCCGACGACGGCACCACCACCTACAGGGAGGCCCTGCGGGAGGGGCTCCGCGAGGCCTTGGCCTCGGACGACCGGGTCTTCCTCATGGGCGAGGACGTGGGCCGCTACGGCGGCTGCTTCGGGGTGAGCCTCGGTCTCCTGGAGGAGTTCGGACCCGATCGTGTCCGGGACACGCCTCTGTCGGAGTCCGCGTTCGTGGGGGCCGGTATCGGCGCCGCCCTGGCCGGGATGCGGCCGGTCGTGGAGATCATGACGGTCAATTTCAGCCTGCTGGCCCTCGACCAGATCCTCAACAACGCCGCCACCCTGCGCCACATGTCCGGCGGACAGCTCGGTGTGCCGCTGGTGATCCGCATGACGACGGGCGCGGGACGGCAGCTGGCCGCCCAGCATTCCCACAGCCTCGAAGGCTGGTACGCCCACATCCCCGGCCTCCGCGTCCTGGCGCCGGCCACGGTCGACGACGCGCGCCATCTGCTGTCCGCCGCGCTGGCAGACCCCGACCCGGTGCTGCTCTTCGAGCACGGCAGCCTCTACAGCGCGGCTGGCACGCTCGATCCAGCCGTCCATGATGTCGACCTGGACCGTGCGGCCGTCCGCCGCGAGGGCACCGACGTCACGGTCGTCGCTTACGGCGGTTGTGTGTCCAAGGCTCTCGAAGCCGCAGAGACAATGGCGGGCGAGGGGATCAGCGCGGAGGTCGTCGACCTGCGGACGCTGCGGCCCCTGGACGACGTCACGATCGTCGGCTCGGTCCGACGGACCCACCGGGCCGTCGTGGTCGACGAGGGCTGGCGCAGCGGCAGTCTGTCCGCCGAGATCGAGTCGCGGATCTGCGAGCAGGCGTTCTTCGAACTCGACGCGCCCGTCGAGCGGGTGTGCAGTGCGGAGGTCCCCATCCCCTACGCACGTCGGCTGGAGGAGGCGGCACTCCCCCAGCCGGCCGGAATCGTGGCGGCGGCGCGCCGGGTGGTGAGCTGAGATGGCCGAGTTCACCATGCCCTCGCTCGGCGCCGACATGGACGAGGGCACGCTCTCCGAGTGGCTGGTGCATCCGGGCGACCAGGTGACGCGAGGCGACGTCATCGCAGTGGTCGAGACCGCCAAGTCCGCGATCGAGGTGGAGTGTTTCGACAGCGGTACGGTCGAGGCCCTCCTCGTCGACGAGGGCACGACCGTGCCGGTGGGCACCCCGCTGGCACATATCGGCACGACCGCCGAAAGCCGTCCCGCCCAAAGCCGTCCCAGTGAAAGACGTCGCACCGAAAGCCCGCCGGCGTCGACGCCTCTGGTCCGCCGACTCGCCCAGGACCGGCACGTCGACCTCGCCACCGTCCACGGCTCGGGCCCGGGAGGCAGGATCACCCGCGCGGACGTGGAGCACCACGAACCGGAACCTGCACAAGCAGCAGAGCAGGGCAAGACCGCCAGTCCGGCAGAGTCCACTCGGGCCGCGACCGGGCGGCAGTCGGGCACGGAGCCGACGCGACGGAAGCGGAGCGCATCCGGGGCCGAGGCGAAGACCGCGCCGACGACACGGCCGACGAAGCCGATGCGCAGCGACGGCTCGACCGGGGAGCGTCCCACTCCGCTGCGTGTGAAGTCCTCACCGCTCGCGCGGCGGCTGGCCACGGAGCTCGGCGTCGACCTCGCCGAGGTGACCGGCACGGGTCGGGGCGGCACCGTCCGTGCGCAGGACGTCCGTTCGGCCGCAGCCGCCGAGGGCGCACCGCGGCCGGCCGTCCCGGATGCGGCACGGGCGGCCACCGCCCGGCTCATGAGCCGATCCAAGCGGGAGATCCCGCACTTCTACCTCTCCACGACCGTGGACATGGCAGCTGCCCTGGAGTGGATGCACGCTCGCAACCGCGAACTGCCGCTGTCCGCCCGCCTGGTGCCCGCCGCACTCATGTTCAAGGCCGTCGCGCTGGCAGCGCGGAAGGTGCCCGAGCTCAACGGGCACTGGGGCGACGACGGCTTCGTCCCGGCGGAGGAGGTACGGCTGGGCGTCGCCGTCTCCCTACGGGGCGGTGGCCTCGTCGCCCCGGCCCTCGCCCACGCCGACACGCTCTCTGTCGCCGAGGTGATGGCCGCGCTCAAGGACCTGGTGGCACGGGCACGGGGCGGTCGGCTCCGAGCGTCGCAGACCGTCGATCCCAGTCTCACCGTCACGAACCTAGGCGACCAGGGTGTCGAGACGGTGTTCGGCGTCGTCTACCCGCCGCAGGTCGCGCTCGTCGGCCTCGGCAGGATCGTCGAGCGGCCCGTGGCCGTGAACGGCCTGCTGGGAGTACGACCCGTGCTGACGGCGACGCTGTCCGCCGATCACCGAGCTGCCGACGGCGCCACCGGCGCGCGTCTCCTGACCGCCATGGACCGGCTCCTGCAACAACCGGAGGAACTGTGAACCACGACCAGGCAAGGGCGTTGGTTCGGCAAGCCGTGGAGCGTGTCGTCCCCGGCGCCGAACTCACCGGACTCGATCCCGGCGTGTCCCTGCGGGACACGTTCGAGATGGATTCGCTGGACTTCCTCGAGTTCGTCGAGGCGCTCGCCGAACTCAGCGGGACGGAACTCACCGAGGACGACTATCCGGCCCTCGACACCTGGGACGGCTGTGCCGCTCGCCTGATGGGCGAGGCACATGCGTCCGCGCAGGGAAGGAGAGGGTGATGCGTCATCGCACGATCGGCGAGCTGATGACCCGTGAGGTGGTGAGCGTCCGCGGCGACGCCCCCTTCAAAGAGATCGCCCGCACGCTCTCACGGCACCAAGTGACCGCTGTTCCCGTGGTGGACGGCGGAGGTCGGGTGCTCGGGGTGGTGTCGGAGGGGGATCTGCTGCGCAAGACCGCCGACCAGGCCGCCACACCGGGTGATCTACCGGCCGTTCCGGACCTGGAGGCTTGGGAGCGGGCGAAGGCCGAGGGGACGCGGGCCGAGGAACTGATGTCCGCACCCGCCGTGTGCACCCGGCCCGAGTGGACCGTGGCGGAGGCGGCGCGGCTGATGGAGGTCCAAGGGGTCAAACGGCTCGTCGTCGTCGACGACGAGGACCGGCTGGTGGGCATCGTGAGCCGCCGCGACCTCCTGGGCATCTTCCTCCGCGAGGACGACGACATCCGTCGGGAGATCCTCGAGGACGTGCTCGGTCACACGCTGCGTCTCGAACCGAGCGCCCTCGCCGTCGAGGTGCACGACGGGCGGGTGGAGCTCAGCGGCAGACTGCCCTTCCGGGGCATGATCCCGGCGATCGAGCGCATGTGCGCGACGGTGGACGGCGTCGTCTCGGTCTCCCGCACCCGTCTCACGTACGACGTCGACGACACCGAACGAGGAGGTGGACGATCATGACGCGGAGCATCGTGGTCGGCCTGGACGGCGCAGAACAAGCAAACGCCGCCGCGGAGTGGGCGGCTGAGGAGGCGCTGCTGCGCGGCACCGGCGTACATCTGGTGTACGCGACGGAACCGGTACCGGAGGCCGTTCTGTCACTCGTGCCGCGGGAGTCCGAGAGGGCGTGGGCCGAAGCGATGCTGGCGCGCACCGCCGGTGGACTGCGCGAGCGCCATCCCGGCCTGTCGGTGACCACCCAGCTGTTGCCCGCGGGTCCCGTGCCGGGTCTCGTCGCCGCGGCTGAGGAGAGCGAGCTGCTGGTCCTGGGTTCGCGGGCGCTTGGCAGCGTGGCCGGCTACCTGCTCGGCTCCGTCGGCCTGACGGTCGCCGGCGCCGTCGCGCGGCCCGTCGTACTGGTACGGGCTGGTAGCGAGTCGACCACTCCACAGGGTCCCGTCGTGGTCGGGACCGACGTGCGGCAGCCCGTGGACGCCGTCCTGGGTTTCGCCTTCGAGGAGGCCGCCCGGCGGCACACCCAGGTCCACGTCGTGTACGCGCAGCAACTCCCCCTCTACGCGAGACTGGGACCCGCCATGGTCCCGGACATCCGCCATGCCCTGGCTCCGGAGATCAAGCGTTCGCTCGAAGAACTGCTGGATCCCTGGCGCGCGAAGTACCCCGACGTCGCGGCGGCCGCCGGTGTGGTGGTCGGATCGGCCGGCCTCGAACTGGTCGAGGCTGCCCGGGACGCCGCCCTCGTGGTCGTGGGTCGGCGTACTCGTCATTCGGCGCTGGGCGCGCACATCGGCAGCGTGGCCCACGCGGTGCTGCACCACAGCCCGGTGCCCGTGGCCCTCGTGCCCCACTCCTGAGCTCGGTGCCGATCAGTCGTCGGACGCCGTAGCCCGCAGCCGTACCGCCGTGACCTTGTACTCCGGACAGGAGGTCACCGTGTCGGCGTGCTCCGAGGTGAGAGAGTTGACGCCGCTGGCCGGGAAGTGGAACGCGCAGAACACCTGCCCGGGAGCAAGTTCCGTCCCGACGCGGGCGACGAGTCGCGCCTGCCCATGGCGGCTCTCGACGGTGACCGGGGTGCCGTCCCGGACACCGAACCGGGCGGCGTCCTCGGGGTGCAGGTCCAGGCGGTCGGACGCGTCGAGAAGAAGGTTGCCGCCGCGCCGGGTCATGCTCCCGGAGTTGTAGTGGGCCCATCGGCGACCGGTGACGAGCACGAGCGGATAGTCCTGGTCCGGTTCCTCGCCGGGCGGCAGGTAGGGGGCCGCCGACAGATGGGCGCGCCCGTCGGGCGTGGCGAACTCTTGGGTGTACAAGGTGTGTTCGCCCGGCTGGTCCGGCTCCGGGCAGGGCCACGGTACGGCGCCTTCCTGGTCGATGCGGGCGTGTGAGAGACCGGCGAAGAGGGGTGTCACTCGTCCGCACTCGGCGAGGGCGGCCGCTGGCGTGGGGCAGCCCAGGTCGGCGCCGAGGGCATCGGCAACGGCGTGCACGACGTCGAAGTCGGAGCGCGTCGTTCCGGGCGGAGCCACCGCTGGTCGTACACGCTGGAAGCGGCGGTCGAAGTTGACGAAGGTCCCGTCCTTCTCCAGCCACGAGGCCACGGGTAGGACGACATCGGCGTGGCGCGCCGTCTCGCTGAGAAAGAGCTCGTTGACGACGACAAGCGGGCAGGTGTCGAGGGCCTCGGCGACGCGCCGGCTGTCAGGGTCGGTCGAGCACACGTCCTCACCGATGACCCACAGCGCCCGCAGCCGGCCCTCCCGAGCCGCCGCGAACATCTCGGGAATGCGCATGCCCGGCCGCTCGGGAACTGGTCGGCCCCACACCGCCTCAGCGCGAGCACGGGCCTCCGGGTCGGTAACACGGCCATAGCCCGGCAGCAGATCGGGCAAGGCGCCCATGTCGGAGGCGCCTTGCACGTTGTTCTGGCCGCGCAGGGGGCTGATGCCGAACCCGCGGCCGGTGCCGCCGACGGCGCCGCGCAGGATGGGGAGGTTCGCCAGGGTCCGTACGCCGTCGGTGCCGTGCAGGTGCTCGGTGACGCCGAGTCCGTACAGGACGGCCGGTCGCTCGGCGCGGCCGTAGAGCCGGGCGGCCTTCCTGATGTCGTCGGCGGGGACGCCGGTGATCTCGGCGACCCGCTCGGGCGGGTAGTCGGCCACCAGGCCGGTCAGTTCGTCCAGTCCGGTGGCGCGCTCGCGGAGGAAGGCCGAATCGGTCATGCCTTCGTCGACGAGGACGCGGGCGAGACCGTGGAAGAGGGCGACGTTCGTACCGGGGCGCGGACGCAGGTGCACGTCGGCATGACGGGCGAGGCCCACGGCACGGGGATCGGCCACGATCAGGGAGGCCCCTGCGAGTGCCCGCTGGAGGAGGCGGGCACCGATGACGGGGTGGGCTTCGACGGGATTGGCGCCGACGACCAGGAGGCAGTCGGCGGTCTCGACGTCGTCGAAGGGGTCGGTGCCGCCGGCGCGTCCGAAGGAGGCGGTGAGTCCTGCGGCGGACGGCGCGTGGCACAGGCGGGAGCAGTTGTCGACGTTGTTGGTGCCGATGACGGTCCGCAGGAGCTTCTGGACGAGGTAGTTCTCCTCGTTGGTGGCACGGGCGGAGGAGATCGCGGCGACCGAGTCGGGTCCGCCGTCGACGACGGCCGCGCGCAGGCCGTCGGCGATCCGGGTCACCGCCTCGTCCCAGGTCGCCGGTCGTAGTTCGCCGTTCTCCCGGATCAGGGGCTCGGTGAGACGTTCGGCGGAGCTGAGGTATCCGTACGCGAAGCGGCCCTTGACACAGGCGTGGCCCCGGTTGACGGGCCCGTCCCGGGCCGGGAGCACAGCGGCGACACGGTCCTCGCGGACGACGATGTCGAGGGTGCAGCCGACTCCGCAGTAGCCGCAAGTGGTGCGCACGCGGTCATGGGGGGCCTGCCGTGAGGTGAGGCCCTGGCCGGGTCCGGGCTGGGTGATCGCCCCGGTGGGGCAGGTGTCGACGCAGCCTCCGCAGGACACGCAGTCGGAGTCGGCCCAGGGGCCGCCGGTTCCCGGGGCGACGACCGTGTCGGCCCCGCGTCCGGTGAGGGTGAGCGCGAACGTGCCCTGGACGTCCGCGCACATACGGACGCAGCGCCCGCACGCGATGCACAGGTCGCGGTCGAGATGGACGTACGGGTGGCTCTTGTCCCGCCCGCGCGTGGGGTCACCGGCAGCCGTGTCCGCGGGGATCCCCAAATCCCGGCATGCATCGGCCAGTTCAGTGTGTGAACTGTCGGCGAGCGCGAGCGGCGGGAGCGCTGAGGCGATCAAGGCGACCGCGTCCCGGCGCAGGTTCCGCACGCTCTCGTCGGCGGTGTCGACGGTGAGGCCCGACGTCGCGGGCGTGACGCATGCGGCGACGGTCCGCCCGTCGGCGCTGACCAGGCAGGTCCGGCAGGAGCCCGCCGGCCGGAGACGGTCGTCGTGGCAGAGGCTGGGCAAGTCGGCTCCGGCGGCACGTACCGCGTCGAGCAGTGAGGCCCCGGCGGGCAGTTCGACCGACACGCCGTCGACCTGGAGCCGGGTCATCGATCCCATCCTTCCAGGGCCGACCCGTAGGCGCGGGCCAGGCTGCGGACGGCGGCGGGAACGCGGCGGCCGAACGCGCAGAGACTGGCCTCGCCCATCAGCCGTGCCAGTCGTTCGTAGGTCTCCCCCGGCCCGCGCCGGCCCTGCGCGAGTTCGAGCCCTCGCCGGGTGCCGACCCGGCAGGGCGAGCAGGCTCCACAGCTCTCGTCGGCGGCGAACTCCCAGACGTGCCGAAGAAGTTCGTGGGGATCGGTCTCGGCGTCGAAGGCGACCATGCCGGCGTGACCAAGTGCGGCGCCGTGCTCGGCGAGCGCTGCCGTGGTGAGCGGGACGTCGAGCGCGTGCCCGGCGAGGAAACCGCCGAGAGGCCCGCCGATCTGGAGGGCGACGAGCTCGCGGCCGTCCTTCAGGCCACCCCCGAACCGGGTGACGATCTCGTCCACAGCAGTGCCGAGTTCGACCTCGTAGGCACCGGGCCGGGCGAAGCGCTCGGACAGGCACACGAGTTTGGTGCCGGTCTCGTCCGGTGCGCCACGTCGGGCGTAGGCCGCTCCGCCGTGGGCGACGATCCAGGGCAAGGCCGCCAGGGTCTCCACGTTGTTGACCACCGTCGGCGCGTCCCAGAGGCCGTGATCCGTGGGGTAGGGGGGCCGAGGGCGTGCACAGCCGCGAGCGCCTTCGAGCCGGGCGATGAGGGCGGTCTCCTCGCCCGAGACATAGGAACCGGCTCCTTCGACGATCTCGACGAACGGCCGCGGACCGGCTGTCTCGACCGACGGGGCCAGGTCCCCCGCCTCCGTCGCGCGCTCCACCGCCCGACGCAGCCGGGCCATGGCTCTCGGATACTCGGAGCGGACCAGGACCGTCCCACGCCCGGCGCCGCAGGCGAAGCAGGCCAGGGCCAGTCCCGTAAGGACGCGCTCGGGGTCCTCCTCCATGAGCAGCCGGTCGGCGTACGAGCCGGGGTCGCCCTCGTCCCCGTTGGCGACGACGACCGTGTCCGGCTTCCCCGCCGCTGCGGCCCACTTGTCGGCCACGGGAAATCCGGCGCCGCCGCGCCCGCGCAGTCCTGAGACGGCGGTCTCCTCCCGTACGTCCTCGGGCCGCAGCCCGGCCACCGCCTCGCGCCACACGTCCCAGGGGGAGTGCCCTCCCACGATCCCGGCGAGCAGGACGGGCGCCCCGGTGGTGTCGGCCGCCGGGATGCCCGGCGCACGTGGTTCCGTCCGCCCGCCGAGTTGGTCGGCAAGGTCCGGGCCCATACGGGGCAGGGTGCCGTCGAGGGCGGCGGGGCCGGCGTAGCAGTAGCCAAGGCAGTGCACGGTCTGCAGCGAGGTGGAACCCGCCTCGTCGACCGTGCCCGCCGCCACGCCTAGAGCGCTTTCGACCTCCGTCAGATGCTCCCCGCCCCGCGCGGCGAAGCACGCCGTCGCGGTGCACACCCGCACATGCCGCTCGCCGCGCGGGGCGGCGAGATCGGCGAAGAAAGTGGCGGGGCCGAGCCCCGCGGCGGCCGGCAGTCCGGCTGCCTCCGCGACTCGGGGCGCCCATGCCTCGGGCCCTTCGGCGGTGCCCGCCCTGGCGCGTTCCAGCGCGGCGGGCAGCAGCCCCCCGCGTCCTCCGTTCCGTTCGGTCAGCTCACGGAGCGCGTCTGGGCGTCGGACCGGCTCCTCGGGCATCCGATCGGTCATGCTCCCAGGGTGACCGGCCGTGCCCCCGCCCGCATCCCGGCCGGTCACGGGCTTCACGGTTTCGCGTTGCGCAGGGCGGTCAGGCGCCGACGGTACTCCTCCTCGTCGATCTCACCGCGCGCCAGTCGCTCGCCCAGGATCTGCTCGGCCGGCGTGGCAGGCAGAATCCCCGAAGGCCGTTCCGCAGCACGGTCCAGTGTGCGGAAGAGCATCACCGCGACCGTGATGAGAAGCCCCCAGAACAGCACCATGCCGGCTGACATGGCGAACCAGCCCCATCCGTTCATCCCGTCGCCATACCAGAACATCATCGCCACTCACACTCCCGGCGGCCCCGGCCTGCAGGAGCCGGACGCCCCTGCCTCCGGTCCGTCCGACACTCCCACCGTGCCCCGCCGAGAAGGCTCCGCACAGGGCCGACCGGCCCCTGGCGGGGGGCCGACCGGTCACGGAAGGGAACGAGTGGCCCCTGGAGCCAGGATCCCGGCACCCGGAGGGTGGGGAACAGCAGGCCCACGCCGCCATGCGGATCACTGCCGGGAGGCCACCATGGTCCGGAACACGGGGAGCCGGCCGGTCGCGGATACGCCGCAACCGTGGCAAATGCTGCTCCTTGCCACCATCGGGTTCACGCTCTGCTTCTGGGCGTGGGCGCTGCTGGCCCCCCTCGGCCCACGGCTGCGGGACGACCTCGACCTCAGCTCCTTCGAGCAGTCGCTGGTGGTCGCCGTTCCGGTCGTGGTCGGCGCGCTCGGCCGGATCCCGGCGGGGGCACTGACGGACCGCTGGGGGGCACGGCGAGTCTTCCCCCTCGTCGCGGCCCTGACGATCCTCCCTGTGCTGTACCTGGGTCACCTGGCCGACTCGTTGGCCGAGGTGCTCGCGGGCGGCGTCCTCCTCGGGATCGGGGGAACCGCCTTCGCCGTCGGTGTGCCGTTCGTCAACGCCTGGTACCCACCCGCACGGCGCGGCGTCGCCCTCGGGATCTTCGGCATCGGCACCGGGGGCACGGCCCTGTCGGCGTTCACCACCGTCCAGCTCTCCGACGCCGTCGGCCGTGCTTTCCCCTTCGACCTCGTGGCCGTCGGCCTCGCGCTGTACGCCGGAGTGGCCTGGTTCCTCCTGCGCGACAGGCCGGGGCGGGCGACGGCGGCCGGGTCGCTGTTCTCGCGCACCGCCCTGGCCGTGCGTACGCCGGCCACTTGGCAGCTGGCGTTCCTGTACGCCGTGTCCTTCGGCGGGTTCGTCGCGTTCAGCGTCTACCTTCCGACCTATCTCACCCGGGCCTATGAGCTAGGCCGCTCCGACGCGGCACTGAGGACAGCGGGATTCGTCGTGCTCGCCGTGGCGATGCGGCCCGTGGGCGGCTGGCTGTCGGACCGTACCCATCCCGTACCCGTACTGACGGTGTCGTACGGGATCGTTTCGGTGTGCGCCCTGGTCGCGGCGTTCGAGGCGGAGCTGGTCCCCGTGGGAACGGCGGCATTCTTCGGCATGGCCGCCGGTCTGGGCGCCGGGTCCGGGGCGGTCTTCGCGCTGGTCGCACGTCTGGTCCCGGCCGAGCGGGTCGGCTCGGTGACGGGAGTTGTCGGGGCGGCGGGCGGCCTCGGCGGCTTCTTCCCACCACTCGTGATGGGAGCGGTCGACAGCGTCGCGCACGACTACACGTGGGGGTTCGTCCTCCTCGCCGTCACCGCGACGGGCGCGGGAGTCCTGGCAGCCACCGCCGTCCGGCGACGCGCCCGGGCGCCCGCTGACGCCTGACCGCGGCGGCGAGGCCGCTCATGCGAGCCGCGCGGTAACCCGGCGATTGGGCCTTTCGGCCCCTCCTCGGGGCCAGGGTGGCCTTAGCCCCGCGTTCCATCCGGAGGGTGGTATGGAAAGCATGAAAACCGACCGGGCTCTCCTCGTCGCCTCCGGAGTACGCAAGATCTACCGGACGGGCTCCGTCGAGGTCACGGCTCTGCTCGACCTGGATCTCGTCGTACGTCACGGGGAGATGGTGGCGGTCATGGGGCCGTCCGGCTCAGGAAAGACCACGCTCCTGAACTGTCTGTCCGGGCTCGACGACATCGACGCCGGCCGGGTTGAGGTCGACGGCCACGACCTGTTCGCGATGTCGGACGCCGCTCGTACGGAGCACCGGGCGCACACCATGGGGTTCGTCTTCCAGGCGTTCAATCTCATACCGGTCTTCTCCGCGGTGGAGAACGTCGAACTGCCCCTGCTGCTCGTGGGCACCCGGCCGCGTGAAGCCCGTCGCCGGGCGCTGGACATGCTCGACCGGGTGGACCTCGGCCACCGGGTCGAGCACCGGCCGAGCGAGCTGTCCGGGGGTGAGCAGCAGCGGGTGACGATCGCCCGCGCCCTCGCGGGACGCCCGGTCATCGTGTGGGCGGACGAACCGACGGGAAACCTCGACAGCGCGATGGCCGACCAGGTCATGGACCTGCTGTGCGAGCTCAACCGGGACGAGAGCCAGACGATCGTCCTGGTCACCCACGACAGCGCCATCGGCGCCCGCGTCCCCCGACTGATCCGGATGCGCGACGGGCAACTGGTCGACGACGTCCGCCAGACCCTCACGGCCCGAGCCCCGAGCCCCGACGTCCCCTTGGGCTGATCATGTACCCGAATCTCCTCGTCCCGCTGCTCACCGCCTTGGCGCTCGCCCTCGCGGCCCTGGTGGTGGTCGCCGTCCGGCAGCCGGTGTCCCGGCGGCTCGCCTTCCGGCAGGTCGCCCGCCGGCGCACCGAGGCGGCGCTGGTGATCGGCGGATCGATGCTCGGAACGGCCATCGTCATCGGGGCCCTCGTCGTCGGCGACACCTTGAACTTCTCCGTACGGCAGGAGGCGTACCGCACCCTGGGGCCCGTGGACGAGCGCGTCGTCGCACCCCCCGGACCGACCGGGCGCGCCGTGACCGAACGGCTGGCCGCCCTGGCGGGCGACCCCGACATCGACGGTGTTCTGAACGCCCAGGCCACCCAGGCATCGGCGGTGAGTGGTGCCGACGACCGCACGGTCGCCGAGCCACGCGTCCTGGCCTGGCAGATGGATTTCGACAAGGCGGCGCGCTTCGGCGCGCCGGGCGGGGACTCCGGTCTCGGGGGACCCGATCCGAAGCCCGGCCAGGTCGTGGTCAACGAGCCGCTGGCCCGGTCGCTGAATGTGGGAGCCGGAGATCCGGTCACGCTGTACCTGTTCGGAGATCCGGGGACGTACCGGGTCGAGCGTGTGGTGCCGGAAGAGGGTCTGGCCGGGGTGGGCCTCGGCGGCCGGATGAACCGTGACGTGTTCCTGGCACCGGGGACCCTGGACTCCGCCGCCCGGGCCGCCGGTGTGGAGCCGCGCTCGGTCACCTTCGTCTCCAACCGAGGCGGCGTCGAAAGCGGCGAAGCCCTGACCGACCAGGTGACAGCCGACATCCGGCAGGCTCTGGGCCCGCTCGCCGGGCAGACGGAGATCGACACGCCCAAGCACACGGTGCTGCGCGACGCCAGACAAGCCGGGGACTCCCTCGGAGCCCTGTTCCTCATGATCGGCAGTTTCAGCATCATCGCCGGCGCACTGCTCCTGGTGAACATCTTCGTGATGCTCGGCGAGGAGCGGAAGTCCCAGATGGGCATGGTGCGGGCCGTGGGGATGAAGCGCTCGCGGCTTGTCGGGTCCTTCACGCTCGAAGGGGCGACCTACGCGTTGCTGTCCGCGCTGCCGGGCGTGGCCATCGGGGTCGCCGTCGGCTGGGGCGTCGCCGTGGTGGCCGCGCAGATCTTCCAGGGCTGGTCGGTCGGCGGCAGCAGCATCCGCATCGCGTTCGCCGTCACCCCCACCAGCGTCCTCAACGGACTGGCCTTGGGCCTGCTCATCGCCTTCGCCGCGATCCTCGCGACCAGCGTGCGCATCAGCAGGTTCAACATCATCGCCGCGATCCGCGACCTCCCCGCCACGCCCGGACAGGGGCCACGCCGCCGACTGCTCGCGGTCTCCACCACCCTGGCAGTCCTGTGCGCGTTCGCAGCCGTCCCGGCCGTGGCGCGCAGCCAGCCCGACGCGACGTACCTCATGCCGGCGCTCGCCCTCGCCTTCGCCACTCCGGCACTGCTCCGCATCCTCCCCCGCCACACCGTCACCACTTCGGTCGCGGGGGCCGTCCTCGCCTGGACGCTCCTGGCACCCGTCGTACGCCCCCGGATCTTCGACACGCCCTCGATGTCCGTGTACGTCATCCAGGGCGCCCTGGCCGCCTTCTCTGCCGTGGTTCTCGTCAGCGACAACCAGAAGACGCTGCTTCGGCCCGTGCGACGGCTCCTCCAGCGCCCGACGGAAGGCGGCCTCGCGGCGCGGCTCGCGGTCGCGTACCCCTTGGCCAAACGATTCAGGACCGGCGCGACGCTCGTGATGTACACCCTGATCGTGTTCGTCCTCGTGCTCCTGACGGAGATCTCGGGCATCATCCGCGCCGGCGTCGACGGAGTCGTCGCCGATGCCACCGCCGGATACTCCCTGCGACTGGACTACAACCCCCAGGTCGCCGGCGACCGGCTGCTTTCCGATCTCCGCGGCGGCCCGTCCACCCCTGGGATCGCCGCCGTCACGCCGCTGCTCAACGCCACAGGGCGGGCCACCGATCCGGGACACCGCAGCGCCCAGCCGCTGGACGCCGCCGTCGTCGGCGTGCCAGGCGGGTCGATCACCGGCATCACGTTCCGGGAGCGGCTGCCCGGCCTGGCGAACGACGCCGCGGTCTGGCGGGCTCTCGAATCCGACCCTCGCTACGTCGTTCTCGACGGCTTCTTCGGCAGCACCGGCGGCCCGGCCGGCGACTACTACGACCCCGGCGACACCCTCACCCTGACCGACCCCCGCACGGGCCGCAGCGAACAGAAGATCATCGCCGGCGTGCTCAGCAACGGGCTGGTCTTCTACCCGGGCACCGGCGCCAGTTCGACCACGTACCCCGTGGTGCTGGGCGAGCAGGCGACACGCGACCTCTTCGGCATCCAGGCACAGAACACCTCCGCGCTGGTGAGAACCAGCCCCGGAACCTCCCCCGACGCCCTGGCGACCCAACTCCAGGGCGAGCAGCTCTCGTCCAGTCTGGTCGCCACGCCCATCGAGTCGGACATCCGCCAACAGTTCGACTCCAGCACCGCCTTCTTCCGCCTCATGCAGGGCTTCCTCGCCCTGGGCCTCGGCGTGGGCATCACCGGCCTCGGCGTCGTCATGGTCCGAGCCGTACGCGAACGCCGACGCACCATCGGCATCCTGCGGGCCCTCGGCTTCCGGGCACGGACCGTCCAGCGATCCTTCCTGTGGGAGAGCACCTTCATCGCCCTGGAAGGAATAGTGCTCGGCTCGCTGCTGGGCGTGCTCACCACCTGGCTGATGTACGCCAACAGCGCCGCATTCGAGGGCCTCGAAGGAGGCTTCCCGGTCGAATGGACCAGCATCTGCGGCCTGGCCGCAGCCACCTTCGCCGCGTCGCTCCTGGCCACGATCGGGCCGGCGCGCCGCGCAGCCGCCATCCGCCCGGCGCTCGCGGTGCGCGTCACCGAATGACGTCGGTCATCCATACCGCGCAGGGCCGGCCGCGTACGTCTGACACGGACAGCAAGGTCGCGGGAGGAGGGCCGGCGCGGGACCTTGCCCAGCAGGATGACGGACGGGTGATCGCCCACCCCACCACTCCAAGATCCGGGCCATTCCCGGGCCAAGTCCCGCCCAAAGATCACCAATTTATTTGATTTCGCTGGTCATCACAGGTGCGGGCCGTGTACCACCAGCACTCGAAGAACCTCCTGGTCTCGTACTCCCCGAAGAAGCTCGGCTTCTTCTAGAGCCTCAAGCTGGCTGCCTGGAGGTGCCGTTACGCTCCAGGCAGCCCGACACCGGAGTCACTCTAGGTCAGCAACAGGCTGCCTCAAGTCGATGGTCGAGCTGCACGAGATTCTCGACCCCGGCTCTGGTGGTCCGGACAACGACTTTACGAACCGCAACGCCACCTTCATGACGTGGAACCAGCTCCACCTGGGCCGGATGCTCAAGGACGCCAGCGGCATCCCGACGTACGGCAGCCGGCGCTCCGAATGGGACGCCGGCTGCCGCTTCGACTTTGAGAACCCCGAACACCGTTGCAGGGGGACTGTAAATCGTTCGGTGTAACTCCCGATCATGGAGGATGCACCGACACCCAGTGAGAACGTGACCGAGGCCGAGACTGCCGAGGTGGCTGAGCCGCAGTCGGCGAAGGTGGTGAATGACCGGCTGATCGATGAGCTGGTGTCCCGGGCCGCAGGCCGAGGGCCTGCGGCTGACGGGAGAGGGTGGGTTGTTGCTCCAGCAGCTGACGAAGCGGCTGCTGGAGTCCGCCCTCGAAGGCTGGATCACCGACCACCTCGGCATGACAAGCACGACCCAGCAGGCAAGAACGGCGGGAACTCCCGCAACGGGACCCGCGCTAAGACCGTGCTGACCGACGTCGATCCGGCCAGCGTCAGGCGAACAGTTCCGACATCACCCGATCAACTTCAGTAGCGGGTCCGCCGCTGACGGACGCAGCACAACGGCCGGGACATCCGCATACTGGTGCCCCCGGCGTCGGGTGCGCGGTGCGCGACTGCTGGGTGCGGACGGTGCCGCCCCGTCAGACCTTCTCGTCGACGGGGAGGTAGCGCTCGATGCCGCGAGCCGTCATCTCGTCGAGTACGCGCTGCCATTCCTCGGCGTACCGATCCAGCTGTTCCCGTCGCATGATCAGGTCGAAGCAATACCCCGGCATACTGGCGTCGTACCTGCGCTGCGCCTCCCTCCTCTGTGCGGCGACACCGTCGCGGTCGAGTCCCGCCGCCTCCTCCTGCACGTTCGCTCGAATTACCTATTCGGGTTCAACCATTCGTCTCCTCAATTCAACGGACGGCCTCGTCGACCGACGCGTCCACCGCGGCGGCACACCGGATGGTATGCGACGCGGGAGAACACAGAAAAACATCGAATCGAGTCGCCGTCTAGCAGGTTTGCGACGTGAACGTCACGCGACGACCTTCCTGAGCAGACGGTTTCTCGACTTGGCTAGGTCGTCGCGGATCAAGCAGGGCCTTCCGTGCACCGCGTCGGCGCGGCAAGTCCCCTCCGATCTCTTCTCATGGGGTCGGTTGTTGACGTCGGGAATCTGCCAGAAGATGGTGCCCGCTCCTGCTGGACTAGAGGTCACACTCTCCATGTGATGACCAACTCAGGACGGGATTCATGTCCACAGCAACCACCCCTTCTGTCCAATCCCCCGCATCGCCGGACCGCTCGCCTTTCTTCTCCTGGCTGGCCGTCATTTCGGTAATGCTGGGAATCTTCTCCATCGTCACGACCGAAATTCTTCCGATCGGCCTTCTCACGTCGATCGGATCGAGTTTCACCATTTCGGACGGAATGGCCGGTCTCATGATGACCATGCCAGGATTCCTCGCCGCGGTCTCGGCCCCTGTGGTCACGGTGGCCACAGGACGTATCGACCGGCGGGTCATGCTGGGCGTGTTCATCCTTCTGCTGTCGTTGGCCAACTTCCTTGCCGCCGCCGCGTCGAGCTACTGGCTGGTCCTGATCTCCCGCGTCATGGTGGGCGTCACCATCGGCGGCTTCTGGTCCATCGGGGCCGGACTCGCCGGTCAACTGGTTCCCGCGAAGTCCGTGGGCCGAGCGACCTCGGTGATCTTCTCCGCCGTACCGCTCGGCTCCGTACTCGGAGTACCGCTGGGCACGTTCATCGGCGACATCGCGGGCTGGCGGACGGCATTCCTCGTGATGGGCGGCTTCACACTGGCCGTCCTCGTGTTGCTCCTCGTAGTCGTCCCGCCCCTCCCCTCCGACCAGGCGACGCGCCTCGATGTCCTCGGCGGCATGCTCCGAAGCGTCAACACCCGCTTCGCCCTGGTCATGACCTTCGTCGTCGTGCTCGCCCACTTCGGCACGTACACGTACGTCACCCCCTTCCTGGAGCAGGTGACCCACGTCAGTTCGGGTCTCATCACGATCTACCTGCTCGTCTACGGTGCGGCCGGCATCGCCGGCAACTTCCTCGGCGGATCCACGGTGGGACGCTATCCGCGGTCCACCTTCGCCACGGCGGCGGCCCTGATCGCGGCCGCGACCCTGCTCCTGCCCGTCCTGGGGCAGTCGGACGCCGGCGCGGTGGCGCTGCTCGTCGTTTGGGGTGTCGCCTACGGCGCCGTCCCGGTCTGCTCCCAGACGTGGTTCTCGAAGGCCGCCCCCGACTCCCCCGAGGCGTCCTCCGTCCTCTTCACCGCCTCCTTCCAGGCCACCATCTCCATCGGGGCCCTGGTCGGAGGAGCCGTCCTCGACCGTTCCTCGCCCTCCACCGTCATGGTGCTGGGCGGGCTGGCAGCCGTCTTCATGGTCCTCGTGGCCTGGGCCCACTGGGCGGGAAGGTTCACGTGGCCGAAGGCGTCCTAGCCCCGCCGTGACCGGGGCGGCCGTCCGCCTCGGCGCCGGCCCCACCGTTTTCCCCTCTCACCCGGCCGCGCCCGCACCCGCGGGCCCGACCCGGCGAGCGGTGCCTCCACCTCCCTTTGTTGGACCACCTCGCCCACCCCCATCCTCACCGTGTCAGGATGCTCGGACCAAGTTCCGGACCATTTCCGGTCCAAGCCAGGCCAAAGAAGCGCACCAACTGTCGTTTCCACTGGCCAGCCCGGGTGCAACTGCTGTACCACCAGCAGACGAAGAACCTGCTGGTGAGCTACTCCCCAAAGAAGCTGGGCCTCTTCTAGCAGCACGAAAGAAGGTGCCTGACCTGGGGTTTCCTCGGGTCAGACGCCTTCTGGGGCGAACTGGGTGCTGTCGAGGAGCTGTTGAGCCTCGGCGAGTTCGACCAGGACGAGGAGCGGGTCGGCGCTCGTGAGTGAGTGGGGCGGGATGACGCCGAGGATGCGCACGGCCAGGAACGGGCGCAGCGCGTCGAGCCTGTGGTCGGGGGAGAGTCC
>NZ_DATCVQ010000636.1:0-6457 GCF_036566765.1 Streptomyces sp.
GGCCGCCGTCGACGCCGCCGCGCCCCCCGCCCTCGCCCCCGCCGCCGGGATCGCCGCCGCCTGCGCGGTCGTCGCCCTCGTCTTCCTGCCGTCCGCCGCGCGCGCCGTACGGGCGCCCGAGGCCCCACCCCTGTTCCGTCCCGCACAACGGAGACTCGCCCATGTCCGCTGTCACGGCCCCCGACCGCGCCCGCGCACGGATCCGCCGGCTGCTGCCGACGCCGCCCCCGTGGGTGGCGATGTACCACTCGATCGCGGACACCGCGGATGATCCGTACCAAGTGACGGTCTCTCCCGTCCGGTTCGCCCGGCAGCTGCACTGGCTCCGCGACCGCGGGCTGCGCGGCGTGTCCGTGCGCGAGCTGCTCGCCGCGACGGCCGCCGGGCGGGGCCGGGGGCTTGTCGGGCTGACGTTCGACGACGGGTACGCGGACTTCCTGGACTCGGCGCTGCCGCTGCTGCGTCGGCACGGCTTCACCGCGACCGTGTTCGTGCTGCCGGGCCGACTCGGCGGGGAGAACACCTGGGACCGGCTCGGCCCGCGCAAACCGCTGCTCACGGAGGAGCAGATCGCGCGCATCGCCGAGGCGGGGATGGAGATCGGCTCGCACGGGCTGCTGCACACCTCCCTCGTCACCGCCGACGACGCCACGCTCGCCGAGGACACCCTCCGCAGCCGCAAGCTGCTGGGCGAGATCACGGGCACGGAGCCGTACGGGTACTGCTACCCGTACGGGGAGGTCGACGCGCGCGCGGTCCGCGCGGTGCGGGAGGCGGGCTACGAGTACGGCTGCGCCATCAGCCCGGGGCCGATGACCAGCACGTACGCGCTGCCGCGGGTGCATGTCGGGGAGCGCGACACGTCCTGGCGGCTGGCCGCGAAGCACGCCCTGCACGCGCTGCGGCGGCGGCGCCCGGCCGGGGCGGCGGCCCTGTCATGAAGGTCCTGCACATCATCACCGGCCTCGACATCGGCGGCGCGGAACAGCAACTGCGGCTGATGCTGCGGCACCTGCCGGTGGAGAGCGAGGTCGTCACGCTCACCGCGCCGGGCGCGGTGGCGCGCGGCATCGCGTCCGACGGCACCCCGGTCACCCACCTCGGCATGGCCGGAAACCGCGACGTCGGCGCGCTGCCGCGGCTGGTACGGCTGGTCCGGCAGGGCCGGTACGACGTCGTGCACACGCACCTGTACCGGGCGTGCGTGTACGGCCGGATCGCGGCCCGGGCGGCCGGCGTGCGGACCGTCGTGGCGACCGAGCACTCACTGGGCGACAGCCAGATCGAGGGCCGCCCGCTGAGCGCGGGCACCCGCGGCCTGTACCTGGCCACGGAGCGGCTCGGCTCGGCGACGGTCGCGGTCTCGGAGAGCGTGGCGCGCCGCCTGGAGGCATGGGGCGTACGCCCCGCCCGGATCCAGGTGGTCCCCAACGGCATCGACCGCACCCGCTTCGCCTTCGACGAGGACGCGCGCCGCGCGGCGCGGTCCCGCCTGGGCCTGCCGCAGGACGCGTTCGTAGTCGGCGGCGTAGGCCGCCTGGCCCCGGGCAAACGCTTCGACCGCCTGATCCGAGCCGTCGCCTCGATCCCGGAGGCCCGCCTGCTGCTGGTCGGCGACGGCGACGAGCGCGGCCGCTTGGAGACGGTGGCGCGGGAGTGCGGGGCGGCGGACCGGATGCTGCTGACGGGTGCGTGCGAGGACCCGCCGCGGGGTGCGGCGGGCGGAGCCACGGCCGGCCTGGGCGCGGTCGGCCGGAGCGAGGCAGACCTCGTCCACGCGGCGGCTCGGAGCGAGGACGGCCGCGCGGAAGGCCGGAGCAAGGACGGCCGCGTCTGCGCCGCGGGCCCGACCGAGCCGGGCGGCGGCACGGCGAGTCCAGGCGAGACGGGCCCAGGGCCGGCGCGCCGAAGCCAGGACAGCCGCCTCGCCCCGGTGGTCCAGGGCCAGGCCGACCGCCTCGCCGCGCCGCGCCGGAGCGAGGACGGTCTTGTCTCCGCCGCGGGCCGCTGCGACGCCGCCCGCGCGGGCGAAGCCCGCAGGGCCGCCGCCGGTGCGGGCGAGGGCCGCCTCGCTACCGCTGCCGAACTGCCCCCGCTCCCCTCCCTCCTGTCCGCCATGGACGCGTTCGTGTCCACCTCGCCGGACGAGGCGTTCGGGCTTGCGATCGTCGAAGCGTTGGCCGCCGGGCTGCCGGTGCTGTACGTCGCCTGCCCGGCGGTCGACGATCTGCCGCCGGACGCCGCGCCCGGTGCGCGGCGGATCGGGGAGTCCGTGCCCGAGTTGATCTCCGCGCTGCGCGGCATTCGGGAGGCGCGGCTCGGGCGGCTGCCGCAGCCGGCCGCTGCGTACCGGTACGACATCGCGCACAGCGCCCGGCAGTTGATGAACCTGTACGAGTCCCTCCCCGTGAAGTGAGCGAGCGACCCATGAGCCAGCGACCCGCCCCCGAACACCCGTCCCCGCTCGCGCTGCCGCGGGCCCGCGCCCGATGGTGGGCGCTGCCCGCGGCCGTCCTGCTCGGCGCCGTCGCCGGCGGCGGGTACGGGCTGGTCAAGACGCCGGAGTACGCGGCGACCAGCTACGTCATCGTCGTCCCAGGCGAGAAGTCCGACCCGGCGGCCGCGCTCGGCTTCGCCCAGGCGTACGGGCGGGTCGCCACCGACCTCGCGGTGACCGGGGACGCCCAGGTGTGGGCCGGCGTCTCGGCCGCGACGCTGCGCGCGAACGTGCAGGCCGCGACCTCCCCGGACGCGCCGATGATCTCCCTGACCGCGCGCTCGCCCCGCCCCGCCACCGCCGTCGCGATGGCCGACGGGGTCGCCCGCGCGCTCGTGCAGAACAGCACCCACACGTCCGCCGGCACCGGCGTCAAGGTCGTCCAGTTCTCCCGCGCGACGAAGCCGACCAGCCCCGTATCGCCGTCCGCGCCACTGTCCGCGCTGGTCGGCGGCTGCGCGGGCGGGCTCCTCGGCGGGCTCGCACTGCTGGTCCGGCCGAAGCGGGCGGAGGAGGGGCCGCAGGACGCCCACGACGTCCCGCCCACCGCCGCCGTCCCCTCCCCCGCCGCCTCCCCGCAGCCGGAGTCGGTGTGACCACCGCCGAAGTCTGCCGGGACGGCGCGGAGTTCGGGCGGCTCGCCGACGAGTGGGGGGCGCTGTACGCGCGTTGCCGTACGGCCACCCCGTTCCAGAGCCACGCCTGGCTGCACTCCTGGTGGACCTCGTACGGCACCCCCGGCGCCCTGCGGGTCCACCTCGTCCGGCAGCCCGACGGCCGCCTCGTCGGCGCGGCCCCGCTGATGCTGCGCCGCGGGCCCCTGCCCGTGCTCACCCCGCTCGGCGGCGCGATCACCGACTTCTCCGACGTCCTGCTCGACGACGCGTGCCCGGAGGCCGCCGACGCACTGGCCGCCGCGCTCGCCGACGCGGCCCGCACTGCCCTGATCGACCTGCGCGAGGTACGGCCCGGCGCGGCGGCCGAGCGGGTCTATGCATCCTGGCGCGGACCGCGCCGCCGCCTCGACGACTCCCTCTGCCTGGAGCTGCCCGCCGTCCCCATGGACGCGCTGCTCACGAGGATGCCCGCGGCCAAGGCCCAGCGCACCCGCGCCAAGCTGCGCAAGCTCGACGCGCTCGGCATCGAGGAGCGCGTGGTCCCGGGTGAGGACGTACCGGCCGCCCTGGAACGGCTCCTGACGCTGCATCAGCGTCAGTGGGAGGGGCGTGGCGTGACCGCCGAGCACACCAGCGACCGGTTCGCCGCGCATCTGACCCGCGCGGTACGGCCCATGGTGGACAGCGGCCATGCGAGGGTGACCGAGTTCCGGCTCGGCGGCGAGGTGGTGGCCGCCGACCTGACGCTGATGTCGCCGAGCCTCGCCGGCGGCTACCTGTACGGCGCCGATCCCGGCCTGCGCGAACGCAAGGTCGACGTGGCGACGATGCTGCTGCGGCACGGGGCGCGGGAGGCCGACGCGAGCGGCCGGACGACGCTGAGCCTGCTGCGGGGCAGCGAGCCGTACAAGAACCACTGGCGCCCCGAGACCGTCGGCAACCGGCGGCTGCTGCTCGCCCGGCGGCGCACCGGGCCGCTGCTGCTGCTCCGCGCGGCGGCGGCGGAAGCGCGGCGCTGGGCGGCCCGGCAGGCGCGGCAAGCGATGGGGGTCCTCCCTGCTCAAGCGAAGCCGAGAGCTTGGGGGAGGCTGGGGCGGCTGCTCGGACGGCGGCACGGCGGCGGAGGATGACCTCCGCCGCCGTGCGGTGGTGACGAGGGGGACGGATCAGAAGGGCCAGAAGCCGTCCAGGTCGTCCTTCCATCCCTCGGTCGAGACACAGACGGGCCCACCGATCCACTGCTCCACCCAGGTCCCGAGATTGACGGTCAGGCACTCGGGCTCGGGTTCGGGTTCGGGTTTGGGTGCCGGCTCGGGCTTCGGCTCGGGCTTCGGCTCGGGCTTCGGCTCGGGCTTGGGCTCGGGCTTGGGCTCCGGCTTGGCTTCCGGCTTTGGCTCGGGCTTCGGCTCGGGCTTCGGTTCCGGCTTCGGTTCCGGCTTGGGTTCCGGCTTCGGCTCGGGCTTCGCTTCCGGCTTCGGCTCAGGCTTGGGTTCCGGCTTCGGCTCGGGCTTCGCCTCGGGCTTGGGTTCCGGCTTCGGCTCCGGCTTCGGCTCGGGCTTGGGCTCAGGCTTCGGCTGAGGAGTCTCTGGCTTCGTCTCCGGCCGCGGGAGCGGCACCGTCGGGTCGACCGACTCCGTGGGATCGGTCGGCTCGAACGGGTCGGCCGGATCCGCGGGCTCCGTCGGGTCCGTCGGCTCCACGGGCCACGCCGGATCGTTCGGCACATCCGGGTCCAACGGCTCCACGGGCCACGCCGGGTCGTTCGGCACATCCGGCTCGGTCGGATCCGTCGGCTCCACAGGCTCCGTCGGATCGGTCGGCTCCACCGGATCCGCCGGATCCACATCCGACAGCATCTTCCGGAACACATCCGCCGCCTGCGGATTCTCCGCACACTGCCACACCCCGTGCGGGCAGTAGTCCGTGATCGTGTGGTAGAGCGGTTTGTGCTGTTCCATCCATTCGAGCATGCGCCGCATGTACTCGGGATTGTCGCCGTTCCGGAAGAGCCCCCATTCCGGATACGAGATCGGCTTTCCGTGCGCCTTCGCGAAGTCGACGTGCTGCTGCAGCCCGTACGGCTCGCTGATGTGCCGGTCGAAGTCCATGCCCGGCGGCTGGTCGTACGAGTCCATGCCGATGATGTCGACCGACTCGTCGCCCGGGTAGCACTCGGTCCACGGCACCGCGTCGCGGCCCCGGCTCGGCGTGAAGTCGAAGCGGAACTTCTGCCCCGGGACCGCGCGCATCGCGCCCACGATCCGGTTCCAGTACGCCTTCCACGCCTCCGGGTCCGGCCCGCAGCGATGCGTGTAGGTGATCCCGTTCATCTCCCAGCCGAGGACGACGACGGTGTCGGGCACCCCGAGCCCGACCAGCCGCTCCGCGAGGGCCGTGAAGTGCCGGTCGTACTCCCCCGCCGCGCCGCGCCGCAGCTGGCGTCGGACCTCCTGGTCGGAGACGCCGGCCTCGTTCTGCTCCAGCATGGGGACGTTGAGGACGAACAGGCGATCGGACTTCTGCTTCCGCCATGTCGCCCAGGACTCCAGGAAGCCGGGCTTCCCCTCGATGTTCGACCAGACGTCCCCGGGCAGGTACGTGTGGCCGACCCGCAGCTCCTTGCCGCCCAGCCACTTCGACAGCTCGGCGATGCGGGCGACGCCGCGGGGGCCGTAATCGAGATAGGCGCCCAGCGCGGTGGACAGGGTGGGTTTGGGGTCCCGTGAACTGTTGGATTCGGCGGCGTGACTCGGTGAAGACAAGACGACTGAACCTGAGGCGAGGAGACCTGCGGTGAACACCCCCAGCCACCTGCTCGTCGTTCTTCTGTTCCCATGGGCCATGGCCATACTCCTTCACACATCGCGCCGCGTACCGTCGCCCCAGATGTGCTCAGAAAATATGATTAATAAGCCGACCAGAAAGGCAGTCACCTGATCAGGCGTCAGAACCCCTCGCTCGAATGGCGGCAAAGGGCCGGGCACGCCACGAAGTCCAGGCATGACGAGAGGCCGGTCCCGGCCGGGCACGGTGCGCCCGGGCCGGAACCGGCCCATTCATCTCTTGCGTCAGGAGTTGACGCAGACGTTCCCGACCGTCGGGTTCACCAGCCCGATGACGTTGATGGAGTTGCCGCAGGCGTTGATCGGAATGTGGATCGGCGCCTGGACGACGTTGCCGGACAGCACACCCGGGCTGCCCACCGCCACGCCGATCGCCTCGGCGTCCGCGAAGGCGGGCGAGGCCACACCCATGGCGAGGACGATTCCGGCGACGACGGTCGCAGCCTTCTTACACAGCATTTCGCCTGATTCCTTTCTGCGGCGGAGGAGAGTCGCGACTC
>NZ_DATCVQ010000637.1:0-2798 GCF_036566765.1 Streptomyces sp.
GCGCCCGCTCGTCATCGCCGGCGGCGGAGTCCACCACAGCCGCGCCGAGGAGGCCCTCGCCGAGTTCGCGAGCGCCACCGGCATCCCGGTCGCCTCCACCCAGGCCGGCAAGGGCGCCCTGCCGCACGGCCACCCGTCCGACGTCGGCGGCGTCGGCCACACCGGCACCGCCGTCGCCGACCGCCTCGCCCGCACCGCCGACCTGGTCATCGGCGTCGGCACCCGCTACACCGACTTCACCACCGCCTCCGGCACCCTCTTCGCCCACCCGGACGTCCGCTTCGTCAACCTCAACATCACCGGCTTCGACGCCTGCAAGCTCGCCGCGCTGCCGCTGGTCGGCGACGCCCGCGAGGGCCTGGAGCTCCTGCACGGCGCGCTCGACGGGCACGGCGTGCCGGTCGCGTACGAGCAGGAGTACCGCGCGGGACGGGAGCGCTGGGAGGCCCGGGTCAGCGCCGCGTACGCCGCCGGCAAGGAGGACGAGCGCCCCACCCAGACGCAGGTCCTCGGCGTCCTCGACACCCTGGTCACCGAGGACGACATCCTGATCAACGCGGCCGGCTCGCTCCCCGGCGACCTGCACAAGCTCTGGCGGACCCGTTCCGCCGACCAGTACCACGTCGAGTACGGGTACTCCTGCATGGGCTACGAGATCCCGGCGGCGATCGGCGTCGCCCTCGCCGCGCCGGGCCGGCCCGTCTGGGCGCTCGTCGGGGACGGGACGTACCTGATGAACCCGACTGAAATCGTCACCGCCGTGCAGGAGGACCTGCCGATCAAGGTGGTGATCCTGCAGAACCACGGCTACGCCTCGATCGGCGCGCTCTCCGAGTCCGTCGGCGCCGAGCGGTACGGCACCGCCTACCGCTTCCGGGCCGCCGACGGGACGTACACCGGACCGCCGCTGCCGGTCGACCTGGCCGCCAACGCGGCCTCCCTCGGGATGCGGGTGCTGCGCGCCCGCACCATCGGTGACCTGCGAGAAGCGCTCGCCGACGCCCGCGCCGCGACCGTCCCCACATGTGTCTACGTCGAGACCGAAACGCCCGACACTGTGTCGGGCCCGCCCCCGGCCGAGGCGTGGTGGGATGTGCCCGTGGCCGAGACCGCGACGCGCCCGTCGGCGGTCAGGGCACGAGAGCAGTACGACCGGCACGTCACAGCCCGACGCCGCCATCTGTGAAGGAGCAACTGTCATGACGAAGTCCGTCCACCACTGGATCGGTGGCAAGAGCGTCGAGGGCACGTCGGGCAACTGGGGCCCGGTCACCGACCCGGCCACCGGTGCCGTCACCACGCAGGTGGCGCTCGCCTCCGTCGAGGAGGTCGACGCCGCGGTGGCCTCGGCGAAGGCCGCCTTCGCGACCTGGGGCCAGTCCTCGCTGGCGCAGCGCACCACTGTGCTGTTCAAGTTCCGGGCGCTGCTCGACGCGAACCGGGACGCCATCGCCGAGCTGATCGTCGCCGAGCACGGCAAGGTGCACTCCGACGCGCTGGGCGAGGTCGCCCGCGGCCTGGAGATCGTCGACCTGGCCTGCGGCATCACCGTCCAGCTCAAGGGCGAGCTGTCCACCCAGGTGTCCAACCGGGTCGACGTCGCCGCGATCCGCCAGCCGGTCGGCGTCGTCGCCGGCATCACCCCGTTCAACTTCCCGGCCATGGTGCCGATGTGGATGTTCCCGCTGGCCATCGCCTGCGGCAACACCTTCATCCTCAAGCCGAGCGAGAAGGACCCCTCGCCGTCCCTGAAGATCGCCGAGCTGCTCGCCGAGGCGGGCCTGCCGGACGGCGTGTTCAACGTCCTGCACGGCGACGAGGTGGCCGTCGACCGGCTCCTGGAGCACCCGGACGTCTCCGCGGTCTCCTTCGTCGGCTCGACCCCGATCGCCCGCCACATCCACACCACCGCCTCCGCCAACGGCAAGCGCGTCCAGGCGCTCGGCGGCGCGAAGAACCACATGCTGGTGCTGCCGGACGCGGACCTCGACGCGGCGGCGGACGCGGCCGTCTCGGCGGCGTACGGCTCCGCCGGCGAGCGCTGCATGGCGATCTCGGCGGTCGTCGCGGTCGGCGCCATCGGCGACGAGCTGGTCGAGAAGATCCGCGAGCGCGCCGAGAAGATCAAGATCGGCCCCGGCGACGACCCGACGTCCGAGATGGGCCCGCTGATCACCAAGGTCCACCGCGACAAGGTCGCCTCGTACGTGACCGGCGCGGCAGACGAGGGCTGCGAGGTCGTCCTCGACGGCACCGGCTACACGGTGGACGGCTTCGAGGACGGCCACTGGATCGGCCTGTCGCTCCTGGACCACGTGCCGACCACGGCCAAGGCGTACCGGGACGAGATCTTCGGCCCGGTGCTGTGCGTGCTGCGCGCGGACACGTACGAGGAGGGCCTGGCCCTCATCAACGCCTCGCCGTTCGGCAACGGCACCGCGATCTTCACTCGGGACGGCGGCGCGGCGCGGCGGTTCCAGCTGGAGGTCGAGGCGGGCATGGTCGGCGTGAACGTGCCGATCCCGGTGCCGGTGGGTTACCACTCCTTCGGCGGCTGGAAGGACTCGCTCTTCGGCGACCACCACATCTACGGCAACGACGGCGTGCACTTCTACACCCGCGGCAAGGTCGTCACCACCCGCTGGCCGGACCCGTCCGAGGCCCCGGCGGGCGTGGACCTGGGCTTCCCGCGCAACCACTGAGCGGGTAGCGCTCTCGGCAGGCCGCGGCCCGTACGGGCCGCGGCCTGCCGAGAGCGCTACCCGCTCAGTGGTTGCGCGGGAAGCCCAGGTCCACGC
>NZ_DATCVQ010000638.1:0-27406 GCF_036566765.1 Streptomyces sp.
CGGCTCGCAGCTTGAGGTCAACGTGCAACCAGGTCAGACGGCAACGGGTGAATTCCCAACGACGCTCAGGACCAAAGACGCAAAGCTCAACATCACAGACTTCAACCGCACAAAGGCATATTGACACCCGCCACGCCAGAGACGCCTGTGTCCCACCGTCGGGGCGCGGGCGTCGGTCTGGGGGGGCACCGACGTAACTGGGCCGGCAGTCAGAAGGGAAGCTCTGGCGTGCTCGCGCCGCGTGTGATGGTCAAGATGCGTTCGTGGGAGTCTCGGGTGGCGGTCTCGCGGGGGTAGCGGGAGCGGAGCTCCTTGTCGAGTTCGTTGGCGACCAGGAGGAGGGACGGGAGTGACTTCCGGTCGGCGTCGAGGGCCTTGGCTGCTGCGGTTGCGGCCGCGGCTGCGGCTGCGCCACGGTCGACCTGACGGTGGACCGCACCACGGTCCCGCCGGCCACGGGCGCGAGCAACCCTGCTGCGGACGCCTGGTACGAGGAGCCGGAGGGCGCGGGCGCGATGGTGTTCACGCAGGAGGCTAACTATCCCTCCTGGAGATCTACTCCTCGGCCGGCGAGCCGATCACAACCTGGCCGGAGCCCCGCTTCGCGGCGCGCCCCTGAGCCGATCTCGTCCGAGGCTCCCCATATCGCCCGGCTCACCGCCCCCGCCCTATGCGCGGAACCTCGCGGTGTCGCCCTTGACGTAGATCATGAAGGGCCCGAAGGGCACTCCCTGCGCCGAAGGGCGCAGCTCCACGATTCCCAAGCGGCGAGCGGGTCAAATGCACATCGGGTCCGCGGCTGGTCAGGGATGGTGCAGGCATGGCGCGAAGAGCGTGAGATGCCGGGACGGCATCTCACGCTCTTCGGTGCGCCAAGGCCCCGTCAGGTAGTCCCGGCGTTCCACTTCGCCGTTCGGAACGTCGCCGCGCCCGACCCCGCCGCCTCCGGCAGCTTCGACCAGGCAAGGACGTCGCCCTTCGCGTAGACGACGCTGAAGCCGTCCTCCGTCCCCAGCCTCCACAGGCGGCCCCGTGCGAAGTCGTACACGTACTGGCCCGCGTCGCCGGCCGCGCTGCCGTTGCCCCAGGCGAGGACCTGCGGGGTGGAGCGCAGGAACATCGTCGGCGGGGCCGCGTGGCCGAGGGTGAAGGTGACGGCCTTCTTCGTCGTCGTGTCGAGGGAGTACAGCGTGCCGGACTCCTGCTCCGGCGCGGCGACCACCCAACTCACGTGGTTGCCCGACACCGTGAGCGCCGAGACCTGCCGCCCCGCCGCCAGAGGCCCCGACGTGACGACGGTGTCCCGGCCGTCCGGCCCCACCCGGTGGATCTCGTAGCGGTCCTTGGGGAACCCGGGAGCGACGTCCTCCGAGCGGACGTAGTACACCGCGTCGCCCGCCGCCCTCGGGAGCTTGCCGCCCTCCGCGACCGTCGCGACCTCCCCCTCGCCGGAGAGCGGGCGCGTCACGATCCGCACGCCGAACTCCCGCTCCCCGGACGTCGGATACGCCGTCGCCCAGTAGACCTTCCCGTTGCCGAGCGACGGGGCCGACGTGCCGGGGGCCTCCGGCATCTCCTTGCCCTTCGCGAAGGTCGCGGAGCTGCCGAGGAGCGTGGTCGTCCGGGTCTTCGGCGAGTACGCGAAGACGCACCAGTCGAAGACGTACAGGTTCGTGCTGGCGGACTCCGTCCAGGTCACGGTGCCGTCCCGCTCGTCGGCGTACACGGCCTGGCGCGGCTGGTCCGAGCACTTCTGCCGGGCGCGCGGGAAGGGGGCGAACCCCGCCTCCCGCTGGAGCCCGACCTCGCTCTGGCCGATCTCGACCTCGCCGTCCCCGGTCTTCGGGGCCGGGTTGGCGGCGGCGACGAGGCCGCCCGCGGACGTGACGTCCAGGACGGTCAGGGTGCGGCCGCCGGAGGCGTTCGACGTCGAGACGAAGCTCGGCCGGTACTGCCGGCCGGCAGCAGCCGCCTGGGCCTTCTGCGTGTCCAGGGCGGCGGAGACGCCGAACGGCAGGGCGCCGCCCGGGGGCGTGGTCGGTGCCGTGGTGGGAGGACGGGTGGCCCCCGCGTCGTCGCGGGAGCCACCCTCACTCGTGCACGCGACCAGGCCGACGAGGAGAGCCACAAGGGTTACTGCCGACCGTGTGCGCATGCTAGTAGGCGATTCCGTTCGACTGGAGGAAGTAGCGGGCGAAATTGCCGGTGTTGTAGCTGAAGGTCTTGTTGACCGACGACCACACGGTGGTGCTCGGGTCCGCCCACTTGCCGGTGCCGCCGCTGGAGCTGTAGCCGTACGCCGTGATCCAGTGGCCGATGGTCTTGTTGACCGGGTGGCCGTTGTAGTGGCGGCCGTTGGCGAACTCGACCGTGTCCGCGGCGACCGGCATGCTGTTGGTGCCGATGGCGTGCCTGAGGGCCTTCACGGTGAGGGTGGCGCTGGGCTTGGGGACCTGCACGTAGTAGGGCTCGCCGCGCCAGCGGTTGATGCCGGTGACGAACCGCTTGCTGCTCCAGTCCGTGCGGCCGGCGTTCTGGGTGTTCATGTGGGCGCTGTTGGCCAGGTTGGCCTGGCTGAACGCATTGCGGTTGTACTTGCTGCGGATGGCGCCGTCGCTCATCTTGATCATCATGGCGCCGGTCGCGGGACCGCAGTAGAAGCCCTTCGCCTGGCCGTAGTGGGTCAGGCGCAGGGTCTTGGAGGTCGGCGCGGCCATGGCGGCGAACTCGCCGCTCCGGGCCTGGACGGTGCGCTTGTCGGTGAGCTTGTACTTCGCCAGGTACGCGGACTCCCGCCGCTGGACGGACGCGAGGTCGCCGTGGCCCTGGACGGCCGCGTACCACGCCTCCGTCAGGGCGATCTTCTCCTTGGCCTGGGCGGTGAGCGGCTCGGCCCCCGGACCGGTGACGTCGGCGCCGGTGTAGTTGCCGGTCACCCCGCCGATGGGCGCGTCCGCCGCGTGCGCGGCGGGCGCGCCGAGCACGGCGACGGAGGCGAGGGCGAGGCCGCAGACACCGGTGGTGATGCCGGTACGGCGGCCGCGTCGCGACAGTTTCTTGATCGAATGCATGATCGGATTCCACTCCTCGAGCGCAAGAACACGAATGTGTGCAGGGCAGGGGAGGGGTGCGGGCCGCCTGGTCGCGGCCCGCTGCAAACCCCGCCGCTCGGCGTGGGATTGAGCGGCGGGGTCCCCCCGTGAAGCACCACCCATACAACTCGCGCCCCGCTGCCCCCACAACGGCCCTCAGGGCCCAATGGCCGCAGGGCCGGACCCATCCTCAGCGGGCCGCCCGGACCCATCCTCAGCGGTGCCCGGACCCATCCTCACTGGGCCGCCCGGACCCATCCCCGTGGGCCGCCCGGACCCATCCTCACTGGGCCCAACTCGCGCTCTGTACCGTCCAGTTGCCCGGCTGATCTCGACATACGCCAGCGACCAGTCGCCCGACCGATCTCGACATACGCCAACGGCGGCCCCCCTCGCCTAGAGGGGAGCCGCCGTTCGTCAGACGTGTGCCGGGCCGGCCGTCAGGCCTGCGAGCCCGCCTTCCATGCCGACCAGCTCATGTTCCAGCCGTTGAGGCCGTTGCTGGGGTCGATCGTCTTGTCCTTGGAGTTCTTGACGATCACGACGTCGCCGACGATCGAGTTGTCGTAGAACCACGCGGCGGCCTGGTTCGGGTCGCCCGCGCCCTTGACGTCGTTCAGGCCCACGCAGCCGTGGCTGGTGTTGGAGGAGCCGAAGATCGAGTCCGGGCCCCAGTAGTTGCCGTGGATGAACGTGCCCGAGGTGGACAGGCGCATCGCGTGCGGCACGTCCTTGATGTCGTACTCGCCCTTGCCGTCGTCGTCGGTGAAGCCGACCGTCGCGCCGTTCATCCGGGTCTCCTTGAACTTCTCGGAGATCACCATCTGACCGTTGTACGTCGGGTTGTCCGGGGAGCCGGCGGAGATCGGGATGGTCCGGACGACCTTGCCGTCCTGCGTGACCGTCATCGTCTTCGTGGTGACGTCGACGGTCGAGACCTGGTTGCGGCCGATCTTGAAGGTGACGGTCTTCTGCTGGACGCCGAAGACGCCCTTCGCGCCCTCGACGCCGTCGAGGTCCAGCTTCAGCGTGACCGTCGAGCCCTCGGTCCAGTACTGGTCCGGGCGGAAGTCGAGGCGCTGGCCGTCGAACCAGTGGCCGACGACCTCCTGGCCCGCGCTGGAGGAGACCTTGATGCCGCCCTGGACGGCCTTCTTGTCCGTGATCGGCTTGTTGAACCGGATCGAGACGGGCATGCCGACGCCGACCGTGGAGCCGTCCTCCGGCGTGAAGTTGCCGATGAAGCTGTTGGCCTGGGAGACGGTGGTGAACGAGGAGTTCTCGTGCGCCTCAAGGCCGTCCGCGTCCTTCGCGGTCGCGGCGATCTTGTAGACGGTGGCGCGCTGCAGCGGCCCGGAGGGCTTCCAGCTCGTGCCGTCCGCGGACATCTCACCCTTGACGGACTTGCCGTCCTCCGTGGTCATGGTGACCTGGGTGAGCGTGCCGCTGCTGACGGTCACCTTGGCGTCGTTGTTGATCGACGCGTTGACCGCGCCGTTCTTCGGCGTGATCGATATCTGCGCCTTGGACGTCTTCTGCGCCGCCGCCTCGTCGACCTGCTCCTGCGACCCGGGCGTCTTCGCGCTCGACGCGCCCCCCTCGTCCCCGCCGCTGCACGCCGAGAGCACCAGCACGCCGCCGAGCAGTGCGGAGGCCGCCGCGAGGCCCTTCTTGCGCCGCTTGCCGTCCGTGATCACACGCTTCTCCATCGTCGCCGTTTACCCCTGCCAACACTCGTTCTGACATCCATGAGAACCCGATCGGTTCCGAATCCGTCGGGTTTGTGGGGAACACCACTGATCGACGCGCGTGCGGAGCGAATGGTTCCACGTTGGGACCGCATAGGTCCCACGAAGGGTTCCTCGAAGGTTCCACGCGTACGGAAAAGGCCCCGGGACGCCGTCTCGCGGACGGCGCTCCGGGGCCTTCCAGGCCCTAGATGTCAGGCCCGGACGACCTGATCGCCGTCCTCGTCGTCTTCCTCGATCACATCTTCCTCGTCGATGTCCCACTCCATGGACTCGGGGTCGTACTCGACGGGCTCGGTGCTCCACGAGGCCTGGGCGAGGTCGACCCCGGGCAGGCTGCCGAGCAGGTCGACGGGGTCCACCAGGTACGCGAGGGCCTCCGACTCGTCCTCCCGCACCGCCTCCTCGGCGAAGGTCCGCTCCTCCGCCGGCATGTGCTCGTCGGTGGCGATCCGCTCCAGGGCGGCGGCGGTCAGGGTCTCCGCGTCGGAGACCTCGAGCACCAGATCCACCCGAAGCCGTACAAACTGTGATGTCTCAGAAGTCGTCATACGACGGAGCGTAAGCTCCCCGAGGTCTCGGCTTTCCTGCGACCCGCTGTGTTCATTAGCATCGGCGCACGCCACCAATTCGGGGTTTCCGCAAGGGGGATCGAATTTCCGTGTCCGTCGCTCGCCGACCGCTGCTGACCGCCGCCACCGCTGGCTCGCTGCTGTGTGCGCTGTGGTTCGTCCCGTCCGCGAACGCCACCGGCGAGGAACCGGGCACAGCCCGGCAGAGCGCTGCCGTGGCGCAGAGCGATCAGGAGCTGCGGCTCGCGGACACCGGCGCCGGCGTGGACACGACGCCGTACCTGCTGGGCGGCACGGGCTTCCTCGTGGTCGGGGCGGGTTTCGTGACGCTGGCGATGAGACGCGGCGGCCGGGCGTACTGAGGCTCCCGTACCCGCCGCCGGACGAGACGTACGGCGAGGGCCGCCCCCATCACCCCGGGGGCGGCCCTCGCCGTGTGTGCGGTCGTGACGGGTTACGCCAGCGGCCCCGTCACCGTCTCGACGGCCGTGACGAGCTTCCCGCTGCGGACGAAGACGTCGGCCGCCTCCAGGTCCGGGGCGAGGAAGCGGTCGGGGCCGGGGCCCTGGACGCCGGCCTCGCGCAGCGCCTCGATGGCGGCCTGCGAGGCGGGGGCCGGGGTCAGGCCGTGGCGCAGCTCGATGCCGCGGGTGGCGGCGTACAGCTCGACGGCGAGGATCCGGTTGAGGTTGCCGATCGCGGTGCGCAGCTTGCGGGCGGCGGACCAGCCCATCGAGACGTGGTCCTCCTGCATCGCGGAGGACGGGATGGAGTCGGCGGAGGCCGGGACGGCCAGCCGCTTCATCTCGCTGACCAGGGCGGCCTGCGTGTACTGGGCGATCATCAGGCCCGAGTCGACGCCGGCGTCGTCGGCGAGGAACGGCGGGAGGCCGTGCGAGCGGTTCTTGTCGAGGAGCCGGTCGGTGCGGCGCTCGGCGATGGAGCCGAGGTCTGCGGCGGCGATCGCGAGGAAGTCGAGGACGTACGCGACCGGGGCGCCGTGGAAGTTTCCGTTGGACTCGACGCGGCCGTCGGGCAGCACGACCGGGTTGTCGACCGCGGCGGCGAGCTCGCGCTCGGCGACGAGGCGGGCGTGGGCCATGGTGTCGCGGCCGGCGCCGGCGACCTGCGGGGCGCAGCGGATCGAGTACGCGTCCTGGACGCGCGGCGCCTCGTCGGCCTGGAAGTGGCCGGTGAGGCCGGAGCCCCTGAGGACGGCGAGCATGTTGGCCGCGGAGGCGCCCTGGCCGGGGTGCGGGCGGATGGCGTGCAGCTCGGGCTGGAGGACCTTGGCGGTGCCGAGCAGGGCCTCCAGGGAGAGCGCCGCGGTGATGTCGGCGGTCTTGTAGAGGGCGTCGAGGTCGTCGAGGGCCATGACCAGCATGCCGAGCATGCCGTCGGTGCCGTTGAGGAGGGCGAGGCCCTCCTTCTCGCGGAGCTCGACGGGCGCGATGCCGTGCTCGGCGAGCAGCTCGCCGGCGGGCCGCACGGTGCCGTCCGGGCCCTCCGCGTCGCCCTCGCCCATGAGCGCGAGGGCGCAGTGGGAGAGCGGCGCGAGGTCGCCGGAGCAGCCGAGGGAGCCGTACTCGTGGACGACCGGGGTGATGCCGGCGTTGAGCAGGTCGGCCATGGTCTGGGCGACCTCGGGGCGGACGCCGGTGTGACCGGAGGCGACGGTCTTGAGCCGCAGGAACATCAGCGCGCGCACCACCTCGCGCTCGACGTGCGGGCCCATGCCGGCGGCGTGCGAGCGGACGATGTTGCGCTGCAGCTGGGCGCGGAGCTCTTGGCTGATGTGCCGGGTGGCGAGCGCGCCGAAGCCCGTCGAGACGCCGTAGACCGGCTCGGGCTTGGCGGCGAGCGCGTCGACGACGGCGCGGGCGGCGGCGAGCGCCTGCAGCGCTTCGGGCGAGAGCTCGACGCGGGCGCCGTGGCGGGCGACGGCGATGACGTCCTGCGCGGTGGTGCCGGACGTCCCCAGCACGACTGAGTGCATATCCATATTCAGCAGCCTACGGACTGAATCCCAACATGTCACCACCCCTCTTGCCGACGACCCCTTACATTCGCCGTACTCCCTGCATCACCGCAGGTCAGATGGGTGGGGCATCGCGGAATCGACGGCGGTCGCGGGGGTGCGGGGGCGGTGCGTCGGCGAGCGGAACGACGGTTCCGTCCCGCCCGGCGACCACCGGCTTGACCGAGCGGGCCGCCTTCGCCTGGTACTGCGCGGCGTCCGCGAGCCGGAACAGGCGGCGGGCCGAGCGCAGGGGACCGATCGGGTCGCCGGTGGACGCGACCCCGCAGGCCACGCCCTCCCCGAGTTCCAGCTCCTCGGCCCGTACGCACAGCTCGTCGGCGACCCGGACCACCTCGTCGGCGGAGGGCCCGACCGTCAGCAGACAGAACTCGTCGCCGCCGAGCCGGGCCGCCAGCGCGCCCGGCAGCCTGGCCCCGCACCGCGACAGGACGGAGCCGAACCGTTCCAGCAGGCGGTCTCCGACGGCGTGCCCGTGCGTGTCGTTGACCCGCTTGAGGCCGTTCAGGTCGCAGACGAGGAGGCTCACCACGGTGCCGTCCACCCGGTACCGCTCGACCGCCTCGTCGAGCCGGGCGTCGACCGCCCTGCGGTTCGCGAGGCCGGTCAGCGGGTCGGTGAAGGCCAGCTTGCGGACCTCCTCCAGGCGCTCGGCCTGCGCGATCCCGGCGGCGATCACGGCGGACAGCACGGTCGCGAAGTCCGCGTCGTCCCGGTCGAAGACCTCGGCCCCGGCCGGGCGCGCCACGTACAGCTCGCCCCAGGCGCGCCCGTGCAGCACGATCGGGGCCACCACGCAGCAGCCCCGCCCGCGCCGGCGAAGGCCCAGGACCCGGCCGGTCGGCGGCTCGTCGGCGGCGGTCTCGACCCAGCCGTCGGGCCCGCCGCCACCGGCCCAGCGCTCGTGCAGGAACTCGGTGATCTCGGGGAACTCGTGCACGGGGTACGTCTCGGAGTCCGGGAACTCCTCCTCGCCCCGGGCCCGCTCCCCCGCGTTCACCAGCACCTTCAGGCGACCATGGTCCCGTTCCCACACCGACACCGCGGCGAAGCTGCCGGCGAGGCCGTCGACGGCGCCGAGCGCCGCCGCCCGCCAGGACTCCCGCGGGGTGTGTGCCGCCGCCATCGCCTGAGCCAGCGCCACTACGGCCCGCAGCCGCACATCCTCTCCCATTCCTCCAGCTTAGGGAGGTTTCGCCCGTTTTCCCTCGCGAGCCGTCACAAGAGATCACGAAGCGTCACCCGCGCGCCAGCAGGGCGGGCCTACGTCCGCCGCTCACTCACCCGGCCACTGCGGCTTCCGCTTCTCGTTGAAGGCGGCAACGCCCTCGGCGCGGTCGCCGGAGAAGGCGACCGAGCGCCAGGCCGCGTCCTCGACCTCCAGACCGGCGCGCAGGTCCAGGCCCTGGCCCAGGCGCATCGCGCGCTTCGCGGCCCGCAGGCCGACCGGGGAGTTCGCGGCGATCCGGCCGGCCAGCTCCAGCGCGGCGGCGCGCGCGTCCTCCTCCAGGACGTCCACGAGGCCCAGCTCGCGGGCCTCCACGGCCTTGACCCGGCGCGCGGTGAACACCAGCTCCGCCGCCCGCGCCGCGCCCACCCGGCGCGGCAGCAGCTGCGTACCGCCGCCGCCCGGGATGACGCCCACGGAGACCTCAGGCAGCCCGACCACCGCGGTCGCGTCGGCCACGATCACGTCGCAGGCCAGCGCCAGCTCGAAGCCGCCGCCCAGCGCGAAGCCGTGCACGGCGGCGATCGTGGGCATCGGCAGATCGAGCACGCCCGTGTACGCGCCCCGGGCCGTCGGCCGCTGGCGCACCAGCTCGGCGTCCGTGAAGGAGTTGCGCTCCTTCAGGTCCGCGCCGACGCAGAACGCCTTCTCGTTCGACGAGGTCAGCACGGTCACCCGCACCGACGCGTCGGCGGCGAGCGCGTCGCAGGCCGCCCCGATGGACCGGGCCATCTCTGAGGAGACCGCGTTCATCGCCTTGGGCCGGTCGAGGACGAGCTCGGCGACGTACCCCCGCTCGTCACGTCGTACGGCGACGAACTCACCGAAACGCTGCTCGGACTGCTCGGACTGCTCGGACATGGTGGCGCCCTCCCGGTCGACGTCGTCTGTTAACGACGGTTCACCTGTTCACCGGGATCCTAGGGCCTGCCTTCCGGATCAGGCCGGATCAGGGAGCGGCGTCCGGTGCGTGCAGCTGCAAGGCGGAGGAAGGAGCCATGGCGGAGCCCTGGCGACTGACGACAACGCGGCAGATGCGCGTGCCGGGCGTCGCGAGCCCGGCCTGATCCGGAAGGCAGGCCCTAGGTCGGGCGGCGGCTCAGGTGCCAGGGCTCCACGACGCCGAGGCCGCGCACCGGCCGCTGCCACATCGGCTGCAGCGCGAAGCGGTACGACGGGGGCTCCTCGCCCTCCTTCTCCGCACGGGCCGCCTCCTCCGCCGCCTGGGTCTCCGAGACCGGCGCCTCGCCGGTCCGGGTCAGCTCCTCGGCGAGCGCGCCGTCGACGAGGACGGTGTCCTTCGGCGCTATCGACGTCAGCCGGCTGGCCAGGTTGACCGTCGTGCCGAAGACGTCGCCCATCCGGGTCGTCACCGTGCCGAACGCGATGCCGACGCGCAGCGCCGGCATCGTCTCGTCCGGGGTCAGGGTCTCGATCAGCCGCAGCGCGATCTCCGCGGCCGTTCCGGCGTCGTCGGCGCAGTACAGCACCTCGTCGCCGAGGGTCTTGATGAGCCGGCCGCCGTGCGCGGCGACGAGGTCGGCGCAGGTGGTCTCGAAGGCCTCGACCAGCTCGCCGAGCTCCTCCTCCTCCAGGCGGCGGGTCAGCCGCGTGAAGCCGACGAGGTCGGCGAAGCCGACGGCGAGCCGCCGGTCGACCATCTCCTCGTCGTCCGCCGCCTGCACGACGCGACCGGTCGCCGCGGCGAGCTGCCGCCGCCACACGTAGACCAGGAACTCCTCCAGCTCGGGCAGGAGCAGCTCGACCAGCGGGTACGTCACCTCGGTACGGGTCATCCCCGGCTCGGGCGGCTCGGTCAGGCCCTCCAGGAAGGAGTCGATCTGCCATTCGGCCAGCCGGGCGGTGGTCTGCCCGGTGGACCGGGCGACCTGCACGGCCATCGGCTCGCTCAGCAGCCCGGCCTCGACGAGACCGGCGAGCCGGCGCAGCGCCAGCACGTCGGCCTCGGTGAGCGCCTTGGCCTGCCCGATGTCGGCGAAGCCCATGGCCCGCCAGAAGCGCGAGGCGAGCTCCATGGAGACGCCGGCGGTACGGGCCGCCTGGAAGGGCGTGTAGCGCCGGTCCGCGCCCAGGATGAGCTGTTCGAGGCGGATCGCCAGGGGGTCGTCGGTCGGCTCAACCGTGTGGTCGACGACATGGTGGGGGGTGGGGTGGGTGGGCTGACCGCCCCCGCCGCCCGTATTCGCGTCGTCGACGGTCACCGGCCGCCTCCTGCCCGTTCCCTGCCCACTGCCCTGCCGATCTGTCGCCTGGATCGCGCTCCACGATACGACAGGTGTGTGCTGGCTCACGCCGTATCCCGTCGTGGGAATGCGCGCGGACGGGTAGAACCCATGCCCGCGACGGGCACGGGGACGCGAAGGCGCCGCCCGTACGAGGACCGCGCGCCGCCCGTACGAGGACCGCGCCCCGCCCGTACGAGGACCGCGCCCCCGCCCGTACGTGGACTAAGACTCCGCCCGTACGTGCACGATGTCGCCCGCGCCGACCGCCTCCACGCCGCCGCCCTCCGTCTCGACGACCAGCCGCCCGTCCTCGTCCAGGCGGACCGCGTCGCCCTCCAGGAGGCGCTCGCCGGGCAGCTCGGCCCGCACCCGGTGCCCGAGGGTCGCGCAGTTCGCCTCGTACGCGGCGCGCAGGCCGGAGGCCTCCGGGTCGCCGCCGGCGGTGCGCCAGTCCCCGTACCACTGCTCCAGGGACCGCAGGACGGCCCGCAGCAGCGTGTCCCGGTCGGTGGAGATCGCGTCGGCGAGCAGCAGCGAACCGGCGGCCGGCACCGGCAGCTCGTCCTCGCGCAGCGTCACGTTGATGCCGAGCCCGACGACGACCGCGTCCTTCCCGGCCCGCTCCGCGAGGATCCCGCCGGTCTTCCGCTCCTCGCCGCCGACCTTCACCAGCAGGTCGTTGGGCCACTTGAGGGAGAGGTCCGTGCCTGCGGCGCGGGACAGCCCGGTCGCCGCCGCGACTCCGGTGAGCAGCGGCAGCCAGCCCCAGCGCTCCACCGGCACGCCCGGCTTGAGCAGCACCGAGACGAACAGCCCGGAGCGCGCGGGCGCGACCCAGGAGCGGTCGAGGCGGCCGCGGCCCGAGGTCTGCTCCTCGGCGACGAGCACCGTGCCCTCGGGCAGCTCGTCGGCCCGGGCGGCCAGATCGGAGTTGGTGGAGCCGGTCGTGGGCACGACGTCGAGGGCGGTCCACAGGCCGCCGGGCGTGACCAGGCCACGGCTGAGCGCGGGGCCGTTGAGCGGCGGTCGTTCGAGGTCGGACCAGCGTCCGTCGGACGCGCCTTCGGGCGCGTCGCCTGAACCAATGGGAGGCGTCATGCAAGGCAGCCTAGGTGTGGCAAACGCCGCACTGCCGAACCGTATCCCCGCCACTACGCTACGGGTCAGTAGGCCAGCAGTAGCCCATTCGTAGTCAACGAACCCCCCGTGACCAGGCAGGGAGCCGCATCCCGATGTCCGAGCCGGCAGCGCACCACGAGATCGACATTCACACGACCGCAGGAAAGATCGCGGACCTGCAGCGCCGCATCGACGAGGCCACGCACGCGGGGTCCGAGCGCGCCGTCGAGAAGCAGCACGCGAAGGGGAAGTTGACCGCCCGTGAGCGGATCGACCTGCTCCTGGACGAGGGCTCCTTCGTCGAGCTGGACGAGCTGGCCCGGCACCGGTCCACCAACTTCGGCCTGGAGAAGAACAAGCCGTACGGCGACGGCGTGGTGACCGGCTACGGCACCGTCGACGGCCGGCCGGTCGCGGTGTTCTCGCAGGACTTCACGGTCTTCGGCGGCGCGCTCGGCGAGGTCTTCGGCCAGAAGATCATGAAGGTGATGGACTTCGCGCTGAAGACCGGCTGCCCGGTGGTCGGGATCAACGACTCGGGCGGCGCGCGGATCCAGGAGGGCGTCATGGCCCTCGGCATGTACGGCGAGATCTTCCGCCGCAACACGCACGCCTCGGGCGTCATCCCGCAGATCTCGCTGATCGTCGGCCCCTGCGCGGGCGGCGCGGTGTACTCCCCCGCGATCACCGACTTCACGGTGATGGTGGACCAGACCTCGCACATGTTCATCACCGGACCGGACGTCATCAAGACGGTGACCGGCGAGGACGTCGGCTTCGAGGAGCTGGGCGGCGCGCGGACGCACAACACCACCTCCGGTGTCGCGCACCACATGTCGGGCGACGAGAAGGACGCGATCGAGTACGTCAAGTCGCTGCTCTCGTACCTGCCTTCGAACAATCTGTCCGAGCCGCCGGCCTTCCCGGAGGTCGCCGAGACCGAGGCGACGGACGAGGACCGCGAGCTGGACACGCTGATCCCGGACTCGGCGAACCAGCCGTACGACATGCACGCGGTCATCGAGCACGTCCTCGACGACGGCGAGTTCCTGGAGACGCAGGCGCTGTTCGCGCCGAACATCCTGACCGGCTTCGGCCGGGTCGAGGGCTTCCCGGTCGGCATCGTGGCCAACCAGCCGATGCAGTTCGCCGGCTGCCTGGACATCAACGCGAGCGAGAAGGCCGCGCGGTTCGTCCGCACCTGCGACGCCTTCAACGTCCCGGTCATCACCTTCGTCGACGTGCCGGGCTTCCTGCCGGGCGTGGACCAGGAGTACGGCGGCATCATCCGGCGCGGCGCGAAGCTGATCTACGCGTACGCCGAGGCCACCGTCCCGCTGATCACGGTCATCACCCGCAAGGCCTTCGGCGGCGCGTACGACGTCATGGGCTCCAAGCACCTGGGCGCGGACCTGAACCTGGCCTGGCCGACCGCGCAGATCGCGGTGATGGGCGCGCAGGGCGCGGTCAACATCCTGCACCGCCGCACCCTGGCCGAGGCGGAGGCGAACGGCGAGGACGTCGAGGCGGTCCGCACCCGGCTGATCCAGGAGTACGAGGACACCCTCCTCAACCCGTACGTCGCCGCCGAGCGCGGCTACATCGACGGGGTGATCCTGCCGTCCGAGACCCGCCCGCAGATCGTCAAGGGGCTGCGTCAGCTGCGTACGAAGCGGGAATCCCTGCCTCCGAAGAAGCACGGCAACATCCCGCTCTAGGTCGCCCGCACGAGCAGCACGGAAGGAGCCGCTGTGATCAAGGTCGTTCGAGGAAATCCGACCCCGGAGGAGCTGGCCGCCGCACTGGCGGTGGTTCAGGCCCGGGCCGCGGCGTCGGCGTCCGCGCCCGACGGCGGCGGCCCGGAGGCCCCCCAGGGCTGGTCGGACCCGTCGCGGATCGCGCGCGGGGTGCGCCGGTCGCCGGGCCCGCGCTCGTGGGCGCGGTCGTACTGGCCGGTTTAGGCGTCACGTACGCCGGTTTGGGCGTCGCGTACGTACAGAAGGAAAGGCCGGGCCTCTTGTGCGGGAGGTCCGGCCTTTCGCATGTCTGCCTTCTGCGCCTGTGCCGCGCTCAAACCTTGCGCAGGAAGAGCCCCGACAGGATCGCGCCGGCCAACACGATCGCCGCGTTGACCAGGACCGCGAGACCGATCCCGGCGTGCAGGGTGGCGGAGGTGACGACCACCGCGCTCATGATCGGCGTGCCCATGGTGATGCCGATCTGCTGGGTCATGGTGGCGAGGCCGGTCGCCATGCCCTGCTCGGCGTCGGGCAGGCCGGAGGTGGCGGTGACCATGAAGCCGACGATGGCCAGCATGTTGCCGACGCCGCCGACGAAGGTGGCGGCGAGCAGCAGCCAGAGCCCGCTGCGGTCGTCGCCGAGGGCGACGAGCGAGACGGTGGCGGCGGCCTGGAGCAGCCCGCCGGCGACGAGGGCGGTGCGCGCCGAGAAGCGGCCGATGAACCGGGACGCGTACACCCCGCCGAGGACGGTGCCGGCGCCGAGGACGCCGAAGGAGAGCCCGGCGGCGAGCGGCGAGAAGCCGAGGACGTCCTGGAGATGCAGCGTCATCAGGAAGACCAGCGAGGTCTCGGTGACGAAGGCGACGAGCCCGGCGAGGTTGCCCCAGACCACGGTGCGGCGGGTGAGGATCCGTACCGGGACGAGGGGCGAGGCGGCGCGCCGCTCGACGAGCACGAAGGCGACCAGGAGCGCCGCGCCGACGGCGAGCGGGAGCAGCGCGGCGGGGGCGGTCCAGCCGTGCTCGCCGGCGACGGTCAGGCCGTAGACCAGGGCGAGCAGGCCGCCGGTGACGGTGACGGCCCCGGGGACGTCGAGCCGGGGCCGGACGGCCGGGCGGCTCTCCTTGAGGACGGCGGGGGCGACGAGGAGGACGGCGAGGGCGACGGGGACGTTGACGAAGAACGCCCAGCGCCAGGAGAGCAGGTCGGTGAGGACGCCGCCGAGGACCGCGCCGGTGGTGAACCCGGCGGACATCAGCGCCCCGTTGAGGCCGAGGGCCTTGTCGCGCAGGGGGCCCTCGGGGAAGGCGGAGGTGAGCAGGGACAGCCCGGCGGGGGTGACGGCGGCGGTGGCGAGGCCCTGGGCGACGCGGGCGGCCATGAGCATCTCGGGGCCGGTGGCGAGGCCGCCGACGAGGGAGGAGAGCCCGAGCAGGGCCATGCCGCCGAGGAAGAGCCGCCGGCGGCCGACGATGTCGGCGACCCGCCCGAACAGGAGCGTGAATCCGGCGGCGGCGAGGGCGAAGGCGGTCGCGATCCACTGGAGGTTCGCCAGGGAGAAGCCGAGTCCCTGGCCGATGACGGGCAGCGCGACGTTAAGGATCGAGAAGTCGACGGCCAGCATGAACTGGGCGACGAGGAGGACGACGAGGACGAGCCGCATGCGCCCGTCCATCCGGGCCGAGGCGGAAGGCGCGGATGCCTTGGGGGCGGGGGCGGAGACGGCGGGGCTTTCGAGGGCAACCATGAGCGAGACCTCTTAATGGGATGTCGGTTCCGTTAAGATGTCGGTGACAGTAGCAGAGCAAGCCGCGTTAATGGAACAGGAGACCCGTTTGAGCGAGAGCCAGCCGGCCGTGCCCGGCACCGTGCGCCCCGGCGGCCGCACCGCGAAGGTGCGCGCCGCGGTCCTGGAGGCGACCGAGGACGCGCTGGCGGCCACCGGCTTCCACGCGCTGAACATGGACCAGGTCGCGGCGGCCGCAGGCGTCGGCAAGACGACCGTCTACCGCCGCTGGGGGTCCCCGGTCGGGCTGGTCACCGACCTCTTGCACGACATGGCCGACCGGTCGCTGCCGTCCGCCGACACCGGAACCCTCGAGGGCGATCTGCGGGCCAACGGCGCACTGGTCCTGAAGACCCTCACCGACCCCCGGATGGCCGCCGTCTTCCGCGCGGTGATCGCCGCCGCGGCCTGCGACGAAGAGTGCGCGGACGCACTGCGGGGCTTCTACCGGGCCCGCCTGACGGAGTGGGCCCCGGTGGTCGTCCGCGCGGGCGAACGCGGCGAGCTGGACCGGGACACGGACGCGCTGGAGGTGCTGCGCGCGATCTCGGCGCCGCTCTACTACCGCTTCATGATCAGCCGCGAGCCGCTGACCCCGGCCGACGCGGACCGCGCTGTGGACGCGGCCCTCGCGGCGGCCCGGGCGGGCGTCCTCGCGACGCGCCCGGAGGGGTGACTAGTCCTTCGGCACGGTGCGCTTGAGTACGAGTACTCAGGCGCACCGCCCGCCCCACGCGCAGGATCGAAGGCATGCTCTGGTCCGACCCGAAGAACGAGCCGCCGAAGGAAATGCGCGACATGCAGGCGATGCTGCGCCGCGCGGGCTTCCTGCTGGCCCTGGCGATGCTGGTGGCGATGTTCGCGGCGGGCATCCGCTGAAAGCCCGGAGGGCCGGGAGCATCCGATCACCATGGCAGAGCACGCCCGGATCGTTAGGCTGCTGCCATGACTGCTGATCGCCGCCGGCTCGTGCTCGCCTCCGCCTCCCCCGCCCGCCTCGGGCTGCTCAAGCAGGCCGGGCTCTCCCCCGAAGTGATCGTCAGCGGCGTGGACGAGGACAAGGTCGTCGCCCCGACGCCCGCCGAGCTCGCCCTCGCTCTGGCCGAGGCGAAGGCCGCCCACGTCGCCGCCCGCCCGGAGGCCTTCGGGGCGCTGGTGATCGGCTGCGACTCCGTCCTGGAGCTCGACAAGCAGGCCCTGGGCAAGCCCAAGGACGCCGAAGAGGCCACGGCCCGCTGGAAGAACATGCGCGGCCGGGTGGGCATCCTTCAGACCGGCCACTGCGTGTACGACACCGCGGCCAAGCGGTACGAGTCCGCCACCGCCTCCACCCTGGTCCGCTTCGGCGAGCCGACCGACGCCGAGATCGCCGCGTACGTCGCCTCCGGCGAACCGCTGCACGTCGCGGGCGCGTTCACCCTGGACGGCCGCTCGGCCCCCTTCATCGAGGGCATCGACGGCGACCCGGGCAACGTCATCGGCCTCTCGCTGCCGCTGCTCCGCACCCTGCTGCAGAAGCTGGGCGTCTCGATCACCGACCTGTGGACGTGACGGAACGTCACGCGGGAGTCGGCTCGCCCTCCGCCGCAGGCGCGGGGGTCTCCTCCTGGCCGTAGGCGACCAGCGTCAGCACGATCAGGCCGAGCACCACCATCATGAACGCGAACGCGCCCCAGCCGACCAGGCCCACCGTCACCGCGCCGAGGATGCCGTGGATCACCGCGCAGCCGATCAGGAGGGCGCGGCCGGCGCGGCCCGGGCGGCGGTCGCGGACGGCGGCGATCAGGGCGACGGTCGCGCACAGGGCCAGCAGGACTCCCGAGACGATGCCGAGGGCCCATGTACCAGTCACCATCGCGTCCGGGTCGAGGCCGTCCAGGGACATCGACTGGATCTCGACGAAGCGGGCCATCACGGCATTGAGAACGACGATGCCGACCGCCTCCATCAGAAGCACCAGCGCGGCCACGATCGCTATCGGTCTGCGGGCCACCTGGGCCACCCCCTGAAAAACGGCTGTTACCACTAGTACGTTCGACAGCGCGAAGGCTACTGAGCGGTAAACCGTCGGACAAGGGTCCGTGCAGCCCTGGAGAACGGCAAAGAATCATTGGGCCATTCGTAGGGACTCCACAAAGAAACGGGATCGGCGACTGGTCGCCCGAACAGAGACCTGCGCCACACCTCGGAGCTACTGTGCCGTACAGGATCCGTGCGTACCGTGGTGCGACAAGGGATTTCACGACCCGAGCAAGACTCGAGTGACTCTCCGTGTGGGAAAGCTCACCATAGGGGACGGCTCGAAGTGCCGTGTCGGCAGTCCCTAAACTCAGCATGTTTCGGGAAGACATCGGCACGGTGCCCCGTCGAGCGCTCCGGCTCGGGTGGATCCGGCCGGGGGTCCGGGGGTGGTCCCCGGGAAAATCAGCAAGGAGGGAGCCATCGTGCGCAAGGTGCTCATCGCCAACCGTGGCGAAATCGCTGTCCGCGTCGCCCGGGCCTGCCGGGACGCCGGGATCGCCAGCGTAGCCGTCTACGCCGATCCGGACCGGGACGCCCTGCACGTCCGCGCGGCCGACGAGGCGTTCGCCCTGGGCGGTGACACCCCGGCCGCCAGCTACCTGGACATGGCCAAGGTGCTGCAGGCCGCGAAGGACTCGGGAGCGGACGCGATCCACCCGGGGTACGGCTTCCTCTCCGAGAACGCCGACTTCGCCCAAGCCGTGCTCGACGCCGGCCTGACCTGGATCGGCCCGCCGCCGCAGGCCATCCGCGACCTCGGCGACAAGGTGGCCGCCCGTCACATCGCCCAGCGCGCGGGCGCCCCGCTCGTCGCCGGCACCCCGGACCCGGTCTCCGGCGCCGACGAGGTCGTCGCGTTCGCCCAGGAGCACGGCCTGCCGATCGCGATCAAGGCCGCCTTCGGCGGCGGCGGTCGCGGCCTGAAGGTCGCCCGCACCCTCGAAGAGGTGCCGGAGCTGTACGAGTCCGCCGTCCGCGAGGCGGTCGCCGCCTTCGGTCGCGGCGAGTGCTTCGTCGAGCGCTACCTCGACAAGCCGCGCCACGTCGAGACCCAGTGCCTGGCCGACTCGCACGGCAACGTGGTCGTCGTCTCCACCCGTGACTGCTCGCTGCAGCGCCGCCACCAGAAGCTCGTCGAGGAGGCCCCCGCGCCGTTCCTCTCCGAGGCGCAGAACGCGGAGCTGTACGCGGCGTCCAAGGCGATCCTGAAGGAGGCTGGCTACGTCGGCGCCGGCACGGTCGAGTTCCTGGTCGGCACCGACGGCACGATCTCCTTCCTGGAGGTCAACACCCGCCTCCAGGTCGAGCACCCGGTGACCGAGGAGGTCACCGGCATCGACCTGGTCCGCGAGATGTTCCGCATCGCCGACGGCGAGGAGCTCGGCTACGGCGACCCGGAGATCCGCGGCCACTCCTTCGAGTTCCGCATCAACGGCGAGGACCCGGGCCGCAACTTCCTCCCGGCCCCCGGCACCGTCACCCTCTTCGCCCCGCCGACCGGCCCCGGCGTCCGCCTCGACGCGGGCGTGGAGTCCGGCTCGGTCATCGGCCCGGCCTGGGACTCCCTGCTCGCCAAGCTGATCGTCACCGGCGCGACCCGCAAGCAGGCGCTGCAGCGCGCCGCCCGCGCGCTCGCCGAGTTCAAGGTGGAGGGCATGGCCACGGCCATCCCGTTCCACCAGGCGGTCGTGGTCGACCCGGCGTTCAACGCCGACCCGTTCACGGTCCACACCCGATGGATCGAGACCGAGTTCGTCAACGAGATCAAGCCCTTCGCCCCGGCGGGCGCCGAGGCCGACGAGGACGAGTCCGGCCGCGAGACCATCGTGGTCGAGGTCGGCGGCAAGCGCCTCGAGGTCTCCCTGCCGTCCTCGCTGGGCATGACGCTCGCCCGGACCGGCCTGGCCGCCGGCGCGAAGCCGAAGCGCCGCGCCGCGAAGAAGTCCGGCCCGACCGCCTCCGGCGACACCCTCGCCTCCCCGATGCAGGGCACCATCGTGAAGGTGGCCGTCGAGGAGGGCCAGGAGGTCAAGGAGGGCGACCTGATCGTCGTCCTGGAGGCCATGAAGATGGAGCAGCCGCTGAACGCGCACCGCTCCGGCACGATCAAGGGCCTGTCCGCCGAGGTCGGCGCCTCGGTCAGCTCGGGCGCTCCGATCTGCGAGATCAAGGACTGACACCCGCGCACAGTTCGTACGCTGGGAAGGGCCCGCAGGCGCACCGCCTGCGGGCCCTTCGCCCACCCGAGGAGTCCCGCCATGCGCGCCGACGCGCGTCGCAACCACGACCGGCTGCTCGATGCCGCCCGTGCTGCCTTCGCCGAGCGCGGCGCGGACGCCTCCCTGGAGGACGTGGCGCGCCGGGCGGGGGTCGGCATCGGCACGCTGTACCGGCACTTCCCGAACCGGCCTGCGCTGCTCAGCGCGGTCTTCCAGGACGCGCTGGCGGCCCTGCTGCGCCGTTCCGGCGAGCTGGCGGAGGCGGACGATCCGTGCAGGGCGCTGGTGGACTGGCTGCGCGCGGTGGTCGCGCACGCGGGCGCGTACCGGGGGCTGGCGCGGGCGCTCATGTCGGCGTCCCACGACGAGAGTTCGGCGCTCGCGCAGTGCAGTACGCCGTTGCGCACGGCGGGCGAGCGGCTGCTCGTCAGGGCGCAGGAAGCGGGCACGGTACGCGGAGACGTGTCGATCGGCGATCTGATGCAGCTCACCAACGCGATCGCGCTCGCGGCCGAACAGGACCCGGCGGACGCGGAGTTGGCGGACCGGCTGCTGACCCTGACGTTGCGCGGCGTGCAGGTCTGACGGGCAGTGACGGTTCCGTCAGCGACGACGGAGGTCGGCCACCCTGGCCCGGTCCTGCGGCACCTGCTCCGCGGCCAACGCGGCCGCTGCGCTGCGGAGTTGGCCGCCCGCGTGACGGGCGGCCGCCGCCCGCTGCCCCGGCAGCGGAACGTCCCTGCGCGGCGGCCGGCCCGGCGGTACGGCGTCGCTGCCGGCGGCTCCGGCGACCGTGATCTGCACGCCCTGGTCGGCCAGCGCCTGGAGCTCGGTGGCGGCCCGGTCGTCGTGCAGCGGGGGCTCGTCGGTGACCAGACGGGTGATGACGTCCGTGGGCACGGTCTGGAACATGGTGTCGGTGCCGAGCTTGGTGTGGTCGGCCAGGACCACGACCTCCGCCGCCGCCTGCACCAGCGCCCGGTCCACGCTCGCGGAGAGCATGTTGGACGTGGACAGGCCGCGCTCGGCGGTCAGCCCGCTCCCGGACAGGAAGGCCCGGGAGACCCGGAGCCCCTGGAGCGACTGCTCGGCCCCGCTGCCCACCAGCGCGTAGTTGGAGCCGCGGAGGGTGCCGCCGGTCATGACGACCTCGACCCGGTTGGCATGGGCCAGCGCCTGGGCGACGAGCAGCGAGTTGGTGACGACGGTCAGGCCGGGCACCCGGGCGAGCCGCCGGGCGAGCTCCTGCGTGGTCGTCCCCGCGCCGACGACGATCGCCTCGCCCTCTTCGACGAGGCTCGCGGCGAGATCGGCGATGGCCGTCTTCTCCGCGGTGGCGAGATGGGATTTCTGCGGGAAACCGGACTCCCGGGTGAATCCGCCCGGAAGCACCGCACCGCCGTGCCGGCGGTCGAGGAGTCCTTCTGCCTCCAGCGCCCGCACGTCACGCCGTACGGTCACTTCGGAGGTCTGGACGACGCGGGCGAGCTCACGGAGCGACACGGCTCCGTTGGCTCGCACCATTTCGAGGATCAACTGACGACGTTCTGCAGCGAACACAAAACTGACAGTAACCTGCGCGGCCGATACTTTTCAGCGCAATGGGCCGAAATGCAGAAGATGCGCACAAGCGGGGCCTCCAAGTGGTATAGGGGGCCCCGCACTTGTACGCACTTGCCGGGGTTTGCGTGCCGGGAACGACCGGCTTCGCAGGTCAGGCCTCGCCCGTGGCCTTCCGGGTGTGGAGCTGCCGTGCCACTTCCGCGATCGAGCCCGACAGGGAGGGGTACACGGTGAAAGCGTTTGCGATCTGTTCGACGGTCAGATTGTTGTCGACCGCGATCGAGATCGGATGGATCAGTTCGCTCGCGCGCGGGGCGACGACGCAGCCGCCGACCACGATGCCGGTGCCGGGGCGGCAGAAGATCTTGACGAAGCCGTCCCGGATGCCCTGCATCTTGGCGCGCGGGTTGCGGAGCAGCGGGAGCTTGACGACCCGGGCCTCGATCAGGCCCGCGTCCACGTCGGCCTGCGTGTAGCCGACCGTGGCGATCTCCGGGTCGGTGAAGACGTTCGAGGAGACCGTCTTCAGGTTCAGCGGGGCCACCGCGTCGCCGAGGAAGTGGTACATCGCGATCCGGCCCTGCATCGCGGCGACCGATGCGAGTGCGAACACGCCGGTGACGTCGCCGGCGGCGTACACGCCCGGGGCGGTGGTGCGGGAGACCCGATCGGTCCAGATGTGACCGGAATCCTTCAGCTTGATCCCGGCCTCCTCCAGACCCATTCCGGCCGAGTTCGGGATGGCGCCGACGGCCATCAGGCAGTGCGTGCCGGAGATGACCCGGCCGTCGTCCAGGGTGACCTCGACCCGGTCGCCGACCCGCTTGGCGGCGGCGGCGCGGGAGCGGGCCATGACGTTCATGCCGCGGCGGCGGAAGACGTCCTCCAGGACCGCTGCGGCGTCCGGGTCCTCGCCCGGCAGCACGCGGTCGCGGGAGGAGACGAGGGTGACGCGGGAGCCGAGCGCCTGGTACGCGCCGGCGAACTCGGCGCCGGTGACGCCGGAGCCGACCACGATGAGCTCCTCGGGGAGCTCCTTCAGGTCGTAGACCTGGGTCCAGTTCAGGATCCGCTCGCCGTCCGGCTTGGCGTCCGGCACCTCGCGCGGGTGGCCGCCGGTGGCGATCAGCACGGCGTCCGCGGTCAGCGTCTCCTCGGTCCCGTCGGCGGCGGTGACGATCACCTGGCGGGAGCCGTCCACGTCCTGCCGGCCGGACAGCCGGCCGCGGCCGCGCAGCACCCGGGCGCCGGCCCGGGTCACGGAGGCGGTGATGTCGTGCGACTGGGCGAGCGCGAGCCGCTTCACTCGGCGGTTGACCTTGCCGAGGTCCACGCCGACCACGCGGGCGGCCTGCTCGATGTGCGGGGTGTCGTCCGCGACGATGATGCCGAGCTCCTCGTACGAGGAGTCGAAGGTGGTCATCACCTCGGCGGTCGCGATCAGGGTCTTCGAGGGGACGCAGTCGGTCAGGACGGACGCGCCGCCGAGCCCGTCGCAGTCGACGACGGTCACCTCCGCGCCGAGTTGGGCGCCCACCAGGGCCGCCTCGTATCCGCCGGGTCCGCCGCCGATGATCACGATCCGGGTCACTGGGATCTACGCCTCGCGCTCTCGTTTGCCGGGGTGTCCCCCCGCTGGGGTGCAGTGCGTACGCCATTGTCCCGCACGCTTCAAGTGCGTACCCCATTCTCCCGCACGCGGGGGCCCGCCTCGCGCCGGGGCCTCCATACGGCGCTCACCTCTGCGTACGGCAGGCACCCCGACCCCTCCCGTACCCTCGGTCCCATGTCGCTCTACGCCGCGTACGCCGGCAACCTCGACCCGCGGCTCATGACCCGCCGCGCCCCGCACTCCCCGCTGCGCGGCACCGGCTGGCTGAACGGCTGGCGGCTGACGTTCGGGGGCGAGCACATGGGCTGGGAAGGCGCGCTGGCCACGATCGTGGAGGCCCCGCGCCACCAGGTGTTCGTCGCGCTGTACGACATCGCCCCGATGGACGAGGACTCGATGGACCGCTGGGAGGGCGTCGGCATGGACGTCTACCGGCGCATGCGGGTGCGCGTCGACACGCTGGACGGCGAGGAGCCGGCCTGGCTGTACGTGCTGAACGCGTACGAGGGCGGGCTGCCCTCCGCCCGCTACCTGGGCGAGATCGCGGACGCCGCGGAGTCGGCGGGCGCTCCGCACGACTACGTGATGGAGTTGCGCAAGCGTCCGTGCTGACCCGCCTCCGGTCGTCCGTGGGGAACGACATGTGAAACGGAGCACTCCGTTCGTCGGAAACGACAAGACAACGATCGCATGTCCGTCAGCATCGTCATCTACGCGCGTAGGCAATCTCCGGCTACGCTTCTTCGCGTATGAAACCGTCCGGGGCTCCCCTCGGACTTCCCTCCCCGAGGCGAGAGACTCAGTGAACGCAACTGCCACCCCGTACGAGGCCGCCGAGGCCGCGGCCACGCGCCTTCGCGAGCTGACCGGAGTCGACCACCACGACGTCGCGCTGGTCATGGGTTCCGGCTGGGCGCCGGCCGTCGACGCGCTCGGCGCGCCCGAGGCCGAGTTCCCGGTCACCGAGCTGCCCGGCTTCCCGCCGCCGGCCGTCGAGGGCCACGGCGGCAAGGTCCGCTCGTACAAGATCGGTGAGAAGCGCGCGCTGGTCTTCCTGGGCCGCACCCACTTCTACGAGGGCCGGGGCGTCGCCTCCGTCGCCCACGGGGTGCGCACCGCCGTCGCGGCCGGCTGCAAGACCGTCGTGCTGACCAACGGCTGTGGCGGCCTGCGCGAGGGCATGCGTCCGGGCCAGCCGGTCCTGATCAGTGACCACCTCAACCTGACGGCCGCCTCGCCGATCGTCGGCGCGAACTTCGTGGACCTCACGGACCTGTACTCGCCGCGGCTGCGGGCGCTGTGCAAGGAGGTCGACGAGACGCTGGAGGAGGGTGTGTACGTCCAGTTCCCCGGCCCGCACTACGAGACTCCGGCCGAGATCAACATGGTCCGCGTGCTCGGCGGCGACCTCGTCGGCATGTCCACCGTCCTCGAGGCGATCGCGGCCCGCGAGGCCGGCGCCGAGGTCCTGGGCATCTCCCTGGTCACCAACCTGGCGGCGGGGCTCTCGGGCGAGCCGCTGAACCACGAGGAAGTCCTCCAGGCGGGCCGCGACTCGGCGGCGCGCATGGGCGAGCTCCTGACGCGCGTCCTCGAGCGCATCTAGGGCCGACCCGCTGCGCGGGGCTCTTCCTCCACCCCGCCCCTTCCCGAAACCGGGGGCAAGCCCCCAGGCACCCGTACGGCCTGCGGCCGTGAGGCGCGGGGGTTCGGGGGCGGAGCCCCCGGTTCGGGAAGGGGCGGGGTGGGGAACAGCTCCGCGCAGCGGCCCCCGCAGGCCCCGCACCCACCCGCCCCGTACCCGAAAGGCACCCAACGTGACGACGCAGGACGACCTCTTCGCGCAGGCGCAGGCCTGGCTCGCCGAGGACCCCGACAGCGAGACCCGCGCGGAGCTCGCCGGGCTCATCGAGGCAGGCGACCGGGACGAGCTCGCCGCCCGCTTCTCCGGCACTCTGCAGTTCGGCACCGCCGGCCTGCGCGGCGAGCTCGGCGCGGGCCCCATGCGGATGAACCGCTCCGTGGTCATCCGCGCCGCCGCCGGCCTCGCCGCGTACCTCAAGGCGAAGGGGGAGGAGGGCGGCCTGGTCGTCGTCGGGTACGACGCCCGCTACAAGTCCGAAGACTTCGCCCGCGACACCGCCGCCGTCATGATCGGCGCCGGCCTGCGCGCCGCCGTGCTGCCGCGCCCGCTGCCGACGCCCGTCCTCGCGTACGCCATAAGGCACCTGGGCGCCGTCGCCGGCGTCGAGGTGACCGCGAGCCACAACCCGCCGCGCGACAACGGCTACAAGGTCTACCTCGGCGACGGCTCGCAGATCGTGCCGCCCGCCGACGCGGAGATCGCCGCCGAGATCGCGGCCGTTCGCGCGCTCGCCGACGTGCCGCGCCCGGTCGCCGGCTGGGAGACCCTCGGGGACGAGGTCCTGGAGGCGTACCTGGCGCGTACCGACGCCGTCCTGACCGACGGGTCCCCGCGCACCGCGAACGTCGTCTACACGGCCATGCACGGCGTCGGCAAGGACGTCGTGCTCGCCGCCTTCGCCCGGGCCGGCTTCCCCACCCCGGTGCTCGTCGCCGAACAGGCCGAGCCCGACCCGGCGTTCCCGACGGTCGCGTTCCCCAACCCGGAGGAGCCGGGCGCCATGGACCTGGCGTTCGCGAAGGCCCGCGAGGTCCGGCCGGACGTCGTGATCGCGAACGACCCGGACGCCGACCGGTGCGCCGTCGCGGTCCCGGACAACGGCGACTGGCGGATGCTGCGCGGCGACGAGGTCGGCGCGCTGCTGGCGGCGCACCTCGTGCACAAGGGCGCGACGGGCGTGTTCGCCGAGTCGATCGTGTCGTCCTCGCTGCTCGGCCGGATCGCGAAGGCGGCCCGCCTCGGCTACGAGGAGACCCTCACCGGCTTCAAGTGGATCGCCCGCGTGGAGGGCCTGCGGTACGGCTACGAGGAGGCGCTGGGCTACTGCGTCGACCCCGAGGGCGTCCGCGACAAGGACGGCATCACCGCCGCGCTCCTGGTGACCGAGCTGGTCTCGGTGCTCAAGGCGCAGGGCCGCACGCTCCAGGACCTGCTGGACGACCTGGCCGTCGAGCACGGTCTGCACGCCACCGACCAGCTGTCGGTGCGGGTCGAGGACCTGACCGTCATCGCGAACGCCATGACGGCGCTGCGCGAGAACCCGCCGAAGCAGCTCGCCGGGCTGACCGTCGTCACCGCCGAGGACCTCACCAAGGGCTCCGAGGCGCTGCCGCCGACCGACGGCCTGCGCTACTACCTGGAGGGCGCGTACGACGCCCGGGTGATCGTCCGTCCCAGCGGCACCGAGCCCAAGCTCAAGTGCTACCTGGAGGTCGTGGTCCCGGTCGGCGGCCCGAGCGACCTGACCGCGGCGCGCGCCACGGGCGCCGAGGTGCTGGACGCGATCAAGAAGGACCTGGCGGCGGCCGCCGGGATCTGACCCTCGCGGAAGGCGGTGGGCCCGTACGGAACGGATTCCGTACGGGCCCACCGCCGTTCCCGTAGGGGCCCAAGGCCGTTCCGGTACGGGCCCACCGCGTTCCGGTACGGGCCCACCGCCGTTCCCGTACGGGACCCGGCGTTTCCGCGCGGGCGCATACGTCCTTCCCGTACGGGTGAATTCGCTGCGGCAGTCGACGTAGCGGTCCGTGACCCGAACAGGTGGCCCGGGCCAGGGTGCCCCCAGAGCGCCCGCCGAGCCCAGGAGCCGCCGCCGTGCCCCCGGTCCTGACCGCCCGCCCCACCGTCCCCGCGTCCCGCCGACCGCCGTCGCCGGCCGGCGGCGGGGTGCCGGAGCGGGTGCGCGGCACCCTGCGGCACGCCGCGCCCGCGCTGCTCGGCTATCTGGCGGTACGTCTCCTGGGCCTGCTGGCACTGGCCCGCTGGGCCCATCTCAAGGGGCACGGCGTCTGGCCCGTCCTCGCCACGTCGTGGGACTCCGAGTGGTACCTCCAGATCGCCGACCAGGGCTACGCGGACGAGCTCGGCGGCCGGATGGACGCGAACAACCTGGCGTTCTTCCCTCTCTACCCGGCCCTGATCAAGGCGGTCGCGGCCGTGACCCCGGGCTCGCGCGCCTCCGTGGCGCTGGTGATCGCCGGGGTCTGCTCGCTGGTCGCCGCGTGGGGGATCTTCGCGGTCGGCGACCGGCTGCACGGGCGGCGCGCCGGCACGGTGCTCGCCGTGCTGTGGGGCGCGCTGCCGGTGGCCGTCGTCCAGTGGATGGGGTACACCGAGTCGCTGTTCACCGCGCTCGCCGCCTGGGGGCTGTACGCGGTCCTCGACGGCCGCTGGGCGTGGGCGGCGGGCCTGTCCGTACTCGCCGGGCTGACCCGGCCCACCGGCGTCGCGCTCGCGGCGGCCGTGACCGTCGCCGGGCTGCTCGCGGCGCGACG